>DASWUV010000179.1:0-54635 GCA_036401495.1 Pseudonocardia sp. | reverse complement strand
TGCAGCCAGCGGGGCAGCGCCCCCATGCTGTAGTGCGACATCGGGCGCAGCCGCCGCCGGTACCGCTGGGCCAGGTACTCGGTCTTGTAGGCGGCCATGTCCACGCCGACCGGGCAGTCGCGCTTGCAGCCCTTGCACGACAGGCACAGGTCCAGCGCCTCCTCGACCTCTGGCGACTGCCAGCCGTCGGTGATCACCTGCCCGTTCGCCATCTCGAACAGCAGCCGCGCGCGACCGCGGGTCGAGTGCTGCTCCTCCCCCGTGGCGCGGAAGCTGGGGCACATCACCCCGCCCGACGCCGTCACGCACTTCCCCACCCCGAGGCAGCGGCGGGTGGCCCTGGTGAACGAGCCGCGGTCTTCGGTGAACGCCAACGCGGGGGCGTCGCGCAGGGTCGGCAGGCCGACGAACACGCGCAGGTCCTCGTCGAGCTTGGCGGGCCGCACCACGCGGTCGGGGTTCATCCGGTCGTCGGGGTCCCAGATGCCCTTGAACGCCGCGAACGCGTCGATGATCTCCGGCGGGTACATGCGCGGCAGCAGCTCGGCGCGCGCGACCCCGTCGCCGTGCTCGCCCGAGAGCGAGCCCCCGTGCGCCACCGCGAGGTCCGCCGCATCCTCCATGAACGCCCGGAAGCCCCCGACACCCTTCGACGTGAGCAGGTCGAAGTCGATCCGGATGTGCAGGCAGCCGTCGCCGAAGTGCCCGTAGTAGGCGCCGCGGCGCCCGTGCCGT
This sequence comes from Pseudonocardia sp., assembly GCA_036401495.1. Lineage (GTDB taxonomy): Bacteria > Actinomycetota > Actinomycetes > Mycobacteriales > Pseudonocardiaceae > Pseudonocardia. The sequence goes on along the minus strand of DASWUV010000179.1, from coordinate 53,900 downwards.
GCCAACAGCGCGTCGAACTCCCGCAGATAGGCGCCGAACCGCTCCGGCGGCACCGCGGCGTCCTCCCACCCCGGCCAGGCCTCGTCGCCGTCGGGGCTGCGGGTGACGATGCCCGCGCCGTCCTCACGGATCCGCCACAGCGCACGCATGGCCGCCGGGTCGGTCACGACGAGCGACGGCACGCCCGGCAACGCCGCGACGACGGCCTTCGCGGCCGCCTCGGCCTCGCCGCGGGTCGCCCCGCCGGTCTCCACGTAGAGCCAGCCGCCACCCTCGGGCAGCATCCGCGACGCGCTCGTCGCTGTGCCTTCTCCCCGCCCACCCCGCGACGCCCGCAGCGCGGCGATCAGTCCGGCGTCCATCCCCTCGATCGTCAACGGGTGGAGCGCGCGTACGGGCATGACGTGGTCGGCGGCGGTGTAGGCGTCGGGGAACCCGAGGATCGCCAGCGCGCGCACCGGCGGCGCGGCCACGAGCGCGACGGTCGCCTCCAGCATCGTCGCGCAGGTGCCCTCCGTGCCGACGAGGGCACGGGCGAGGTCGAACCCGTTCTCCGGCAGGAGCTGGTCGAGGTTGTAGCCCGAGACCCGGCGCGTGAGGTCGGGGAACGCCGCGCGGACAGCCGGGCCGCTCTTGTCCGCCAACGCCTGCAACGCCGCGGGAACGCGTCCGGTTGCGGGGGTGCCCTTGCCGACCTCGAGGCGTTCGCCGCGGTAGGTGAGCACGTCGAGCGCGTGGACGTTGTCCACCGTCTTGCCCCACGCGACGGAGTGCGACCCGCACGCGTTGTTGCCGATCATCCCGCCGAGCGTGCAGCGGTTGTGCGTGGACGGGTCGGGGCCGAACGTCAAGCCGTGGGGACGGGCGGCGTCGCGCAGGGCGTCGAGGACGACGCCGGGCTGCACGCGTGCCGTGCGCGCGTCAGGGTCGAGCGCGAGGATCGCGTTCATGCGGGAGAAGTCGAGCACCACCGCGGTGTTCACCGCCTGCCCCGCGATCGACGTGCGCGCGCCGACCGGCAGCAACGGGACGTCGTGGGCGCTGCAGACGGCGACCGCCGCCTCGACGTCGTCGGCGTCACGCGGGGTGACGACGCCGATGGGGACGCGCCGGTAGTTGGACGCGTCGGCCGAGAACATCGCGCGCGTGCCTGCGTCGAACCGCACAGTGCCCCGCACGGCACGGGCGAGCTCGGCGGCAAGGTCGCTTCCCCGGCGATCGCTCACGGGGATGTCGTTCACGGTGATCTCGCTCATCGGAGCCCGGCCAAGGCCCGCACCAGCTGCTCGGCAGGCGCGAACATCGCGCTCGCCGACTTGCCGTCGTGGAACTCGCCGATGGCCGTCATGTCCCAGGTGGCGCCCGCGCGCACCAACACACTCATGATCACGCCCGTCTTGGGTTTGGAGTCGGTGAGGTCGAAGCGCACCAGCTCGGCCTCTGAGCCTGCGTCGAGCAGCCTGCAGTAGGCGTTGCGCACCTCGGTGAAGCTCTGACCACGGAAGGAGTTCACCGTGAAGACGAGCGCGTACGCCTCCTCCGGCAGCCGGGCGAGGTCGATGGTGATCGTCTCATCGTCGCCTTCGCCCTCGCCGGTGAGGTTGTCGCCGGAGTGCTCGATCGCGCCCTTGTAGGCGCTCTTGGCCATGAACCACACGGCGTCGACCTTGCGGCCCTTCGCGTTGACGACGATCACCGACGCGTCGAGGTCGATGTCGACGCCCCGCTGGGCGGGGTCCCAGCCCAGCCCCATGACGACGCGCCGCAGCGCGGGCGCGCCCGTCTTGACCAGGGAGACCGTCTGACGTTTGGCCAGCGACACCCTCCCCTTGTCCAAGTTGACCTTGGTGGACGGGACGGCGGCGTGTGGGGCGGGCGCGACAGTCCGCGCCTGCCCCGGTGGGACGGGCGAGGTAGCGGCGGCGGCCCGCGCCTGCGCGGTTGGGTTGGGCGAGGCGGGGGCCTGCTGGGCGGAGACCGCTGGGCGGAGGCCACGGCGGGGCGGGGCGGCCGGGGCGGGGGTAGCGGCCCGCGCCGGTGCCGGTGGGGCGGGGGCGGCGGCCCGCGGCGGTGCCGGTGGGGCGGGCGGCGCGGGGGCGTCGATCGTGATCCCGAAGTCGGTGGCGATGCCCGCGAGGCCGTTCGCGTAGCCCTGCCCGACGGCGCGGACCTTCCACGCCCCCGCCCGCCGGTACAGCTCGACGCACAGCAGCGCGGTCTCGCGGTCGAGGCCGTCGGGGACGAACTCCGCGAACGGCTGCCCGTCCACTGCGACGTCCATGCGCAGGTCACCGAGTGCACCGAAGGTTGCGGGGCCGCTGCCGTCGAGGCTGGCCGTGACGACGACGCGCTCGATGGCGGCGTCGAGCGCCGACGGGTCGACGTCGACCCCGGCCGGGTCGTAGCGGACCCCCGGTGCGCTGGGCTGGTTGTAGAAGACGAAGTCGGCGTCGTCGCGCACCCTGCCCCCGGACGTGACCAACAGCGCGGAGATGTCGACCGCTGCGGCGGCGGAGACGCGCACCGCGACGGGGCCGGGTGGGAGTGGCGCGTTCGCGCCCTTGGGCAGGGACTGCATCTCTCCGATACTGCCGGCGCCCGCCCCCCTGGGCCCGCCGACGCCAGCCCCGGCGGAGGGTGAGTCGTGCATCTGCGCACACCGAGTCCGGTCCCCGAGCAGGGTGAGTCGTGCCTCTGCGCACGCCGAGTCGGGCAACCCAGCACGGCGAGTCCGGCAACCCGGCTCATTGGCGTGCACGGGGGTCGCTGCTCGTTGTGAGGATGCCGCGGACCGATGATCGCGATCACCCGCACACCACGGCGATACGGACAACCACGAGGCGCGGTTCGCACCGATCATCGCGGTTGGGCCCCAACCGAGTGGCCTTGCGCGCGTCGAGTGGACGTGACCGGGGTCTGCCGCGCCCGGACACCACTCACGTCACGACGCGCTCGGGTGCGCCGGCGGCTGCTGCTCGTTGTGAGGTTGCCGCCCACCAATGATCACGACCACCCGCACACCACGGCGGCGCGCACGACCATCAGGTGCGGTTCACACCGATCATCGCGGCTGGGGCCCCCATCGGAGCGGCCTTGCGCGCGTCGAGGCGGACATGACCGGCTTAGGGCGCCGACACCCGCTCCTGTCGACCACGGACGTCCTCCGCAGGCCGGTCCCGCATCCAGGCCGTTGTGACCCGCGCACACCGATCCTAGAGTCGGGGCCTGCGACGTCGAGGAGGACGAGATGGCTCCGCTCGAGAAGTTTTCGATGCTGATCGCAGGCAAGCCGGTGGCGGCGATGTCGGGCGCTACGTTCCTGTCCCAGAACCCTTACACCGGCGAGCCGTGGGCGGAGATCCCCGACGGCGGCCCCGAGGACGTCGACGCCGCCGTCTCCGCGGCACGGGCCGCGCTCGACGGCGAGTGGGGCGCCACCACCGGGTTTGCCCGCGCCGCGCTCATGCGCCGCCTCGCCGACCTCATCGGGGAGAACGCCGAACGCCTCGCCCGGCTCGAGGTCAACGACTCCGGCAAGCTCTTCCGCGAGATGATCGGCCAGATGAACGGGCTGGGCGGCTGGTACCAGTACTACGCGGGGCTCGCGGCCACGTTGGAAGGCCGCCAGATCCCCACGCCCAACCCCAACTACCTGGTCTACACGCGGCGGGAGCCGGTCGGCGTCGTCGCTGCGATCACGCCGTGGAACTCCCCGCTGCTGCTCATGACGTGGAAGCTCGCGCCTGCCCTGGCGGCCGGGTGCACGGTCGTGATCAAGCCCTCGGAGCACTCGCCTGCGTCGACCCTCGGGTTCGCTGAGCTCATCGCCGAGGCGGGCTTCCCGCCGGGCGTGGTCAACGTCGTCACGGGCCTGTCCAGGGAGACCGGGGCCGCGTTGGCGGCGCACAAGGGCGTCGACAAGGTGGCGTTCACCGGGTCGACCGCCACCGGACGGGCCGTGGCGCACGCGGCGGCCGAGAACCTCAACAAGGTCACCCTGGAGCTGGGCGGCAAGTCCCCACAGATCGTGTTCGCGGACGCCGACCTCAAGGCCGCGGCCAACGGACTCGTCGCGGGCGTGTTCGCGGCCACCGGCCAGACGTGCATGGCGGGCTCGCGACTGATCGTCCACGAGTCGGTGCACGACGAGCTCGTGCGGCTCGTGGCCGAGCGCGCGGCGCAGATCAAGCTGGGCGACCCCAACGACCCGGCGACCGAGATGGGCCCGGTCGCCAACCGTCCGCAGTACGAGAAGGTGCTCGGCTACCTCGACACCGCGCGGGCGGAAGGCGCCACGGTCGCGTACGGCGGCGCGGCCGACGACGCGCTCGGCGGCCTGTTCGTCCAGCCCACGGTGCTGTCGGTGAAGCCGTCCGACACCGTCTTCCGCGAGGAGGTGTTCGGCCCGGTCCTCTCGGCCGTCACGTTCACCGACGAGGACGAGGCCCTCAAGCTCGCCAACGACACCCCGTACGGCCTCGCGGGCGCGGTCTGGACGAAGGACGTGCACCGGGCGCACCGGGTCGCGGCGAAGGTGCGCGCGGGCACGGTGTGGATCAACGCGTACCGGGTCGTGTCGCCGTCGGTGCCGTTCGGCGGCTACGGGGCCAGCGGACTGGGCCGCGAAAACGGGGCGGAGGCGATCAACGAGTACACCGAGAACAAGTCGGTGTGGGTGGAGCTCACCGGCGGCACCCGGGATCCGTTCACGCTCGGATAGTGGCCGTGCGCGGAAACCATCGCCAGAGCGATGGTTTCCGCGCACGGCTAGTGTCCCGCTCCGTGGCCGACTCGCCGTCCGAGATCTTCGACCCCGATGCCTGGCGCCCCGTCCCGGGGTTCGACTTCATCGACATCACCTACCACCGCGCGGTCGACACCGGTGCGGTGCGCATCGCGTTCGACCGCCCCGAGGTGCGCAACGCGTTCCGCCCCGGCACCGTCGACGAGCTCTACCGCGCGCTCGACCACGCCCGCCAGACCCCCGACGTCGGTTGCGTGCTGCTCACCGGCAACGGCCCGTCCCCGAAGGACGGCGGCTGGGCGTTCTGCTCCGGCGGCGACCAGCGCATCCGCGGCCGCACCGGCTACCAGTACGCCTCGGGGGACACGGCCGAGACCGTCGACCCCGCCAGAGCCGGACGGCTGCACATCCTCGAGTGCCAGCGGCTGATCCGGTTCATGCCCAAGGTGGTGATCGCCGTCGTCAACGGCTGGGCCGCAGGCGGTGGGCACTCCCTGCACGCCGTCGCCGACCTCACGCTGGCCAGCGCCGAGCACGCCCGGTTCAAGCAGACCGACGCCGACGTCGGCAGCTTCGACGGCGGCTACGGCTCCGCCTACCTCGCCCGTCAGGTGGGGCAGAAGTTCGCCAGGGAGATCTTCTTCCTGGGCCGGACGTACGACGCGGAGCAGATGCACCAGATGGGCGCGGTGAACGAGGTCGTGCCGCACGCGTCGCTCGAGCGGGTGGCGCTGGAGTGGGCGAAGGAGATCAACGGCAAGTCGCCACAGGCCCAGCGGATGCTCAAGTACGCGTTCAACCTGCTCGACGACGGGCTCGTCGGCCAACAGCTGTTCGCGGGCGAGGCGACGCGGCTGGCCTACATGACCGACGAGGCGGTCGAGGGCCGGGACGCGTTCCTGGAGAAGCGCGCCCCCGACTGGAGCCCGTACCCCTGGCACTACTGAAGACGGCGTGCTTGACACGCACCGACGGTTAGTCGTAGCTTTCGTTAGCCATGACTAACGCACTAGCCGTGCTTGAGACCCTGGCCGACCCCACCCGCCGGGCGATCGTCGAGCGCCTCGCGGACGGCCCTGCGGCCGTCGGCGAGCTTGCCCGCGATCTGCCGGTGACCCGCTCGGCGGTGTCGCAGCATCTCCAGGTCCTCAAGCAGGTGGGGCTCGTCTTCGACCGTGCCGCGGGCACGCGGCGCATCTACGCCGTGAACCCCGAGGCGCTGGCCGTCGTCCGCGCCTACTTCGACACCTTCTGGCAGCGTTCTCTGGCTGCCTTTGCCGACGCAGCCGCGCAGGCGGCCGCTGACCATCCGACATCGGAGGACACATGAGCACCCTGACCGAGACCTCGGTGAGCACGTCCGTCGTCGTCGACACCTCGGTCGAGCAGGCCTTCCAGGTCTTCACCGAGAAGATCGGCACCTGGTGGGACGCCGACAAGCACATCCTGCGGGCCGAGCTGGCCTCCATGGAGTTCCAGCCGTGGGTCGGCGGCCACATCGTCGACCACGGCGTCGACGGCAGCACGTGTCGCTGGGCGACCATCCTCGCCTACCAGCCGCCCGCCCGCGTCCGCTTCAGCTGGAACATCAACACCGGCTGGGAGCTGGAACCCGATCCGGCCCGCTGCAGCGAGGTCGACATCACCTTCACCGCCGTCGGGCCGCGCCGCACCCACGTCGTACTCATCCACCGCCACCTCGACCGGCACGGCGAGGGCTGGGAGCAGATGCGCGACGCGGTCGCCTCCGGCTGGAGCCTGACCGGGTTCGCGGAGGCTGTCTCCCGGGCCGAGACCGCCCACGGCCAGGTGCAGCTCCTCGGCCGCGCCGTGCCCACGCTCAGCGACGAGGAGATGAACCGCAGGCGTGCGGCGGTCAAACCCTTCACCGCGGTCCTGCTGCGCACCACGTCCACCTTCGTGCGCCCCGACGTCGACCCGATCGTCTGGGAGCACGGCAGGCGCAACTTCGCCCTCATGGACGCCGGTCTCGCCGCGATCATCCTCCCCGCCACCGACGACAGCGACTGGGCGGGGCTGGCCGTCTTCACCGTCGGACCCGACGAGGTGCACGCCATCATGGACGGGGACCCGGGCGTCGCCGCGGGCATCTTCTCCTACGAGGCGCACCCGGTCCGCGGCTTCCCGGGCGCCGCCCTGCCCGGCTGAGCCGTCGGGCTCCCCGTCGGGCTGACTCGGCAGACCCTGTGGCGTCGTCGCAGGTGGTCGAACTCCTGCGACGACGCCGAAAAGCTCTGCGAGGCCGGCCCGGCGCAGCCGCATGCTCCGGACCGGGAGGTCTCTGTCGGGCCCGCGACGTAGGCTCGACACCGATGGCCGCCGACCCCACCCTCAGCAGACGCGAGGTCCCGTTGCGGGTCGTCGAGCTGGACGGGTCGCCGGAGCGGGTCGGCGTGCTCGTCGACGCGCTGACCGCGGCGCTCGACGGCGCCCCAGCCGTCCTGCCGGTCCCGACGGGCACCGCGCCGAGCGCGACGACGGCGCCCTCCGGCACCGCCGTCGTCATCGCCACCTCGGGTTCGACCGGCGAGCCCAAGCTCGTCGCGCTGTCGGCCGCGGCGCTGCGGGCGTCGGCGCGGGCCACCGAGGCTCGGCTGGGCGGACCAGGCCGCTGGTTGCTCGCGCTGCCCGCCGAGCACGTCGCCGGGGTACAGGTGATCGTCAGGGCGTTGCTCGCCGGAGCGCGCCCACAGGTCCTGGAAACGCGTGCGGGCTTCCGACCGTCGGGATTCGCGGAGGCGACGGCCACGCTCGGCCCCGGACCGCGCTACACCAGCCTCGTGCCCACCCAGCTGCGCCGCATCCTCGACGCCGAAACCGACTCGGCGCGGGCGGCGCTGCGCACCTACACGGCCGTGCTCGTCGGCGGCGCCGCCCTCGACTCCGCCACCCACGAGCGGGCGCTGGCCGAAGGTGTGCAGGTCGTCACGACGTACGGCATGAGCGAGACCGCGGGTGGGTGCGTCTACGACGGCGTGGCGCTGGACGGGGTGCTCGTCGACCTCGACGCCGATGGCCGAATCCTCCTCGGCGGCCCGACGCTGGCCTCGGGCTACCTCGGCCGCGCCGACGAGACGGCGGTCGCCTTCGCGGGCGGTCGGTTCCGCACCGGGGATCTCGGGCGCAGGCACAACGGGCGGTTGGAGGTGCTGGGCCGCGCCGACGACGTGATCGTCACCGGCGGGGAGAAGGTGGCGCCCGCTGCCGTCGAGCGCATCCTCGCGAGCCTGCCCGGCGTGCGGGCCGCCTGCGTCACCGCCATCCCTGACGACGAGTGGGGACAGGTCGTGGCGGCCGCGGTCGTGCTGGAGACGGGCGAGCCCGAGGCGGGCAAGCCGGAGACGGGCGACCTGGCGGCGGGCGAGCCGGAGGCGGGCGACCTGGCGTCCGTCGCGGACGGACTGCGCGCTGCCGTGCGGGCCGAGCTCGGCCGGGCCGCCGTGCCGCGCCGGATCGTCGCGGTGGCGGAGATTCCGCTGCGGGGCATCGGCAAGCCCGACCGCACCGCCGTGGCGCGCCTGGTGGCGGCGCATATAACTACAGCCGTGTAAGTCACCCGAGTGCACCCGGCCGGGTGAGCGTTGTCCCGTCCCCGTTCGGGGCGATCACTCTCTGCTCATTGACCACTACAGCCTCATCCGATCTGCTGCGCCCCGCACAACCCACCTGTCACACCTGTCACTGCGGGGGCAAACATGCGGACCACGCTGCACACGGCGGCTTTGCTGGCCGCCGTCGCTCTGCTGACGGCGTCGGCGCAGCCCGCCATGGCGGCAACCCCGGCGACGACGGACGCGGCAACCAGCGACGCGGCGGCGGGCGACGCGGCGGCGACGGACGCGACGGACGCGGACGTGGCGGACGCGGCCACGGAGGCGGCGGACGCGGCCACGGACGTTGCGGACGCGGCAGATGCAGCGACGGACCTGGCCGCGACCTGGAGTCCGCCCCTGACCGGCGGAAGCGGCGCGGGCGTCGCGGTGGTCGACGGCGCGGCCCGGATCGACCCGAGGACCGCATTCCTTGCGCCCCCGGAGCCGACCCAGCCGGAATCGCCCCAGCCCGAGTCGACCCAGCCGGGCCCCACCCAGCCGGGCCCCATCCAGCCGGGCCCCACCCAGCCGGGCCCCACCCAGCCAGGCCCCAGCCACATCGACCCGGCCCAGCCGCAGGCCCCCCATGGCCCCAATGGCCGCTCCCGCGCCGTCGGCACTCCCCCGAGCCCGGCCGGTCACGGCGCGGCCGGGGGCGCCGAAGGCGGGGCCGACGCCACCGCCCGGACCGCGCCTGGGGGCGCGGTGGCGACCGGCCTGCTGACCCTCCCCGAGCACCGCCTCGCCGCCGCCACCGACCACGTCGCCGTCTCCGTCGCCGCGCAGCAGGGCGCGGGGGGCGACGCCGCCGTCGACGTGCGCGGCCTGCGCGCCAGCGGCAACTGGTCAGAGTGGATCACGGCCGACGCGCACGGCGTCGCCGTCCTGCCGGAGTCGTCGACGCAGGTACAGGCCCGGCTCGTGCTGACGGGCGATCCCGGGCCGGTCGTCACGGGCCTCACCCTCAAGGCGGCGGCGTCGTCGCAGAAAGAGGGCACGAAGGCCGTCGGCGCCCTCACCTACAGCGTCTACGCGACGCGCGAGGGACTGCTCGGCGGCACCACCGCGAACGGGCACGTCATCGCGCCCCATGACCACTTCGTCGCGCTGCCGTCGCGCCGCGCTCTGTCCCCCGACGGCAAGAGCGACTACTCGGTGCGCGTCTGCGCGGCCAACGGCCGGTGCGTGTTCGCGCCCGTGTGGGACGTCGGCCCGTGGAACACCCACGACGACTACTGGAACCCGGCGGCGCGCCGTGAGCAGTGGACCGATCTCCCCCAGGGCATGCCGGAGGCCCAGGCGGCGTTCCGGAAGAGCTACAACGGCGGCAACGACCAGTACAAGCGCCACGTCGTCAACCCCGCAGGCATCGACCTCGGCGACGGCGTCTTCTGGGACGACCTGGGCCTGGTCACCAACAGCACCGTGACGGTGACGTACCTCTGGACGGGTGATGTGCGGCTGGCGAAGGTCGTCGACACCGGCCCGGTGCTCGCGTCGCCCAAGCAGGACGCCAAGGTCGTCGGGATCGCCGCGGACAACGCGGGCGTCCCCGCGGAGTGCACGGTGGGCGATTGGCTGCGCATCGGCATCGGGCAGTACCTCGCGGCGTCGGCGGTGTCGGGCCTCGGCCACGTCGGTGTGTGCACTGACGCTGGGGTCGGCGGCAATGACCAGCAGTGACAGCCCGGCCGCACACGCCGTTGCCCGGCCGGGTTAGCGTTTGACCGTGGCGACACCGGCGCAGTGGATCCAGGGCGCCCGCCCGCGCACCCTGCCGACGGCGGTGTCTCCCGTCATCGTCGGCACCGGCGCGGCCATCGGGAGCGGCGTCGTGGCGCCGGGACGAGCCCTGCTCGCCCTCGTGGTGGCGGTCGCGCTGGTGATCGGCGTGAACTTCGCCAACGACTACTCCGACGGCATCCGCGGCACCGACGACGACCGCGTCGGCCCCATGCGGCTGGTCGGGTCGCGCGCGGCCGAGGCGTCGGCCGTGCGGACCGCCGCGCTGATCTGCTTCGCCGTGGCGGGGCTGGCCGGGCTGACGCTCGTCTCGCTGTCGCGGCAGTGGTGGCTGATCGCGGTCGGGGTGCTCTGCGTCGCGGGCGCCTGGTTCTACACGGGCGGCAGGCGGCCGTACGGGTACGCCGGGCTCGGCGAGGTCGCCGTTTTCGTGTTCTTCGGGCCGGTCGCGGTGCTCGGGACGGTGATCACGCAGAGCGGGCCGCCGAACGCGCTCGCGATCGTCGGCGCGGTCGGTGCCGGGATGCTGACCTGCGCCGTGCTCGTGGCCAACAACCTGCGCGACATCCCCACCGACGAGCTGGTCGGCAAGCGCACCTTGGCGGTGGTGCTGGGCGACCGCGACACCCGCAGGCTCTACGCCGCGCTGCTGGTGCTCCCCTTCCTGTTGACGGTGTTGGCCGGGCTACGCAGCTGGCCGGTGCTGCTCGGCCTGCTGGCGCTGCCCCTGGCCGTCGTACCGGTGCGCCAGGTGCTTGGGGGCGCCGACGGGAGAGCGCTGATCCGCGTGCTGGGCCAGACCGGGCTACTGCTGCTGGGCTGGTCGGTCCTCATGGGCGTCGGCCTTGCGCTCGGCAGCGTCGCCTGACGGGTCCCCCGGGCCGCCGCGGAAATCGGCGGCCGGGTCGGCGCGAAGCTCGCCTGCCGGGTCGGCGTCGTCGCCACGCAGCCGTGACCTGAGCACCTCGCGCTGGGCCGCCCGCCGCTCCCTGACGACGGCCAAGGACGTGTCCAGTCGCCCGCGCAGCCCGCGGAGGAGCACCATGGACAACGGCAGGGCGGCGATCAGGCCGATGAGCAGCGCGAGGAGCAGCGGAACCCCGGCGACGACGAGCAGTCCAGCGATGACGCCCACGATGGCCAGCCGGGCCGCGGTGTAGGCGATGAGCGGACCGACGAGGCTGGGCGCTGACGGCATGGGCATCAGCCTACGGCCCCTTTCAGCCGCGACACCTGTCCGGTTCGTCCTTTAAGAGCCCTTTACCGGGTGACAACGGTTCGAGTACCTGGGGTCCCAGGTGTCACGATGGCCCGGAACGGCTGGCCGGACGTCCTTCGGCCGCAAGATCGCAGGAGGATCACCATGACGGTCACCACGCCGGGTAACGCCGAACGTCTGCTCACCCCCGGAGAGGTTGCAGCGCTGTTCCGCGTCGACCCGAAGACCGTCACGCGCTGGGCGTCGGCGGGGCGCATCGGCTCGATCCGCACCCCCGGCGGCCACCGGCGCTTCCGCGAGTCCGAGGTCCGCGAGATGCTCGCCGACCTCACGAGCGAAGCCACGATCACGCGTTCCCACTGACCGTAATGAACCCGTTCTGATTGCCGGACCGTGCGACGGCGACGGCTCAGCTGAGCTACCCTCCAGACGAGGAGGTGGTCGTGGATGCTCTTGTTCCTCATCGCGTTCGTCGGCGCCGCAGTCATCGCTCTCGTGCTGTGGAAGGCGATGAACACCGCCCAGGGCGAAACCCCCGCTGAGCCCGTTCGGCGCCCTGGCCACACTCGTCCTCGCGTGAGCGGCCCGGACGACGACCCGGAGTTCCTCCGCCAGCTCGACGAGCGCACCCGCCGCCGGGAAGACCCGCCTGCCTGACGCCCGTCGCCGCGGCCCGTTGGGGACTGCCGCCGTTACAGCGCGTGGACGGTTTCGAACGCGTCGGCCACGTTCGCCGCGAGTTCGAGCAGGCCCATGCGCGTGCCGGGCTCGAGACGGTCGAGGTCGATCTCGGCGCCCTCTTCGAGATGCGCGTCGAAGGGGATGCGGACCACCGCACGGCAGCGCGCTGCGAAGTGCTCCGACACCCGGTTCAGGTCCACCCCGCCCCGGGAGCGGTGCACGAAGTTGATGACGACCACCGAGTTGGCCACCAGCTCGCCGTGCCCGTGCGCGTCCAGCCAGTCCATCGTGGCCGACGCGCTACGTGCGCCGTCGATCGAACCCGACGAGACGATCACGAGCTGGTCGGCGACCCCCAACACGCCATACATCGCCGAGTGCATCAGGCCCGTGCCGCAGTCGGTGAGCACGATGTTGTAGAAGTGCTCCAACAGGTCGACGGTGCGACGGTAGTCGTCCTCGCTGAACGCCTCCGACACGGCGGGGTCCTGCTCGCTGGCGAGCACCTCCAGCCGCGAAGGGCCTTGCGACGTGTAAGCGCGCACGTCCGTGTAGCGGCGGACCCGTTGGGCGTCCCGCAGGAGATTGCGCACGGTGGCGCTGGTCTCCAGAGGGATCTTCTGGCTCAGGGTGCCGCGGTCCGGGTTGGCGTCGACGGCGACGACGCGGTCGCCGCGCAGCGATGCGAAGGTGGCGCCGAGCGTGGCCGTCATCGTGGTCTTGCCGACGCCGCCCTTCAGGCTCAGCATCGCGATCTTGTAGCAGCCCAACAGCGGTTGGTTGACCCGCATGGTGAGCTCACGACGGCGAACGTCCGTCGGGCTCTCCCCCGGGTTGACCGTCCGGCCCGACAGCAGGTACATCAGTCGTCGCCACCCGCTCTGCGGCGGACGCTTGGCGTGGCGCAGCAAGCGGTCCGAGGACAGCGCGGTGGGCTCGGACTGCCGCGCGCGCTGCAACTCCTGTGCGGCGACGGCGACGGGATCGGTCCAGTGCGCAGTCTCCCGCGATGCCGCGCGCGGCGACGACGCAGCAGGCCGCAGCGGCGGCTCGTGGTGGGGGCCGCCGAAGGGGGGCGGCGCCGCCTGGGTGCGCCCGGCGGCGGGCCGGACGGGCGGCAGCGGGCCGGTCGAGCGCTCCCGTGGGACGGCGGGGCCTGCGCCGCGGGGCGGCGTCGCGACGGGGTGCAGGCTGCTGCGGCGGGATCGCACCGGCGCGTTGGTGGTGCGTGGGTCGGCGATCGGGCCGTCCGGCTCGTGGTCCGGCGGATCGGGCTGGTACGCCCACAGGTCGGCGGCGTCGCCGATGTTCGCGCCGGTGTTTCCCTTGCTGGTATCCCCGCCTTCGTCGTCGGAGACCCCGCCGTCGGCAACGTCGTCCCCTTCGTCGGTGAACTCGTCGTCGGGGAACTCGTCGCCCGAGAACTCGTCGCCGGGGAACTCGCGGTCGGTGCGCGTCCCGTCCCGCGGCGCGGAGCGCGGAGCATGCGGCTCGACCGGCCGAATGTAGGGCCGCGCGGCCTGCGGGGGTTGCGGCGGCGAACTCCACCTCTCCCGCACGTAGCGACCCACGGAACCGTCCGGGTAGTCCCGGCCGCCACCGTGGTCCCGCTCCGTCATCGATCCACCCCGCCGCATCCCCTACGTTGACCGGTCATCGTTCTGCTCCACGCCGACGGTAGCTGCGGGACCACCCTACGGTCGAGATCGACAAAGGTGAATCGCTTCAGTTCACTCCGGCGTACGAGTGCAGGCCCGCGACAACCAGGTTGATGAAGAACAGGTTGAACACGACGGCGGCGAGACCGACCACGTTGACCCACGCCGCGGGACCGTTGCGCCAGCCTGCCGTCGCCCGTGCGTGCAGGTAGGCGGCGTAGATCACCCAGGCGATGAACGCGACGGTCTCCTTGGGGTCCCAGCCCCAGAACCGCCCCCACGCGGCCTCGGCCCAGATCGCACCCGCGATGACCGCGAACGTGTACAGCGGAAAGGCGACGATCGTCACACGGTAGGCCAGCCGGTCGAGCTCGTCGGCCGAGGGCACCTTCGCGGCCAGCGCCGCCGGCAACCGGTCGGCGGTGCGGAGGAGGAACAGTGCGCTCGCGATGCCGGGCACGAAGAACAGGCCGGACGCGATACTCACGGTGGTGACGTGGATGACCAGCCAGTACGACTGCAGCGCGGGCATCACGGGCGCGGCCTGCGTGTAGAGCACTGTGCCGCCGAGGAACTGCAGGATCACCACGGGGAACAGCACGAACGCACCGATGGGGCGCAGGCTCGGGCTGCGCCGGAGCACGACGAGCCAGGTGATCATCGCCGCGAACGTGATGGCGGAGATGAACTCGTACATGTTGCCCAGCGGCCAGCGCTGCGCGGCGAAGCCACGCAGGACGATGGAGACGAACTGCAGCGCCACCCCGAGGATGACCAGCGAGACGCCCATCCGGCCCATGCGCTCGGCCCGCGGCCGCGCGGCGCCCCGGGCCGGGTCAGCGGATCCGTCGACGTCTGACGCCCGGGTGAGCGCCTCGGCGCTGCCTGCTCCGACCAGTGCAGGCGCGGCGGTGCGCTCGCGCGCGAACTCCCAGCCGTGCAACACCATCGCGAGCACGTACACCCCGACCGCAGCCATGAAGCACCGGTCGCTGTAGAGGGCGAGTTGCGCGAGCATCAGACGTCCTTACCCAGTTCGACGCCCGGTGAAGCCGCGGGCGCGTTCGGCGAAGGGGCGTCCGGTCGGACGGCCTCCGATAGCAGTTCCGCCCGCAGGCGGTCGAACTCCTCGCCGTACCCCGCGCGATCGGTGCGGGCCAGCCCGCCGATCTCGATGACCGTACGTCGAACACCGTCATCACTGCTCAGCGGGGTGAGTCGGGCCCAGAAGCGCCGCCGCCGCACCGAAAGCGAGCACCCGAGCCCCAGAAGCAGCGCGACGGCGAACACCAACACCGCGAACTCGCCGGGATCGTGGCTCACCTGCAGGTTGACCCATTGGCCCACACCGTCGAAGCGGACGACCGTGCCGTCGTCGAGGCGGACGCTCTGGCCGGGTGCGAGGTTGGCGCGGGCGACCCGCACGAGCGCGCCGGAATCGATCTTGGACTGGTCCACCGAGAAGATCGACTGGCCGCGCCCGTCGTCGAGGCCGAGATCACCGCGCAGGACGTCGATCGCGACCTCGGGATCGTTGGCCGCCGGGAACACCGAGGTGACGACGTCGCCGCCGGAGGTCGTCGGGGCCAGCAGGCCGGTGATCGCCAGCCCGTTCGCCTTGCGCTGGGCATCGTCGGTGACGCCGGGGCGCTGGAACTTCGTGGCGCCCTGCGAAAGGAGGGTGGCGCCGTCCACCGGGGTCCACTGGACCGCGCCGGTGCGTTGTTGCCCGTCGGGGAAGGTCACCGTGAACCGCGGGGTGTAGCCGTGGCCCTGCAGGTAGACGCGCTCGCCGCCGAGGCGCAGCGGGTTGTTCACCGCGAGCGGGAACGGTCGCCACGCGCTCGTGCCCGCGGCGACGTCGGCAGGCGTCTGGTAGCCGATGCTCGCCGCGTAGGCGGAGGCCTGGCCGTCGGGCAGGTAGGTGGCGGTGAAGTCGTCGACCCGCACGCAGAACGGCTCGAGGCTGGTGCCGTCGACGCGAAGGCCCGCCCGGAACGAGTCGTAGCCCAGGATCCCGGTGTTGCAGAACTGTCCGCCGTCGGCCTGGACGATGACCTGGCCCTCGTAGCCGAAGAGCTTGCCTGCGGCGAAGCCGAGCAGCAGCCCGATGAGAGAGAGGTGGAAGACGAGGTTGCCCGCCTCCCGCAGGTAGCCCTTCTCGGCGGAGAACGCGCGCGCCTCGCCCTCGGCGGACTCGGTGCGCCGCCAGCCGCGGAGGCGGGCGCGGACCGCATCTGCGGCGACCTCGGGGGCGACGTCGAGGACGGCTTCGCCGTGGTGGGGCAGCCGGGCGAGGTTGCGCGGCACGGCGACCGGCGCAGCCCGCAGCGCCTTCGCGTGCTCCAGCGTCCTGGGCAGCACACAGCCGACCAGGGAGATCATCAGCAGCAGGTAGACCGCCGCGAACCACGGCGCGGCGAAGACGTCGA
The DNA here is from genome assembly GCA_036401495.1 of Pseudonocardia sp. Taxonomy (GTDB): domain Bacteria; phylum Actinomycetota; class Actinomycetes; order Mycobacteriales; family Pseudonocardiaceae; genus Pseudonocardia. The sequence goes on along the minus strand of DASWUV010000179.1, from coordinate 37,809 downwards.
AGAGCCCGACCCGGTCCAGCAGCGGGGCCAGCGTGGGATGGTCGGTGAAGTAGCGGTCGACGAGTGTCTGGTTGAGCGAGCGCTGCGGCAGCAGCGCGCCCGGCAGCGCGCCGAGGGCGAGCAGGAACAACAGCACGAGCGCGATGCGCATCGACGTGAGCGCGCGCCACCCGTTGCGCAGGACGGTCCAGGTCGGGTTGCCGGGGGTCTGCGGCGGGCTCGGGGGCGCCTCGGTCGTCACCACGTCAGATCACCGGGACGAACGAGGAGACCGACGTCTGCAGCCACGCCAACCAGCCGTCCCACAGGCCGCTGAGCAGCAACAGCCCGACACCGACCAGCAGGACGCCGCCGCCGACCTGGATCTTCCTGGAGTGCCTGCGCAGCCAGCCGAGCGCGCCCACGGCTCGCGAGGCGGCCACCGCGATGACGACGAAGGGCACGCCGAGGCCCGCGCAGTAGGCCAGCGTCAGCACGATGCCGCGCAGCGATCCCCCGCCGGTGCCCGCGGCCACGGCGACCACGCCTGCGAGCGTCGGGCCGATGCACGGCACCCAGCCCAGGCCGAACACGGCGCCCAGCAGCGGCGCGCCCCAGAGACCGGCGCGGGGCACCCAGTGCACCCGCCGCTCCCGCTGCAGCACCGGGATGAGGCCGACGAACGCCAGCCCCATGGCGATCATGACTACCCCGCCGACCCGCTGCAGGACGCCTTCGTTGTCGACCAGCGCGTCGGCCAGCCAGACGACCCCGACGAGGATCGCGCCGAACACCACGGTGAACCCGGCGACGAACAGCGCCGCCGCCCCCGCGACCCGCCACCGGCGGTCGGGTGCGTCCCCGAGCGGCGCCTGCGCCCCGACCAGACCCGCGAGGTAGGCGAGGTAGCCCGGCACGAGCGGCACCACGCAGGGCGAAGCGAAGCTGACCGCGCCCGCCACCATCGCGACCGCTGCCGCGAGCAGCAGCGGTCCCGAGACGGCGAGCGAGGTGGTCGGATCCATCAAGAAGCAGCGTAGGCCGGACCACCGACAATCGGCACGCCGGGTTCTACACGTTGTAGTGCTTAGCCGTCCCACCCGGGCTGCGAGGCGGGCTCACGGCCCCGCCCGTCCTCCACGCGGGCCGCCCGTCGCCCTCCCACGTGGGCTCACACACACCGTGCGGGGCCGACACACATTGCGGGAGGTATGCGCGAGCCCCGGACGATGTGTGCGAGCCCCCGACGGTGTGCACGAGCCAGCCCCGCCCCGGTCCGCCGCCTCGCCGCACGTGCCGCGGGCGCGTTGCCGCCGCCCGGCCCCCACGCGGGCCACCCTGCGCGCCTCCCACGCAGGCTCACGCACACCGCGTGGAGCCGACACACACTGCGGGAGGTGTGTGCGAGCACCCGACGGTGTGTGCGAGCGCCCCCGCCCGACCCCGCGCCGCACCCGCCGCACCCGCCGCACCCGTGGCCCCGCCGCTCCGCGCGGGCAGGCGGCCGCCCCGCCTACTCCGCCGCGAGCCTCTGCACCAGCGGGATCAGCTTCGCCACCTGAATGGCGACGAGCGAGACGTAGGCGACGCGGTGCTGCTTGTCCAGCACGACCGTCAGCGGAACGACGTTGCGCGGCACTCCGCCCAGGCCCGCGAGGCTGCGGCCGGGGTAGTCGAAGACCGAGTCGTAGGTGAGCCCGGCGGACTGGGTGTAGTCGAGCGCCGCCTGCTGGTCGTCACGGACGTCGATGCCCAGCACCGCCACCCCCCGCGCAGCCTCCTGCTGGGCGACGAACTCCAGGTTGGGGGCCTCGGTGCGACACGGGCCGCACCACGAACCCCAGACGTTCAGCACGACGACCTTCCCCGGGTAGTCGGCGAGCGCCAGCGTGCGCGCGGGGTCGGCCAGGCTGGGCCCGGCCACCGGCCCGATCGAGCCGCGCGCCGACGGCGGGTCGTAGGTCAGCTCCGTCTTCCCACCGGGCGCGACGAACTGGAACGTGCCGCCGACCGCCACCGCGTCCTTGCTGGTCGAGCACCCTGCGACGACGAGCAGCGCCGCGAGCAGCAGCGCGCGCACGCGCACGCCCATCGACCGACGGCCGAACCGCTCCTCCCAGACCGCGCCCACAGGTCGCAGAGTTCGGGGAGCCCGCGATGCCAGGTCGCGGGCGTGCCGCGGGGCGGAGAGGGCGGGGCGAACGCGCCCGGACGCTGCCGTCACGCGCCGGTGTTCGTCGGCGCGCTGGCGCCCGCGGGCTCGCTGTAGGCGAGGTTGGTCAGCTCGGTCCCCGTGAACACCAGTGACGTCACCGAGGCGAGGGAGCACTGCCGCCGCCGCGGGTCGTGCCACAGCCGACGCCCCTCGACGAACCGCCGCAGCGTCCAGATCGGCAGCTGGTGCGACACGCACAGCGCCTCGTGTCCCTCGGCCAGTTCGCGGGCCCGGTGCACGGCGCCGAACATGCGGTGGGCGATGTGCAGGTAGGGCTCTCCCCACGAGGGGGTGAACGGGTCACGCAGCAGGGGCCAGTTGCGGGGGTCGCGCAGGGCGCCGTCGCCCACGCCCATGTGGCGACCCTCGAGCTTGTTGCCCGCCTCGATCAGGGCCTCCTCGGTGAGCACCGGCAGATCGTGGGCGGCCGCCGTCGGCGCGGCGGTCTCCTGCGCCCGCTCCATCGGAGACGCGAGGACGACGGTGAGATCGACGTCGGTGAACGCCTTCGCCACGATGTCGGCCTGCTGCCGTCCCCATTCGGAGAGGTGGAAGTTCGGCAGCCGCCCGTAGAGGATCTTGTCGGGGTTGTAGACCTCACCGTGGCGCAGCAGGTGGACGACCGTGCGCGTCACGACGGCACCTGCACCGAAGCCGCGGCTGCGGCGGCGAACGGCAGCGCCGACTCGATCACCGCGAAGCAGTCGTCGTCGATCGCGGCGGAGACGAACCAGGCCTCGAACGCGCTCGGCGGCGCGTAGACGCCCCGTTCGAGCAACGCATGGAAGAACGCCGGGAATCGCTGGGTGGCGGCGGCCTGCGCGGCGGCGTAGTCGTGGACCTCGGCCTCGGTGAAGAACACGGAGACCAGGTTGCCCGCGAACTGCACGCGGTGCGGCACGCCCTCCGCCGCGAGCGCCTTCCCGATCATGTCGCCGAGCCGGGCGGCGTTGGCGTCGAGCGCGGCGTAGACCCCCGCGTCGGCGTTCCGCAACGTGGCGAGCCCCGCGGCGACCGCGACCGGGTTCCCGGAGAGCGTCCCCGCCTGGTAGACGGGCCCGGCGGGCGCGAGGTAGGCCATGTGGGCGGCCGATCCGCCGAACGCCGCGGCGGGCAGTCCGCCGGACATGACCTTGCCGAATGTGTAGAGGTCGCCCGCCACGCCGTCGACGCCGAACCAGCCCGACGGCGAGACCCGGAACCCCGTCATCACCTCGTCCATCACGAGCAGCGCCCCGTTGGCGTGGCAGATCTCGCGCAGCCCAGCGTTGAAGCCCTCGACCGGCGGTATGGCGCCCATGTTGCCCGCCGCGGCCTCGGTGATCACGCAGGCGATCGACGAACCGTGCTCCGCGAACGCCGCGCGCACGGCGTCGAGGTCGTTGTAGGGCAGGACGATCGTGTCCGCGGCCTGCGCGCCGGTGACGCCGGGGCTCGTGGGCAGGCCCAGCGTCGCGACCCCCGAACCCGCCTGGGCGAGCAGCGCGTCGACGTGGCCGTGGTAGCAGCCCGCGAACTTGACGATCGCCGAGCGCCCCGTGATGCCCCGCGCCAGCCGGATCGCGCTCATCGTGGCCTCGGTGCCGGAGTTGACCAGCCGCACCTGCTCGACGGGCTCGACCCTGCCGATGAGCTCCTCGGCCAGCTCGATCTCGGCGGGCGTGGGCGCGCCGAACGAGAGCCCCCGCCCCGCGGCCTCGCGCACGGCCTCGACGACGGCAGGGTGCGCGTGCCCGAGGATCATCGGGCCCCACGAGCTGATGAGGTCGACGTAGCGGTTGCCGTCGGCGTCGGTCAGCCACGGCCCGGCGGCCGACACCATGAACCGGGGCGTGCCGCCGACGGCGGAGAACGCGCGGACGGGCGAGTTCACCCCGCCCGGTATGACGGCACAGGCGCGGGCGAACAGGTCAGCGGAGGCGGTGTCCACAGCTCCCAGTCTCGCAAAGCCCGCGGCGCGCTCAACGGCGGTAGGCATACCAGGCGTTCGCTCTCGGGCTGAACAGGACTGCGACCGCGCCGAGGATCATGACGAGCAGCACCGCAGAGATCGAGACCGTGTCGATGGCCCCGCCGCTGCCGACGATTCCGGCGACGAGCAGCAGGGCGAAACCGGCGGTCAGGATCGCCGCGGCGATGCGCGCCCAGTTGCGTCCCGCGAACGCGAGGAGGCCGAGGAGCACGTAGATCACGGCGACGCCGAGCAGGACACCGCCGACGATCCGCGTCGCCGACACGAGCAGCTCCGGCGTGGCGCCCGCTTCCTGCAGGCGTGGGCTGTTGACCAGCTCCGAGGGCAGGCTGCCCGCGTTCAACGGGATGAGCAGCAACGCCACGCCGATGACGAGGAACGGCAGGGCCGCGATGACCATGAGCACCAGCGAGAGGACCACCAGGCCGGGCCTGCGCAGCGGCTGCGGGTCAGGTGCGGGCGCAGGCGGGTACGGCGAGCCGTAGGGGTTGTACGTGTGCGGGTTCGGCTGACCGGGCCAGGACTGACCAGGGAACTGCGGGGTGCTCACGCAGGTGAACCTAGGTTCGCCGCAGTCAGCCTGTCCATTACCCAGATCGGGCGGGCCGGGTGAGACCCGACCCGCCCGATGAACGCCACAGAGCTGATCAGGGCTGGGCCTTGACGACGATCGTGCCCGCCCACTTGTCGTGCAGCGCCTGCCTGCGCACCGAGTCGGTGATCACGAAGATGCCGTCGATCAGCGTGAACAGGCCGATGACGAACGAGAGAAGCACGCCGCCGAAGATCGAGATGAAGCCGAGGAGGCCCGCGATGGCGATGACGCCGGGGTAGATCACCGCCCGCTTGATGATCGTGGCCTGGTCGGGCCTGCCGCCGGTCGGCGTGACCAGGCGGGTCTTCATGATCTTCTTGCCGAGCGTCTGGCCGTCACGGCCGTGCATGAAGATGTCGTAGCCCGCGTAGATGAGGCCGCCGATCAGCGGAGGCAGCACCGCGGCCAGCACGAAGAGGCCGCCGTTGGTGAGCTCGCCCGTGTCGGGGTTGAAGGCGATCTGCGAGACGAAGATCGCGGTGAAGATCGCGCCGAGGATGAAGTAGATGATCGCGAACATGATGCCGTCGATGAAGCGCCCGACGAGCCGCTCCCACCACTCGGCCAGCACCAGGTTCGGCGCCTCTGGTGCGCGGGTGCCCTGCGCAGGCGCTCCGTAGGCCTGCGGGGCGCCGTACTGCTGGGGAGGAGCGCCGTAGGGCTGTTGCTGTGCGTAGCCGGGTTGCGGCTGCCCGTACCCGGGCGGCGGCTGCTGGGCATAACCGGGCGGCGGCTGGCCGTAACCGGGAGGGGGTTGCTGGCCGTAGCCAGGCGGCGGCTGCTGGTACCCGCCCTGCTGCGGCGGCTGCCCGTACCCCGGCTGCTGGCCGTAGCCCGGCGGCTGCTGGCCGGGCCCGTACGGGTCGGAAGGCGTCGTCATGGGGCGAAACGTAAGGCGACGTGTTCTACCGTGTCCAGCCGCCGTACGCAACCGTGACGTTGAGAGGTGAATTTGGTGCGCCGAGATTGCCGTTTGGCTACATCAGACTAACCGGTTGGCGACTTCCGTGGCCCAATACGTGAGAACGACATCCGCCCCGGCTCGTCGGATGGCGATGAGCGTCTCCATGATGGTGCGGTCGCGATCGAGCCAGCCGTTGGCCGCGGCCGCCTCCACCATCGCGTACTCCCCCGACACCTGATAGGCCGCGACGGGCACGTCCGCGGTTTCGGCGACGGCGCGCAACACGTCGAGGTAGCTCATGGCGGGCTTGACCATCACGATGTCGGCGCCCTCCTCGAGGTCGAGCGCGAGCTCGCGAAGGGCCTCACGGACGTTCGCCGGATCCTGTTGGTAGGTCTTGCGGTCGCCGCGGAGCTGGGAGTCGACGGCCTCGCGGAACGGGCCGTAGAACGCGGAGGCGTACTTGGCGGTGTAGGCGAGCAGGCCGACGTCGCGGTGGCCCGCGGCGTCGAGCGCGTCACGGATGACGCCGATCTGGCCGTCCATCATGCCGCTGGGTCCGAGCATGTGGGCGCCCGCCTCGGCCTGCGCGACGGCCATCTCCGCGTAGACGGCCAGGGTCGCGTCGTTGTCGACGCCGCCGCGCTCGTCGAGGACGCCGCAGTGGCCGTGGTCGGTGAACTCGTCGAGGCAGGTGTCGGCCATCACCACCGCCGCGTCGCCGACCTCGGCCCGGACGTCGCGCAACGCCACGTTCAGCACGCCGTCGGGGTCGACGCCCCCGCTGCCCCGCGCGTCCCGACGCGCGGGAACGCCGTAGAGCATGAGCCCGCCGACACCCGCGGCGACCGCCTCGGTCGCGGCTTTGCGCAGCGTGTCGCGGGTGTGCTGGACAACGCCGGGCATGGACGCCACCGGCACCGGCTCGTCGACGCCCTCACGGACGAACATGGGCAGGACGAGTTGGCGCGGGGCCAAGTCGGTCTCCGCGACCATGCGCCGCAGGGCCGGTGTCGAGCGCAGCCGTCGCGGCCGGTGGGTGGGAAAGGCCATGGCGCCAGCCTACGACCCGCCGGAGCCGCGCGACGGCACGGTGAGTCGTGCATCTGCGCACGGCGAGTCGGGGTATTCGGCACGGTGAGCCCGGCCCTCCCGCAGGGTGAGTCGTGCAGCTCGGCACGGCGAATCCGGCATTCGGGCGCGCCGGATTCGTGGTTTGGGCTGGGTTGGCCGCCAGTGCAGAGAGCTACGCGGACATCGACTCGGTTGGCGTCGTCACCGTAGTGATCGCTTCGAGTCGGCCGGAATCGTTGATCAAAGAACGCTAACGTCAGCTTCGACGCGATCACGCGGGGTGCACCGATTTCCGTATTCGCCGTGCTGAATCGCCAGACTCACCGTGCCCGGATGCACGACTCACCCTGCCGCGGTGCCCGACTCACCGTGCCCGGATGCCGGACTCGCCGTGCGCGGATGCACGACTCACCTGTGGCGCGGCGCCCCACCCCGGCGGCGCCGTGCCTTGCCCGCCGCTAGCGCCTCCGGGCCTTCGCCTTCCGCGGCGGGGGCAGGGCGCCCTCGGCCCGCAGGCGGGCGGCGTGGGCGGCCAGCGCGTCGACCAGCGCGGGAACGCGAGCCTCGTCCGGCTGGACGTCCACCCGCAGGCCGAACTCGCGCGCGGTCTCGGCCGTCTGCGGGCCGATGCAGGCGACGATCGTGCGGGCGTGCGGCTTGCCCGCGATGCCGACGAGGTTGCGCACCGTGGACGACGACGTGAAGCAGACCGCGTCGAACCCGCCGGACTTGATCGCCTCCCGGATCGCGGCGGGCGGCGGGGCGGCGCGGACCGTGCGGTAGGCCGTGACGTCGTCGATCTCCCAGCCCCGGTCGCGCAGGCCTGCGGCGAGCGTCTCGGTGGCGATGTCGGCGCGCGGGAGCAGCACGCGGTCCACCGGGTCGAGGATGTCGTCGTGCGGCGGGAAGATCGACAGCAGGCCCTCGGACGAGCTCTCCGCGGACTCTGTCTCGTTGGGCACCAGGTCGGGGACGATGCCGAACTCGCGCACCTTCTCGGCCGTCGCCGGGCCCACGCAGGCGATCTTCACGCCGGAGAACGCGCGCGCATCCAACCCGAACTCGGCGAACTTCTCCCACACCGCGCGCACGGCGTTGGTCGAGGTGAACACCACCCACTGGTAGCGCCCGTCGACCAGGCCCTTGACCGCGCGCTCCATCTGCGTCGGCGACCGCGGCGGCTCGACGGCGATCGTCGGCACCTCCTCCGCGGTGGCCCCGTGCACCGCCAGCCGATCGCTCATCGCGCCCGCCTGGTCCTTGGTGCGCGGGACGAGCACGCGCCAGCCGTACAGCGCCCGCGACTCCCACCAGGAGAGCTCGCCGCGCAGACCCACCTCGTCGCCGATGGTGAGCACCAGCGGGCCGAGCAGGTCGGCCCCCTCGGCAGGCAGCGTGGCGAGCGTGGTCTGGACGGTGCGCTGGGTCGTCGTCGTGCCGTTCGACGTGACGGCGACGGGCGTCTGCCCCGGCACGCCGTGCATGGTGAGCGCGTTGGTCACCTCGGCCAGGTGCGACGCCGTGGCGTGCAGCACGATGACCCCGGGTGCAGCGGCCAGCCGGGCCCACTCGACGCCCGCCCGGACGTCGGCCTCGACGTGCGCGGAGCCCAGTGGAACGCCTGCGTAGGCGGGCACGGCGGTGCCCGACGGCACGCCCGGCAGGACGTCGAACGGCACACCTGCCGCGGCGACGGCAAGGGCCTCGGCGACGACGGAGTCCAGCGTGAGCGGGTCGCCACCGACGAGCCGGGTCACCGACCGCCCGGTCGCCACTTCGGCGATGAGGTCGCGGGCGACCTCGGAGGGCGCGCCGACCGCGGGACGGACTTCCGCCCCCTCGGCGAGCAGCGCCAGCACGGACTCGGGTACGTCGGCGTCGGTGACGACGAGCGGCGCGGCCGCGAGCGCGTCCCTCGCTCGTACGGTGAGCAGGCCGGGATCGCCGGGGCCGGAGCCCACGAAGGCGATCCGTCCCGGGGGGGCGGCGGCAGGTGCGCGGTTCATCTTCTCAGAACTCCTGATCCAGCGGTTCTCCATGGGGCGCGCGCCCCAGGTCGAGCAGCTCGACGGCCAGCGCCGCACCGAGCTTCTCGGCAACGTCTATGTCTCCGGTGGCCGAGGCACGCAGCAGCGCCCCATCGGCCGTGCCCACCACCGCGCGCAGCGACACGCGGTCGACGACAGCGCCGTCGTCGGTCAGGTCGGACACCACATCGGCCAGCGCCCCGATCGGCGCGCTGCACCCTGCTTCCAGCCCGGCCAGTACCGCGCGTTCCGCGGTGACGGCCGCGCGGGTGTACTCGTCGTCCAGCACCGCGGCCAACGCCGCCGCGAGCGCAAAATCAGCACTGCGACACTCGATCGCGAGTGCACCCTGTGCGGGGGCGGGGAGCATCTGCACAGGATCGAGCAGTTCGGTGGCCTCGGCGATCCGGCCGAGGCGGCGCAGCCCGGCCGCGGCGACGACCACCGCGTCCAGCTCTCCCGCGGCGACCTTGCGCAGCCGGGTGTCGACGTTGCCGCGGATCGCGACGACGTCGAGGCCGAGCCCGAGCGCCTCGAGCTGGGCCTTGCGGCGCGCCGAGCCGGTGCCCACGCGGGACCCGTTCGGCAGCTCGCCGAGCACCAGGCCGTCGCGTGCCACCAGCGCGTCGCGGGGGTCCTCCCGCGGCGGGACGGCGGCGAGCAGCAGCCGCGGGTCGGGCGCGGTCGGCAGGTCCTTATAAGAGTGCACCGCGATGTCGACGTCGCCCGCGACCAGCGCTTCGCGCAGCGCGGAGACGAACACGCCGACACCGAGCTCGGCTACGGGGGCCGCGGACCGGTCGCCGGGGGTGCTCACCTCGAGCAGCTCGCACGGGTACCCGGCGTCGCGGAGCCGCTGCGCGATCTGGCCGCTCTGGGCGATGGCCAACGTGCTGGGGCGGGTGCCGATGCGCAGTGGGACGCCCACCCGGATCGGCGCAGCGCCACCCTGCTGGGCCGGGCCGACCTGCGGCGAACCCGGGCGGATACTCGTCATTTCCGCTCCTCCCTCGCCTCGAGCGCGCCGAGCACGTCGCCCCTGCGCTGCACCGCGACCGCTGCGGGAGTCTGCGGGTCCAGCTCGAACAACGTGCGCAGCGCCTCGGCGTAACTGTCCCCGTCCGGCCCCGCGGCCAGCTTCTTGATCTGCACGGTCGGCGTGTGCAGCAGCTTGTCGACGACGCGGCGCACCGCGTGCGCGAACTCCCCGCGGACGGCTCCGTCCAGGTCGGGCAGGCGCGCGTCCAGCCGCAGCAGCTCAGCGTCGATGACGTCGGACGCCCGGCGGCGCAGCGCCGTGACCGTCGGCGTGACCTCGGCGGAGCGCTGCGCGGCGAGGTAGGACTGGGCCTCGTGCGCAACCAGCTCCTGGGCGTGCGCGACGGCTGTTCCGCGCGGTCCGTCCGCGAGCCGCTCCTGCAGCGTGGACAGGTCGATCAGCCGGACACCCGGCAGCGCCGCCAGAGCCGGGTCGACGTCGTGGGGCAGGCCGAGGTCGCAGATCGCCAGCGGACGGCCGAGCCGGTCGGACACCGCGTCCCGCTCCACGACGACGCCGACCGCGCCGGTGCAGGCCACCAGCAGGTCCGCGTCGGCCAGCTCGGCGGCGAGCGCGTCGAGCGTGCCCGCCCGGGAGGGGGTGCCGTGGTCCAACGTGGTGGCGGCGAGCCGCTGCGCCCGCTCCAGCGTGCGGTTGAGCACGACGACCTCGGCCGCGCCCGCCCTTCGCAGATGCGCAGCGGCCAAAGCGCCCATCGCACCGGCGCCGACGAGCACGGCCCGGCGGCCCGCGAGCGTGCCGTCCAGCACCTCGGCCGCGTCGGCGAGGGCCTCGGACACCACTGAGGAGCCTGCCGTGTCGATGCCGGTGTCGGCGTGGACCCGCTTGCCGACGCGCAGCGCCTGCTGGGCGAGCTCGTGCAGGACCCGCCCGACCGTGCCCGCCGCCGCGGCGGCCGAGTACGCCCCGCGCAGCTGGCCGAGGATCTGGGCCTCGCCGACGACCATCGAGTCGAGGCCGGACGCCACCGCGAACATGTGCTGCACCGCGGAACCCGCGTAGTGCACGTAGACGTAGTCCGTGAGCTCGGGCAGCGCCATCCCGGTGTGGCGGCCCAGCACGGCGGAGACGTCGGCGAGCCCGCCGTGGAACGTGTCGACGACCGCGTAGACCTCGACGCGGTTGCACGTCGACACGAGCATCGCCTCGGAGACGTGGTCTGTGCCCAGCATCTCGACGACGAGCTTCGGGACGTCGTCGGCGCCGACGGCGGCGCGCTCCAGCACGTCCACCGGTGCACTGCGGTGCGAGAGCCCGACGACCAGGACGCTCACGGCGTCACCTCCGTGGGCGGCTGCAGGGGGCTGCTAACGGCGGAAGCGCCTGCCGCGCCGTTGCGCGAGTGGCCGTTCGTCCCGGGCGTCGATGGGCCGCGTGTCACGTGGAAAGCGAGGATCTGCAGCTCCACGGCGAGGTCGACCTTGCGGACCTCGACTCCGCGGGGCACCTGCAGCACGACCGGCGCGAAGTTGAGGATGCTGCGGACCCCGACGGCCACCAGCTGGTCGCACACGGCCTGCGCGGCCTGCCCCGGAGTGGCGATCATCCCGATCGTGACGCCGCGCTCGGCGCACACCGTGGGGATGTCGCGCACGTGCTCGACGATGATGCCGTTGATCGGGACGCCGACGAGGTCGGGATCGACGTCGAACAGCGCGGTGACCGGGAAGCCGCGGCCGCCGAACCCGCCGTAGCCCGCGAGCGCGTGCCCGAGGTTGCCGACACCGACGAGCGCGACCGCCTGGTGGTGGTCCAGCCCCAGCATCCGCTCCAACTGGTAGCGCAGTGCCCGCACGTCGTACCCCACTCCGCGGATGCCATGCGAGCCGATGTAGGAGAGGTCCTTGCGCAGCTTCGCCGAGTTCACGCCCGTGGCGGCGGCCAACTCTTCGCTCGAGACGGTCTCGGCGCCCTGTTCGGCGAGCTCGCCGAGCATCCGCAGATACACCGCGAGGCGCGCGACGCTGGCCTCGGGGATGGACCGCGGACGGTCGGGGGTCGCCACCGACGTACGCTGCGCGGGGCCCGGTGTCGGTCTCACGCTGCCGCCTCGACGAGGAGGGGCGCGTCGGCGGTCACGTGCTCTCCTCGCTGACGGTCTCTGGCTCTCAGCCACTGTGCTGTGCGGTCAGCCGGATTTTGCCCTGGGACCGGGCCTTGACGGCGACCTGGTTTCCACGGTAGCCGCTCGTGAAGTCACGCACAAAGTTGCGATCTTGGACCACATCGTGCTCACGAAAGTGGTCGGTTCGTCCCCCGACCGGTGATCGCGGCGAGGCTCCCGTTCATCGCACCCGGGACAACGAGAAGGGCGGCCCCGGCGTACCGGGACCGCCCCACTAGAGCTGGTGTCAGCTCTTCGGCATGAGCACCCGGTCGATCACGAACACCGTGGCGTTCGAGGTCGGGATGTTGCCGCAGAGAACCTTGGCCGTGTTGCCCTGGCCGTCGGTGATGGTCGGGGCATCCGCCGTGCCGCCGATCGTCACGTTGCCGCCCGCGAGCTCGGTCGTCGTACCCGCCGCGACCAGGCTCTTCGCGTCGTACCGCTTGCCGACGACGTGGTAGGACAGCAGGCCGCCGAGCTTGGTCGGGTCCTTGAGCAGGCCCTGGAACGCCGATGCGCCGATCTGCTTCTGCACTGCGTCGAATGCACCGTTGTAGGGCGCGAAGACCGTGATGCCCTGGGTGCTGTTGAGGGTGTCGGGCAGGCCCGGCACCGCCTTGACCGCGGTGACGAGGGTCGTCAGCAGCGGGTTGGTGCTCGCGGCCGTCGCCACCGGCTGCGGGCCCATCGAGTTGAGCGAGCCCGGGGCGTCGCCCTGCGGCAGCATGTTGCAGGCAGGACCGAACACGTCGGCGTTCGTCGTGACGCCGGTGTCCGCCGCCGCGGCGGCGGATGTCGCGGGTGCCTCGGTGGCGGCGGCGGGCGCGCTGGTGGCCGTCGTGGTCGAGGGGCTCGCGGAGCTGCCGCAGGCCGCCAGCGCCACCGTCATCGCGGCCATCGCGCCGACGGCGGCCAGTCGCTGGATCTTTCGCAAGGTGTTCCTCCTCGGCTGGTGATCCGGGTTGATCCCGGACCGCACACCATGACGTTCGCTATCGCGCCGAACCTGGTTCATATGCATCGGGTAACAGCTCGGCAACGGAAGGTCAGGCGACGCTGAAGCGCACGCTCGGCCAGCCAGAGGCGCCGTTGGGGATCGGGTCGGCGCGCTCGTCGGTCTGGGTGTAGCCGCTCTTGTCGGTCGCCCGCACCTCGACGTAGTGGCTCCCCGACCGCAGCGCCAGCTCCGTGTGCCACATGCGCCACGTGTCCACGGAGACCTCGGTCGACAGCGTCGCGGCCTGCCACGGGCCGCCGTCCGCCCGCACCTCGACCTTGGCGATGCCGGTGTGCTGGGCCCACGCGATGCCCGAGACGGTGACGGTGTCCGCGGTCACGTTCGCGAAGCCCTGCGGGTTGTCGATCCGGGCCATCGTCTTGATCGGCCCCATCTGCGACCAGCCGCGTTCGAGCCAGTAGCCCTGCTTGTCCGGGTTCGCGAAGGTCGTCGCCTCGATGTCGACCAGCCACTTCGTCCCCGACACATAGCCGTAGAGCCCCGGCACGACCATGCGGACCGGGAAGCCGTGCTCAGGCGGCAGCGCCTCACCGTTCATCCCGACGGCCAGCAGCGCGCCACGGGCGGGGTCCATGACGACCGACGTGGGCGTGCCGGTGTTCCAGCCGTCGGCGCTGGTGCTGAACAGCTGGTCGGCCCCCGGTTTGACGCCCGCCTCCAACAGGATGTCGCGCAGCGGGACACCGATGAAGTTCGCCGTGGAGATCAGGTTGCCGCCGATGGGGTTGGAGACACAGGTCAACGTGATCGTGCGCTCGACGAGCGGCCGCTTGAGCAGGTCGGCGAACGAGAGCGTGACCTCGCGGTCGACCATCCCGTGGATGTGCAGCTGCCAGGAGGCCGTCGAGAGCGTGGGGATCCGCAGCGCGGTGTCGATGCGGTAGAAGTCGCTGTTGTTCGTCAAGAACGTCGGGGTGCCCAGCTGCGGGAAGGCTGCGGCCGCGGGAGGCGCCACGGCCCGCTCGGCATACGTGGCCCCGGCCAGCTGTGCGGTGACGGCGTCGCGCGAGCTCTGGATGCCCTGGGCGAGGCGCTGCCCGCCGAGGGCCGACGCCAGCGCGCCGAGCCCGACCGCCGCCGACCCGCCGACGAGCACGGTCCGTCGCGATACCCCCCCGCCGTCCTCGACGGGTGTCCGCGCGCGCAGCGCCAGGTGGTGCAACCACCGGAACGCGGCGACGCCCGCGACCGTCGAGGCCAGCGGGGCCACGAGGTCGAGCGGGGTGAAGACCGGCCCGAGGATCACCGCGGCGAACCCGAGCAGGCCCATCGCCACCACGGTGCGGACGCCCCAGTCCGGCCGCACGCGCGACGCGAGGCCTGCCAGCGCGGCCAGCACCGTGATCACGACGAAGATCCCGATGAGCAGCACCGGTTTGTCGTTCGTGCCCAGCTGGGTCTTGGCGAACTCGGTGAGCGGCTCCGGCGAGAGGTTGATCACCTGGTCGCCGACGGCGAGATAGGGCGAGGACCCCGGGGAGATCAGGCCCGCGACGAGGTGGCCGAACCCGAGAGCCGCCCACACCGCGAGCACGGCGATCCCCGCGGCGACCGGGCGCGGGAGGACCCGGACGGTCGAAGGCCCGGCAGAAGAGCCGGTACCAGCGCCGGAGGACGACTCAGTGGCGGTCACACGTCGGAGTTCGGCATGGCCGTCTTCGCGGTTCGGACCGTTCACCACCTCGGGTTCACATCAATGCGGCGCGCAGCCGCTTTTCCTCGACCCGGAAGAAGCCGTGCTCGCGGCCGTCGACCATGATCACGGGGACCCGGTCGCCGTACTCGGCCCGCAGCTCGGGATCGGTGTCGATGTCGACGGTCGTGAAGCCCAGCTCCAGGTCCGAGCAGATGCGCGCGACCGCGGTCTCTGCTTCGGCGCACAGATGGCAGCCCTGGCGCGTGTAGACGAGGACCCGCTCCGCACTCATGACCGGACCCCCTTCACGACAGCGCCAGCTGACGTCGCGCGATCTTGCCCGTCGGTGTGCGCGGCAGCGCGTCGACGAAGACGATCACGGCGGGCACCTTGAACCGGGCCAGCCGCTCCGCGCAATAGGCGCGCACGGCCTCCTCGTCGACGCCCGCGGCCGGGTCGGCGACGAGCACGGCCTTCACGACTTCGCCTGCGCGCTCGTCATGCTGCCCGATCACCGCGGCCTCCGTGACGCCCCCGATGGAAAGGAGCACCTGCTCCACCTCCCGAGGGTAGACGTTGAACCCGCTCACGATGACGACGTCCGACGAACGGTCGACCAGGTGCAGGTCGCCGTCGGCGTCGAGGAAGCCGACGTCGGCCGTGCGGAACCAGCCCTCGGCGTCGGGTCCGCCCGCACGGTCGGGCCAGTAGCCGGAGAACAGGTTGGGGCCGCGCACGGCGACCAGGCCGGTGTCGTTCCCCACGTCGCCCTCGTCGATGTCGATCTCGAGGTCGTCATCGTCGTCGGCGGGCTCGTGCGCGGAGTCGATCGGGCGCCCCTCGGCGTCCACCAACCGCAGCTCGACGCCGGGCAGCGGCCGCCCTACGGAGCCGGGCTTCGGTGGCGCGCCGAGCGGGTTGCTGGTCACGATGGGCCCGGCCTCGGTGAGCCCGTACCCGTCGACGATGGCCAGCCCGGCGACCTCCTGGAACGCCGCGAGCCACGCAGGCGGCAGCGGCGCGCCGCCCGACGTGCACAGCCGTACGCCCGCGGTGGCGGCGCGCAGGTCGCCCGGCGGAAGGTCGAGCAGCGCGCGGAACATGGTCGGCGCCCCGGCGAGCGCGCTCACGCGGTAGTCGACGAGTATCGCGGCGATGTCGGCCGCGGCGAAACGGTCGGTCAGCACCGCTGTCGCGCCCGCCCAGCAGACCTGCAGGAACCCGGCCGCCAGCCCGAAGATGTGGATCAGCGGGAGGGACACGAGCACGCGGTCCACCGGCGTCACGGGGGCGGGGCGCAGCGCAGCGGTCTGCTCACGGTTGGCGAGCAGCGCGCGGTGCGACAGCAGGATTCCGCGCGGTGCGCCGGTGGTCCCCGACGCGTAGACGAGCAGCGCGATGTCCTCGCCGCCGCCGGTGCCCGCCCGGCTCACCGCCCGCGCTGCGAGGTCGGGCGGCGCGATCACGGCCGCGCCCACCGCTCCGGCGGACTCGCGGGCCGCGTCGTCGCCGTCGGTCGCGACGATGACGGACGGTCGGCAGTCGGCGAACACGACGTCGAGTTCGCGGGCCACCGCGACCGAGCCGTGCGGGACGACGACCGCGCCCGCCCGCAGGCCGCCCAGCACCGCCACGCAGAACCCCACGCCGTTGCCCAGCCGCACGACCACCCGGTCCCCCGGCGTCACCCCTGCCGCCACCAACCGGTCGGCCTCGGCGGAGGTCGCGCCGTCCAGATCGGCCCACGTCAACGAGTCTGCGCTGGTCACGTCCACGACGGCGGCCTGGTCGGGTACCCGCGCAGCGTTGCGCGCGACGAGGTCGGCGACGTGCGCGACGGTAGGTCTCGGGTCGTTCGGGCTCGGGCCGTCCACGGTTCTCCTGATCTGCTCGGGCGAACGCGGGCAGTCTCGCACGGGCCGGGTCGCGGCCACGCCCGGATGTTTGGCCCCCCCGAGACCGGTTTGCGCGACGACACGCCCGCAACGGTGACGCTCACCGCGCGTATCCGTCCGCTTACCTAGAGATTCAACGGCGGCGCCGTCGGACGCGGCTGGAGCCGCTCGAACGCCCTTATGCTCCGCCGCTACACGCCGGTCAACGCCCTGACGCACCGGTTCGTCGCGATACTCACCCGAGGGAGTGGCATGAAGCCGAATGTTCTCGGCATTCAGGTTGTGGGTGCACCCCGCGCGAGGCGAAGGACCGCCCGGGCCCGGTGACGCAGCCGATGCGACATCTCCGTGCGACAGCGGCGGGTGCTCCGGTCAGGACGCCCGCCTCCCCGCTACCCCAGCCCCGACACCCGGCAGCGGACGGCGTCCCGTCCGACCCCAACGATCGCCGTGTCCCCGCGGGACGCGGTTCGGATGAGGCCGTGAGCGCACAACCATCAGACGCGAATGCCGACGACGGCGGCGAACACGCCGCGGGTCATGGCAACTGGGCACTGGTCAACGCGGCGCAGGCGGGCGACATGGCCGCCTACGGCGAGCTGTTCGAGCTCTACTTCGACATGGTGTTCCGCTTCGTGCTGTTCCGCACCGGAGACCGCGGACTTGCCGAAGACCTGACCTCGGAGACGTTCGTCCGGGCACTGCGGCGCATCTCGTCGGTGAGCTACCAGGGGCGCGACATCGGCGCCTGGTTCGTCACGATCGCCCGCAACCTGATCTTCGATCACGTCAAGTCCAGCCGGTACCGGCTGGAGCAGACCACCGGCGAGATCATCGAGCTGTCGCCGACCACCGGCGGTCCCGAGCAGCAGGTGCTGGACGGCGCGATCACCGAAGAGCTGATGCGCTGCGTGGCCAAACTGAACCCCGACCAGCAGGAATGCATCAACCTGCGGTTCCTGCAGGGCCTGTCGGTGGCCGAGACCGCGCGCATCATGGATCGCAACGAGGGGGCCGTCAAAGCCCTTCAGCACCGCGCGGTCCGCAGGCTCGGGCAGCTGCTCCCGGAGGGAGTGCGGTGATACGCAATATCGACGGTTCCCCGCCCGGCGTTACGTCTGCGGCGAATGAACGACTCGATGCGGTGAACGGTCGAGAGGCCGTATCTCCCGGATCGGGCGTTCGTTGTGCTGGTGAACGTCGGAAGTGTCGGGTGCGAGAGCATCGGGCGTCGTACGGAGCTGATGCGCAGTGAGGACAGCCAACATGCCCGAGCAGGGCGACCCCATCCGGGGTGCCGAAGAGCGGTTCGCCGAGGCGGTGGAGCTGGGGCAACCCTCCGCTCGTCCCGTCGACGCCGACCTCGCCCGCGATCTGGAGATCGCGGAGATGTTCCGCGCGCTCGCCCCGTCGCTGTCGGCGGGGGCCGACGCGAAGGCCAGGGTCCGCGCCAGGGTCATGGCGGGTCTCGCCGCCGACGGGCCTCCCGCGGACGGTGGCGGCAGCGAGCAAGAGGCCCGTGGGTCAGAGGTCCGGGCGCAAGGGGCCCGGCCTGCAGGGGCCCGGACGCAAGAGGCCCGGGAAGGCGCCCCCGACAGCACGCCGACCGAGCAGCTCCCGGTCATCCCGCCCGCCGAGGACGCCCCGACGACGGCATGGCCTGCTGTCCCGGACCGCTCGACCGCTGCCGAGCCCGCGACGGCCGTCCTGACCGAGCCTGACGTCGCCGCTGCTCTGCGGCCGGGACGCCGCCGCAGGCACGCCCTGCCCAGCCGTCCGTCGGGCAGGCCGAACCCGGGCGTCGCGAGCGTCCGTCGGCGGATCATGGCCGTCGGCGCCGCGGCGCTGCTCGGCGTCATCGCGATCGCGGGCGGCGGGATCTTCGCCAGCCGTGACTCCGTGCCCGGCGACCCCCTCTACGCCATGAAGCGCGCCGCCGAGGACGCGGGTGGGATCTTCGCGAGCGGCAACGCGTCGCGCGCGGAGCGCAACCTCGACCTCGCCGCCACCCGGCTCGACGAGATCCAGGAGATGGTCCACGAGTCGGCCGATCCCGAGCTGATCACGTCGGCGCTCAAGGACTTCGACGACGCGACCACCGCGGGCTCGCGGCTCGCGCTCTCGGGCGACGACTCCGACTACACCTACGCCCAACTCGCCACCTGGACGACGCGGGAGTCCGCGCGCCTCTCCGCGCTGCGGTCCGCACTGCCCGCGTCGACCCAGGCGGCAGCCGACGACTCGGCGCGCCTGCTCGAGCGGGTGCACCGGCGGGCCTCGGCCCTCGCGGCCCGCTCGTCCTGCTCGCAGGTCACCTCGGGCGCGGTCGACGACCTCGGCCCGCTGCCCGCAACCGGCGCCTGCGTCACGCGGCAGGCGAGCCAGGGCGGCGCGACCGCGGCCGATCCCAACGCCAGGCGGGCGTCCGCAACGTCGAACGCGCAGCAGCCCGGCGCGCGGTCGGCAGCGCCGCAGCCAGGGGGGTCGGCCGACCCGGCGCAGGAGTCGGGGTCAGACGGCACGTCGCCGAACGACGAGTCCGGGTCGGCGACGACCACCACGGCGGCCACGCCGACCAGCGACAACGTCGACGTGCCGCTCCCGCTGCCCGTGCCGATCCACGTTCCGCCCCTGCTGCCGGGAAAGTCGGGCATCACCCTGGGCTGAGCGCCGGGGGTCCGCTTTGACGGGGTCGCGCAAGTAGGGTGGGTATCCGCAGTCCGCAGCACGGAGGCCCGCACGTGGTAGGAGAAGCACAGTACGGCGACCCCGCCGTGCTCGCCGGCGAGGCCTCGGCGGCGGCCGCCGTGGCCGCAGGCGATTCGGGGCCTGCCGACGCCCCGCTCACCGACCTGACGGCCGCCGCCTTCTTCGATGTCGACAACACCATGATGGTCGGCGCGTCGATCTTCCATTTCGCCCGCGGCCTCGCCGCACGCAAGTTCTTCACCACGGCCGACCTGCTGGGTTTCGCCTGGCAGCAGATCAAGTTCCGGGTCGGCGGCCGCGAGACCGACGTCTCGGGGCACCGGGACACCGCCCTGTCGTTCGTCGCGGGGCGGCCGGTCGACGAGTTCACCGCGCTCGGCGAGGAGATCTACGACGAGCTGATGGCCGACCGGATCTGGGCGGGCACGCGCGCACTCGCGCAGATGCACCTGGACGCGGGCCAGCGGGTGTGGCTGGTCACCGCCACCCCCGTCGAGCTCGCCCGGATCATCGCCGACCGGCTGGGGCTGACGGGGGCGCTCGGCACCGTCTCCGAGATCGAGGACGGCGTCTACACCGGGCAGCTGGTCGGGGAGATCCTGCACGGGGTGGCCAAGGCGCACGCCGTGCGCGCGCTCGCCGCGTCAGAGGGGCTGGACCTGCGCCGCTGCACCGCCTACTCCGACTCGGTCAACGACGTGCCGATGCTCTCGGCGGTGGGCACCGCCGTCGCCGTCAACCCCGACTCCGAGCTCCGCGACATCGCCAAGTCCCGCGGCTGGCAGATCCGCGACTTCCGCACCGGCCGCAAGGCCGCCCGCATCGGCGTCCCCTCGGTGCTTGGCGCAGGCGCCGTGGCAGGCGCAGTCGCGGCGGGCGTGGCGTACCGCCGTCGCTGACCGCGGCTGCCCGCGGGCACCCCACCCCTCGTCAGCCGCGCAGGCCCCGCTCAGCCCAGGAATGCGTTGCGACGCTGCGAGAGCAGGCGGTAGAGCGTGTGCTGGATCGTCTCGCGCACCTGGTCGGTGAGGTTGAAGACGGTCATCGGGTCGTCGGCGTCGGCAGCTCTGAGGCTGTCGGTGTGGATCGGCTCGCCGAACTCGATAAGCCACTTCGACGGCAGCGGCACGAGTCCGAGCGGGCCGAGCAGCGGGAAGGTGGGCGTCACCGGGAAGTACGGGGCGCCGAGCAGGCGCGCGAGCGGCTTGATGTCGCCGATCTTCGGGTAGATCTCCTCGGCGCCGACGATCGAGCACGGGATGATCGGCACCCGGGTGCGCAGCGCGGCCGCCACGAAGCCGCCGCGGCCGAAGCGTTGCAGCTTGTAGCGGTCGCGGAAGGGCTTGCCGATGCCCTTGAAGCCCTCCGGCCACACGCCGACGAGCTCGCCTGACGACATGAGCCGCTCGGCGTCGGGATTGCAGGCCAACGTCGCGCCGTGCTTGCGCGCCAGCGGGCCGACGCCGGGGAACTGGAACATGTAGTCCGCACCGAGCATCCGCAGGTGCCGCTTCGCGGGATGCTCGTCGTGCAGCGCGACGGCCGTCATCAGCGCGTCCAGCGGCAGCGTGCCGGAGTGGTTGGCGACGACGAGCGCCCCGCCGACGTCCGGCACGTTGTGCATGCCGAGGGTCTCCACCCGGAACCACTTCTCGTACAGCGGACGCAGGAAGGGGAGGATGACGTGGTCGTTGAGGTCGGCGTCGAAGCCGAACGCGTCGACGGCGTAGTCGCCCTCCAGCCGTCGGCGCAGGAACCGCAGCGCCTCCTCGACGCCGTCCTCCCACGCCGCCCGGTCGACGGGCTCGCCCGGGTCCACGGGCTCGAAGGGCACGGGCTCCCGCGGCGGCACCGGGGTCGGACTCTTGCGCTGTGTACCCAGCCGCCAGCGGGTGCGGTCGCCGGAGTCGTCGGCGTGCAGCGGGATGATGCGAGCCTCCGGCACGGCTGCTCCCCTCGTGGTTGCTCGCGGACGGATACGGGTGGGTGTCATCGGCGCGTCACCGCAGGGCTCGGACGGCGGTGACCAGGCCCCGTTCCACCGATTCCACCCGCGCCGGGGCGATCACGGGGTGCAGGGCGCGCCCGCGCACGTAGTCGTCGAACGCCTGGACCGTGGTCCAGCGCGGCTCGAAGCCGAACTGGCTGCGCAGGCGCCGGTTGTCCACGACCCTCCCGAAGTTGAGCAGCCGCATCTGCTCAGGCGAGAAGTCGACGAGACGGGCGCCGCGGAAGACCCGGCTCAGCGGGCCGACCGCCGGGCCGGGCACCGGAAGGGCGATCCGGCCTGCCCTGCGGATGGCCTGGGAGAGCATCAGCACGCCGTCGGCGGCCACGTTGAACGTGCCGGGCAGCTCGTTGCCCACGGCGCGCTCCAGCACGGCGAGCGCGTCCTCCTCGTGCAGGAGCTGCACGCGGGCGTCGAAGCCGAGGACGGTGGGCACGACCGGGAGCGCGAAGTAGCGGGTGAAGACGGTGTCGATGCGCGGGCCGATGAAGTTGGCGAAGCGCAGCACGGTGACCGAGGCGTCGGGACGGCGCCGCGCGAACCCGCGCAGGTAGCCCTCGATCTCCACGGCGTCCTTGGCGTACCCGCCGGACGGGAGGTCCTTCGGCGTCATCGTCTCGTCGAACAGCGCGGGATCGCGCGGACTCGACCCGTAGACCGCGGTGGTCGACTTGAGCACGAGCCGCCGCACCGTCGTCGCCTTCTGGCAGGCGGCGAGCAGCTGCATCGTGCCGATGACGTTCATCTCCTTCATCGCCGTGCGGCCGCCGGACGTGCCGGGGTTGGCCGAGAGCGAGGCGTGGACGACGGTGTCGACCGACGCCTGGGAAATGACCTTGGCGATCAGCGGGTTGCGGATGTCCGCGCGCACGAACTCGGCGCGGCCCATGCGCCGCAACAGGTCGCGCGGGGGCGGGACCGTGTCGACGCCCAGCACGCGGTCGATCGTGGGATCAGCGGCCAGCCGGGCAGCGAGATGGCCCCCGAGGAACTTGCTGACCCCGGTGACGAGGACGACAGACGGCACGAAGATTGCCCCAGTGGATCGGAATGAGCGCGGTGAGTCACCGATGGTAGTCCGCTGCGACCGAGGACGGCGCGGCCGCGGGGCACGTCCCACGCACGCACGAACGGCCGGTGAGCTGTCCACCGGCCGTTCGCGCTGAGGTCACTTGCCGAGTTTGCGCCGCTGCACGCGGGTCTTGCGCAAGAGCTTGCGGTGCTTCTTCTTCGACATCCGCTTGCGGCGCTTCTTGATAACCGAGCCCATACAACGGCCTTCCTTTGTCGCTACGTCGGCTGAATGCGGGCCGGCCGAACCCGGCCGGGCGAGAGTCCGATGGACGAGTCTAGCGGTGACGTTCAGCCGACGTCGAAGTAGGCGGACCGCAGGTAGTCCTCCACGGCGTGGCGGGGCACCCGGAACGAGCGCCCGACCCTTGCTGCGGGCAGCTCCCCACCGTGGACGAGGCGGTACACGGTCATCTTGGAGACACGCATCATCGCCGCGACCTCGGCCACCGTCAGAAACTGGACCTGGGCGAGGTGGATCTCGGGCTCCGTAGCCATCCGCACACCGCTCTCTTCAGGATGTTCCCGTTGAGTCTAGCGGGACCGAAGTGACGAGGAAGACCCGCGCCCACACCTGACCGGGGCATTCAGCCCCGCGTCGGGGTGAACGGCCTCGTCTGATCGGGGTCAGCCCTGCTGCGCCGCGCGACCCAGCTCAGCGGATCGGTCACGTGCGGCCTCGATCGCGTCGAGGAGCGCGGCCCGCACACCGTGGCGCTCCAGCTCGCGGATGGCGGCGATCGTCGTGCCCGCCGGAGACGTCACGGCCTCGCGCAGGAGCACGGGATGGTCGGACGACTCGCGCAGCATCCGCGCGGCCCCGTAGGCCGACTGGACGATGAGGTCCGAGACGACAGCGCGCGGCAGACCGAGCAGGATCCCCGCGTCGATCATCGCTTCGACGAGGAAGAAGAAGTACGCGGGCCCCGAGCCCGAGAGGGCGGTCACCGCGTCCTGCTGCGACTCGGGCACGGTCACCACGCGCCCGACCGCGCCCAGCATCTTCTCGACGACGGCGAGCTGATCCCCCGTCGCGTGCGTGCCGGGCGACATCGCGCTCATGGCCTCGCCGACCAGCATCGGCGTGTTCGGCATGACCCGGACCACCGGCGTGTCGGGCGGCAGCGCGCCCTCGAACAGGGCGATGGGCAGCCCGGCGCACAGCGACACGACCAGCGTGCCCGGCCGGAGCGCGGGCGCGAGCTCGGCCAGCACCGGCGCGATGTCCTGCGGCTTGACGGCGATGACGACGACCTCGGCGCGTGCCGCGGCGGTGGCGACGTCGACGGCCTCGATCCCGTGCCGCCCGGCCAGCTCAGCGGCCCGCTCGGGGTGCCGCTCGGTGAACACGAGATCGTCGGTGGCGCGGCCCGCCGCGAGCAGCCCCGCCAGCAACGCCTCACCGATCTTGCCCGCCCCCAACACCGCGACAACGCCCATGCGGCAACGCTAGTCCCGAGGGGCGACACCTTTTCGATCCGTCAGCCGCCGACGGGCCGCGGGGCGAGCGCGAGCTGGCGCGCCTGGCAGATCAGCCGACCGGCGGCGTCGACCACCGCCACGTCCTCGTCGAACCACGCCCCGGCCACCACCTCCGCGTGCGACGCGATCCGCAGCCAGCCCGGGGCGGGACGGCCGCGCAGCAGGGCGGTGAGCTGGACGGTCGGCGCCCAGCCCATGACGCCGCCGAGATTGAACACCGTCGGCGGCAGGATGTCCCCCGCCACCAGCGCGAACAGGACGTCGACGGGCTCGCCGCGCGTCCTGGCCCAGCCGCGGAACGTCGGCGGCGCCTGCTCACCTCGCGTGAAGGCCATCGTGGCCGCGTCGAATCGCAGGTCGCAGGAGCTCGCCAGCCGGAACGGGGTCGGGCCGGCCGCGGGGTCGACGGCGTCAGCGGGCGGGTCGACGGGCTGGTCGGGACCGTGCCACCAGCGCGGCTCGTCGTCGGGGAGGTGCCCGGCCGTCACGGAGGCGGCGAGCACGACCCGACCGTCCTGCTGCATCCGCACGCCCACGACGGACGCGGTCCGGCCGATCCGCAGCACCTCCGTCGTCAGCGTGACCGGGCCGGGATCGGGGGCACGCAGGAAGTCGGCGGCCACCACGAGCGGGTCAGGAGCCACCCCCGGCGCTTCGGCCTCGACGCGGGCCAGCGCGGCCTTGGCCAGCAGCGCGAGCAACAGGCCGCCGTGCGCCTTGGGCCCGACCGTCCACCGGTCGCCCAGCACGGCGCCGAACCGGCCGTCCCCGATCGACTCGATCTCGACGGCGGCGCGGAACGGGGGCGCGGCGAGGCGCTGCCCGTCCTGTCTGCTCTGCATGATCTGTGCTTAGCATCCTGCGGGCGGGCTCACACCGTGGGTCGCGCCACCTCGGGCTCGCGGTGCGGCATCGGCTGCAGGTGCAACCGCGCGTAGAGCAGCGACTCGGCCAACAGCTCCGTGCGCTGGTATCGCGTGCTGCACCGCCGCGTGCTGACCTCGACCACGACGATGCCCTCGTAGCGGGACGCGGCCAGCCGCTGCAGCACCTCGGCGCACGGCTGGGTGCCCCGTCCGGGCACGAGATGCTCGTCGCGGGGGGCCCCACTGCCGTCGGTGAGATGCAGGTGGCGCAGCCCCGCACCGCCCATCCGGTCCAGCATCGCGAGCGCGTCGACGCCCGCGGCGGCCGTGTGCGAGAGGTCGAGCGTGTAGTAGCGGTGGCCGACGTCGGTGGGGTCGAACCCCGGCTCGTACGGCACGGTCCGCATCCGGCCGCGCGTCACCGGGAACATGTTCTCGACCGCGAGCGCGACACCGGTGGCTTCGCCCGCGCGCGCCACCTCGTCGGCGAACGCCGCGGCGTAGCGACGCTGCCAGCGGAACGGCGGATGCAGGACGACGGTGGCCGCGTCCAGCCGGTCGGCGGCGTCGACCGACCGCCGGATGCGTTCGATCGGGTCAGCCCCCCAGACGCGCTGGGTGACCGCCAGACAGGGCGCGTGGATTGCCGTCACGGGCACGCCGAAGCGGTGCGCGAGCCGGTCAACGGCGGAGACGTCCTGGCTGACGGGGTCGGTCCAGACCATCAGCTCGACACCGTCGTAGCCCAGCTCCGCCGCCAGCTCGAACGCCGCGGCGACGGGCTCGGGATACACCGACGCCGTCGACAGCGCGACGGGCGGACCTGCAGCGGGCCGCATCCGACGTCACCTACCGAGCAGGACGAGGAGCGCAGGCGACACCGTCAGCAGCAGCCCGACGAGCACAGCGAACAGCGTGGTGCGGCGGTCGTCGTTGCGCATGAGGGCGCGCACGAGAAGCACGAGGCCGACGGTGACCAGCGCAGCCGCCGCCAACGCGACCACCGGGAGGTCCCGCCAGAGGAAGCGGAACCCGACCCACAGCGCGGCCCCGCCGATCGCGCCCGCGATCCACTGCGCCACGACGGCCGCCCACGCCTGGCCCGTCGACTGGCCGCCGACCCCGCCACGGGATCCCGGCTCGTCGGCGAGACCGGCCGGGAGGTCCTCGTCGTTCTCGTCGTCGTCGTCGAAGAACGCCTCGGAAGCGGCGGTGGGCGGCCCGGTGTCCCGGTCCGCACGGCGGCTGGTGCGCTCGCGGTGCCACCCCTCGGCACCTGCCGGGGCCATCCCGATCGCCGTCGGTGGGCCCTCGTCGACGACGGCCGGGAGGGCTTCGGCCTGCGCAGACCGCGCCATGTCGATCGGGCCCGTCAACCCGGGGTCGAGCATGGGGGTGCGGTCGGCCCGCAGCCGGGGCATCTGCTCGGTGGGCCGCGCGCGGGGATTGTCGCCGGGCGACCACGGCTGGGCCGACCGCCGCGCCTGCGGGCCTGCTTGTCCGTCGGCGGACGCATCCGGGTCGCGCTGAACCGGGTCGCGCTGGACCGGGTCGCGCTGAACCGGGTCGCGCAGCCCCGAGCGGTCCGGGGTTCGCGGCGGGGCGCCGTGGTAGGAGGTCGCCGCGGTGTCGGGGTTGGCCGCGCCGCGGTTGCCGGGCGGGCTGCCGTTGACGGGGTCGCCGTTGCCGCCGCCGTTATTGCCGCCGCCGTTGTTGCCGCCGCCGTAGGGAGCGCCGTAGGCATCGTCGCCCGACCACGGCGGAGCCGCGTTGTAGCCGGTATCGCCCGCGCCATTGGGGTACGGAGTTCCGTAGGCGTCGGCAGGCCACGTCGCCGGGCCCGCTGACGTCGCCGAGACGTCAGCAGCGGTGCCGTTGACGTAGGGGGCGCCGCGCAGGCTGCTGCTCGGGTTGTTCGTGGGGGTGCCGTAGGTGTCGTCCGCCCCGTCAGGGGACGGAGCACCGTTCCTCTGCGCGGTGTCATAGGGAGGTCGAGCCGCGGGGCCTGCCGTCGAACCTGCCGCGGTCGGGCCACCGCCGTTGACGGACGGCGCGCGGTAGATCGTGTCGTCGGCGCCCCCGCTGTAAGGGCCGCTGCTGTAAGGGGAGCCGTACGTCTGCGCGACGCCGTTGGCGACGGCCCCGTTCATCCCGGACCCGGCCTGCCCGGCTCCGTTCATCCCAGGTCCGGTCTGCCCGGCCTCGTTCAGTCCCGACCCGTTCCTGCCAGGCCAGGCGGCGGGGCGGCCTGCCGCAATGCCGTTGCGGGAGGGCGCGGGTTCCGCGTCAGCACCGCCACCGTTGGCCCTGCCACCGCTGCCGTTGGCCCCGCCGTTGGCGTTGCCGTTGCCGTTGCTGTTGCCGCCGCCGTTGACCCCGCCGCCGTTGTCACTTCCGTTGGCGCTGGGCTGGGCCCGTGCGCCCACGGCTGGTGCGTCGGCCACAGCCTGTCCGGGGCCCGCCGCGTCCTCGGCCGCGCGCCGCCGGGCCCGTCTGCCAGTGGTCGCCGCGTCGCCGCCGTGCGCGGCAAGCAACTCCGCGACGGTGCGCTGACGGGGGGACTCGGCGTCGGAACTCATCGCGTACACCGTGCCCCGTATGCCGTCAAGCGTCCAGGCCCGGTGTGCGATCCCTGCGCCGAGCGGTTGCTGCGGGGCGTCCCATCGAACGGGCATGGCCGGCGCACGATCACCCTCCCGGCACTGAACACCGATTCAGAATACGCCCGCCACTGATCACTGACGGCAACGCATGGCTACACCGTGCGATCGCGGTCTAGGTTGTCCACATGCTCACCCGGTTGTCCACAGGCCTTGACCGGACCGCGGGCGGCCGGTAGGCGTCGCGTATCGTGGTCTTCAGTTCCGCGGCGAGGGCGGGTTGCAGTCAGCCCGCCGTGATCGACGTGGCCCGGCCAGGTGCCGGTGCCCCTCGCCGCGCGTCCACACCACGCAAAACGAGGAGTCCCATCGTGGCCGAGGCCCATATCATCGCCGAGACCCGCACGGCGTTCGGCAAGGGCGCCGCACGCCGCACCCGGCGCGAAGGCAAGATCCCCGCCGTCTTGTACGGGCACGGCACCGACCCCCAGCATCTCGCCCTGCCCGAGCTCGAGTTCAAGCGCATCGTGCGCGAGCAGGGCCGCAACGCCGTGCTGACGATCGACGTCGAGGGCAGCCCGCAGCTGGCGCTGACGAAGACGGTCGTCGCGCACCCGATCCGGCCCTACATCGAGCACGTCGACCTGCTGATGATCCGCCGCGGCGAGAAGGTCGTTGTCGAGGTCGCAGTGATCATTGTCGGCGACGCGGTGCCCGGCGCGTTCATCACGCAGGAGCTCAACACGCTCGAGGTCGAGGCGGACGTCTC
The DNA here is from genome assembly GCA_036401495.1 of Pseudonocardia sp. Lineage (GTDB taxonomy): Bacteria > Actinomycetota > Actinomycetes > Mycobacteriales > Pseudonocardiaceae > Pseudonocardia. The sequence goes on along the minus strand of DASWUV010000179.1, from coordinate 9,822 downwards.
CAGCATTCCCGAGCAGATCGAGATCTCGATCGAGGGCGTCGAGGTCGGCACGCAGATCCTCGCGGGTCAGATCAGGCTCCCCGCCAACACGGATCTCCGCGGCGACCCCGAGCAGCTCGTCGTCAACGTCATCGCGGCCACCGAAGCCGACTCGGGCGAGGCCGACGAGGCCGGGGCCGAGTCGACGGCTTCCGACACGGCGGAATGAGCGGGCTGCCGGGCCCCGCCGTGGTGGTCGGGCTCGGCAACCCCGGCTCCGAGTACACCGACACCCGCCACAACGTCGGCTTCCGCGTCGTCGAGCTGCTCGCCACCCGGGCGGGTGGCGGGCGCTTCTCGCGGCACCGTGCCAATGCCGACATCCTGGAAGGCCGCCTGGCCGGTCGGCGGGTCGTGCTGGCGAAGCCGCGCACCTACATGAACGTGTCCGGCGGGCCGGTGGCCGGGCTGGTCAAGTACTTCGGGGGCGAGCTGGTGGTGGTGCACGACGATCTCGACCTCGGCTTCGGCGTCGTCCGGCTCAAGTTCGGCGGCGGCGAAGGCGGCCACAACGGGCTGCGTTCGATCAGCGCGTCGCTCGGCACGAAGGACTACCTCCGGGTGCGCTTCGGCATCGGCCGCCCGCCGGGGCGCCAGGACCCGGCCGACTTCGTGCTCAAGCGGTTCTCGGGCACCGAGCGCAAGGAGTTGGAGTTCGCGGTCGACCTCGCCGCGGACGCCACGGAAGCCCTGCTGGCCGACGGACTGGAGCCCACCCAGAACCGCTTCCACGCGCTGTCGGGCTGACCGATAGCGGTGCGCTCACCGCAGCCCTCAGGTGCGGTTCGCGGCGTTCCTGTGGGTCAGTAGCTCGCCGGTCGCCGCGCGGCGCAGCTTGCCCGAAGGGGTCTTGGGCAAGGTGCCCGGCGCAAGCACCACCACCTGCGCGGGGCGCACGCCCACCGCCGAGACCACCAGGCTCGTCACATCCTTCGCGATCGCCCGCTCCGCGTCGGCGTCGCCTGCCTTGCGGGACTCGACGGCCACAGCGAACGACTCCCGGTGCCGTCCCTCGCCCGCGCCGAGCCGCACGGCCACGGCGTTGCCCGCGCGGACCCCTTCGGCCTCGGCGGCGGCGCGCTCGATGTCGGTCGGGTAGATGTTGCGGCCGCCCATGATGATCAGATCCTTGCGCCGCCCGCACACGACGACCTGGCCGTCCGCGAGATAGCCCTCGTCTCCCGTGTCGAGCCAGCCTTCGGCGTCCTGCGCGGAGACCGGGCCGTTCACGGTGAGATAGCCGGGCGCCACGGAAGGACCGCGCAGCTGGAGCACGCCGACCTGGCGCTCGCCGAGCACGCTCCCGTCGTCGCCGACCGCCCGCACCTCGATGCCCGGCAGCGGCGGCCCGAGCTTGGGGAAGCTGCGGCCGGTGCCCGGGGTCGCCAGCCTGCGGGACTCCAGGTCGTCGGCGTCGATCTCGTCGACGGCGAGCCCGGTCTCGACGGGCGCGAAGGCAACCCCGAGGGCGGTCTCCGCCATGCCGTACGCGCACAGCACGGCTTCGGGTCGCAGCCCGAACCGCGCACCCGCGTCGACGAGCGCGCCTACGGCGACCGGGTCGATCGGCTCGGCCCCGTTGAGCGCGATGCGCAGGGTGGAGAGGTCGAGCGGGCCGTCCGCGCGGGCGAGTTGGCGGCCGAGCACGGCGTAGGCGAAGTTCGGCGCGGCCGTCACCGTGCCGCCGTAGTTCGAGATCAGCTCGGCCCACAGCAGCGGCCTGCTGAGGAAGTCGACCGGGGTGACCGTGACCAGCTCGAGGCCGACCGTCATCGGCACGGTCAGGAACCCGACCATGCCCATGTCGTGGAAGAGCGGGAGCCACGACACCATCACGTCGCGGTCGAGGTCGAGCCGGGAAGCCTGCACCATCGCGGTGATGTTGGCGTCCAGGTTGCCGTGGGTGATGCGGACGGCCTTCGGCTCGGCCGTCGAGCCGCTGGTGAGCTGGAGCAGTGCGGTGTCGCCCTCGGTCGCGACGGCGGCGTCGGGGGTGCCGGTGGCCGTGCCGCCGTCCAAGGCGTCGATGGTGCGGAACGGGATGCCACGCTCGGTGAGCACCGGCGCCAGCGCGTCGAAAGGCGAGCCCAGCACGACGAGCGCGGCGTCGATCATCTTGAGGACGGACACGGTGTCCTCGGCCCACGCGGCGAGGTCGGTACGGGCTGTGGGCTGGTGCAACATCGTGACGCTGCCGCCGCACAGCCACACCGCCTGGGCCAGCGGAGCGATCGCGACCGGCTCGCCCGCCAGCACGCCCACCGCCCCGCCGTGCCGGAGGCCGGGTTGTCCGTCGTGGTCCGCGCGCAGCGCCGCGGCCATGGCCATGGCCTGCTCGTGCACCTGCGCCCAGGTCCGCCGCGCGGGTTGCCGCGGCTCGCCGGTGACCATGCCGTGCTGCGAACGGGCTGCAGAGTCCAGCAACGTCGCCAGGAACCGGGACATACCCGAAGCCTACGTTCGGGTGACTCCGCCGTCTCAGCACACGGTCTACCCCGGCGCACGGTGAGTCGTGCAGCCGGGCACGCCGTGTTGGCCGTTCGTGTACGCCGCAAGCTGGGGTGAGTCGTGCAGCTGGGCACGCCGTGTTGGCCGTTCGTGCACGCCGTCAGAGAGCGAGAGGCGGGAGGCGGGAGGCGCGCTCGGTTCCGGGCGTGCCAGAAGCCCGAAGTCGCCGTGTCGAGATGCACGACTCACCTTGTCCTGTGGCCCGCGCGTTCGCCGCTGGCGTGCTCGAACGCCCGACTCGCCGTGCCCAGCTGCACGACTCACCCTGTCTTGGCGCGTTCGCCCTCGGCGCCCCGAGGTGCTGGACGCACCCTTTGGGCGGTGCGTGCGGGGTAGGGTCGCGTGACATGACCGAGACTGTCCGACCGGGTCTGACCGACGTCGATGCCGACCTGCGCGCGGCCGTCGAAGGCGTGCTGCCGGGGGCGCGGGCCGATCTGGAACGACTTGTGCGCATCCCCAGCATCTGGGCCGATCCGGCGCACGCCGAGGACACCCGCCGCAGCGCAGAAACGGTTGCCGAGCTGGCCGCGGCGGCAGGCGCCGCCGACGTGACGGTCGTCGCGGCCGACGGCGGTGCACCGGCCGTCATCGCCCACTGGCCTGCCCCGCCCGGCGCGCCGACCGTCTTGCTCTACGCCCACCACGACGTGCAGCCCACCGGCGGCGACACCCTGTGGACGACGCCGCCGTTCGAGCCCACCGAGCGGGGCGGCCGCCTCTACGGCCGCGGCGCCGCCGACGACAAGGCGGGCGTGCTGACCCACCTCGCCGTGCTGCGCGCGTACGAGGGGCGGCCGCCGGTCGGGGTCACGCTGTTCGTCGAAGGTGAGGAGGAGTCCGGCTCGCCCACGCTGACCGCCCTGCTCGGCGCCCACCGCGACGAGCTGACCTGCGACGCCATCGTCATCGCCGACTCGGGCAACCCTGCGGTGGACGTCCCTGGGCTTACCACAAGCCTGCGCGGCCTGGTGGACGTCGTCGTCGAGGTGTCGATGTTGGAGCGGCCCGCCCACTCGGGTGTCTTCGGCGGACCGGTCGGCGACGCGCTCACCGCGCTGTGCCGCACCCTGGCCACGCTGCACGACGAGCACGGCGAGGTCGCCGTCCCCGGCCTCGTGCGCGGCTCGACCACCGCGCCCGACGTCGACGAGACCGCCTTCCGCTCGGACGTGTCGCTCCTGCCTGGCGTCGAGCTCATCGGATCCGGCAGCATCGTGGAGCGCACCTGGCAGAAGCCAGCGGTCGCCGTGCTCGGCATCGACGCGCCCCGCGTCGTCGAGGCGTCCAACGTGCTGCTTCCCAGGGCGCGGGCGATGGTGAGCCTGCGGCTCGCGCCGGGTGACGACACCACGACCGCCCAGAAGGCGCTCGCGGAGCACCTGGCCGCGCACGTGCCGTGGGGCGCACACGTCAGCGTGACGCCCGGCGCGGGCGTCGCCGAGCCCTTCTCCCTGACGCCGGTCGGCGCTACCTACGACGCCGCGCGCCGCGCATTCTCGGCGGCCTACGGCAACGCGGTCGTCGAGACCGGCATCGGCGGCTCGATCCCCTTCATCGCCGAGTTCGCGCGTGCCTTCCCCGGCGCCGCGGTGCTCGTCACGGGGGTCGGCGATCCGGCCAGCCGCTGGCACGGCATCGACGAGAGCCTCGACCTCGGCATGTTCGCCCGCGGAGCGTTGGCGGAGGCACTGTTCCTCGCCGAGCTCGCGGGACGCCCTCAGCCTGCGGCCTGACTTCCTCGGGGCAGGCGGCTCGGCGCCTCAGCCAGCCAGACACCCCCAGTGTCGCGCCCGGCCTGCGGTCGCCCGAGCCGCGGGGAGCGCGCGCACTCTGCGCCGGGGTGCGCACCTTCCGACGGGAAACCGACTGATCGACCCAGGCAAACTGAGGGCATGCCGACGTGCTCGCCGTGCTCGCGGCGGTGCGCACCGCGCTCGGCTCCTGCGCCGACGACCTGATCGGCCGCTGGCGGGGCAAGCCACGGCCCGACGGCCTGGCCCACCTGACCGCGTTCGCGACGCACCCCGCCCCGTCGTGACCCCCCGCCGTAACCCAGCGCGGTGCGCACCCCCCGATGCGCACCGGGCGACAGGTCGGCCGGTGGGTCACGTGCGGCGGCGGTAGAGGAACACCGCCAGCGGGGCGAACACCGCCACCACCAGGGCCGACGACAGCAGCGCCACCGTGACCGGGCCCGCGACCGGGCCGCCCGTGAGCAGCCCGCGCGCGGCGTCGACGACGTGCGTGACCGGGTTGATCTCGACGAACCCCTGCAGCCACGGCGGTAGCGTGTCGGCAGGCACGAAGGCGTTGCTGCCGAACGTCAGCGGCAACATCACGATCGCGCCGAGACCCTGGACCGAGCGGGGCTGCCCGACGACCATCGCCAGCGCCGTGAACACCCAGCACAGCGCGAACGCGAACACCATGACGAGCCCGAGCGTCGCGACGAGCGCCAGCGGCGTGGTGGTGATCCGGAAGCCGAGCACGAACCCCAGGGCCACCATGATCAGGCCGGACGTCAGGTAGCGGACGAGATCGGCGGCGATCGCTCCGACCAGCGGGGCGCTGCGACCGATGGGCAGGCTGCGGAAGCGGTCGAAGATGCCGGTCTGCAGGTCCTCGGCGAGCCCGACGCCGGTGCCCGCCGACGCGAACACGATCGTCTGCACAAGGACGCCGGGCAAGGCGAGCTGCAGGTAGCCGGACGTGCTGCCGGAGATCGCGCCGCCGAACACGTAGACGAACAGCAGCAGGAAGACCACCGGCTGCAGGGTGACGTCCAGCAGCGCCTCGGGCGAGTGGACGGTCTTGATGATCCCCCGCCAGGCGAGCGTGGCGGCGTGGCGCAAGATCGGCGGTCCGTGCCGCGCCGCCACGGCAGGGCGCGCCGTCCCTGGCGGGGCCGCGGTGGTGGCAGCGGTGGTGCTGGTGGTGGTCATGCCGCCTCCTCGCTGTTCGATTCGGCCTCGGCGGACTTTGCGCCCGCGGGCTCTGCGGTGTGGCCGGTGAGGGTGAGGAACACGTCGTCGAGGCTGGGCAGCCGCAGCCCGATCTCGGCGACGGGAACGGCCGCGGCGTCGAGCCGATCCGCGACCTCGCGGAGCAGGGATGGATCGCGGGCGGGCACGACCAGTTCGCCGCCCGCGTCGGCGACCGGGGTCTGCCCCGGCGTGAGCTCGGCGACCAAGGCGACCGCCCGCGCCAAGTCAGCGCCGTGCAGCGGCCGGACGTGCAGCGACTGGCCGCCGATCTCCGACTTCAGGCTGGCCGGGGTGCCGCGGGCGATGATGCGGCCGTGGTCGAGCACGACGAGATCGTCGGCGAGCTGATCGGCCTCCTCGAGGTACTGCGTGGTGAGCAGCACGGTGACCCCGTCCGCGGCGAGGACGCGCACCTGGTCCAACACTTCGTTCCGGTGCCGGGGATCGAGGCCCGTCGTGGGTTCGTCGAGGAACAGCACGTCGGGACGGCCGATGAGGCTGACGGCGAGGTCGAGCCGCCGCCGCATGCCGCCGGAGTAGGTGCGCACGAGCCTGCCCGCGGCCTCGACGAGTCCGAAGCGCTCGACCAACTCGGCGGCACGTGCGCGGGCGGCACCGCGGGGCAGGTCGAGCAGGCGACCGAACAGCACCAGGTTGTCCAGGCCCGACAGCGCCTCGTCGAGCGCCGCGTACTGCCCGGTGATGCCGATCCGGCGCCGGACGGCAGCGGCGTCGGTGACGACGTCATGGCCGAAGACGGTGGCCCGCCCGGCGTCCGGGCGCAGGAGGGTGGCCAGAACGCGGACGGTGGTGGTCTTGCCCGACCCGTTGGGGCCAGCAGCCCCAGCACGGTGCCCGGCCGGGCGACGAGATCGACGCCGTCGAGCGCGGTGGTGTCGCCATAGCGCTTGATCAACCCCTCGACCTCGATGGCCGCGCCGGTGGGGAGCGTTGCGTTCATGGCGCCGAGTGTGCGCGGGACCTCTGACATTTCTCGGCCACGACGCTGACACGGGCCTGATCCGGACGCGGTTGCGCGGTCAGCCCGGCGGCGGCCCCAGCATCGCCAGCAGCAGCGCCACCCACGACGCGGCGAGCCCGACGGCCGCCCCCAGCGCAGGCCACCGCCACAGCGGCGTGCGGCGCAGCAGCCAGAGCGACGGCGCCAAGCCCAGACCGACCAGCAGGTTCGCCGGAATCCACAGCCACTTGAAGGCCTCGGCGAAGGCTCGGCACAAGGCGATGTCGGCGAGCGCCAGGAACACGGCCACGAATGCCGAGATGACGAGGCCGGTGCCCCACGGCGTCGGGCCGGGCGGTTCCTCCAGCGGGACCGAGAGCGGGTTGACCGCTCGAACCGGCAGCTTGGCCTCGGGCCGTGGCGCAGCGGAAACGGCGGGCGCCACCGGCTCAGCCGACACCGATCCCACCCCCTTGCGCGCGCCTGGCCCCTTCAGCGTACGGGGGAGACGACGGCATGGAAGACCACCGCGGCGGCTGTAGCCACATTGAGGGAGTCGACGCTCCCGTGCATGGGAATCCGCACGCGCAGGTGCGCGGCCCGCTGCGCCTCCGCGCTCAGGCCCGGCCCCTCCGCGCCCAGCAGCAGCGCGACGTTCCGCCCGGCCAGGTTCGCTTCGGCCAGCGAGGTCGCGTCGGGCGCAGGCGTCAGTGCGACGACCGTGTGCCGGTACAACGCCGCCAGGGACGCGGGCCACTCGCCCGGCAGCGTCGCGAACGGCACCCGCAGGACGTGGCCCATGGAGACGCGCACGCTGCGCCGGTAGAGCGGATCGGCGCAGCGGGGGCCGAGCAGCACGCCGTCGACACCGAGCGCCGCGGCGTTGCGGAACAGCGCCCCGAGGTTCTCGTGGTCGTTGACGGCCTCCAGCACGGCCAGCACCCGGGCCTGCGCGGCGAGCATGGAGACCGAGGGGGTCGGCGCCCTGTCCGCGACGGCGAGCACGCCGCGGTTGAGGTGAAAGCCGACGATGTCGGCCATGGTGTCCGCGTCCGTCGCGTAGGCGGGGACATCGACGCCCGCGAGGTCGTCGGCGAGCTCCGCGAGGCGCCGCGGCACTCCCAGCAGGGAGCGGACCGGGAACGGCGAGGCCAGCATCCTGCGCACCACGACGACCCCCTCGGCGATCACCAGCCCGCGCCCGCCGGGCCGGTCGGGACGCCGGTCGGCGGCGGTGAGGTCGCGGAAGTCGTCGACGCGGGGGTCCGCGGCGTCGGCGACGGTCGTCAGTAGCGCCACGGCCACACATCGTGTCAGGTGCCGCGGCTCTCGCCTGCCCCGTCATCCGGTCAGCCGTAGCGGAGCAATCTCGGGTATGTCACGGTTGACAGCCGCGCGGCCCGACCTCGACGGCGCGTTCGCGGCCACTGGCCCAGAGCCTAAGGAGGCGGCGCCCGGATGGGCCAGGACGTCGACCGGACCACGTTCAGTCGACGGGACCGACACGCTTATCGGACAAAACTCCAACGGTGCCTCGACGCGCTGGCCGTGCTGCTGCGCGAGCACCCCTTCGCCCACGACGAACCGATGACCGGCGTCGAGGTGGAGCTGAACCTCGTCGACGACGAGCTGGTGCCTGCGCTGCAAGGCAAGCAGGTGCTCGACGCCATCGCGGGCACCGAGTTCCAGTCCGAACTGGGCCGGTGGAACCTGGAGCTCAACCTGCCGCCGCGGCCGTTGCCCGGTGACCAGTGGCGCCAGTTCGAGCACCAGCTCACCGACCAGCTGGGCCGCGCCCGTTCCGCGGCGGACTCCTGTGGCGCTCGGCTGGCCGTCATCGGGATCCTGCCGACGATCGAGTCGCGCCATCTCGTGGTGGACGCGCTCTCCCCCGAGGACCGCTACGCCGCGCTCAACGAGCAGCTGATGAGCGCCCGCGGGGAACCCATCCGCCTCGACATCGCCGGGGACGACCCGACGGGCATGCACGCCGTCGCCCCCGACCATCTGGCCGCCGACTTCGACTCCATCGCCCCCGAGGCCGCGTGCACGTCGATGCAGCTGCATCTGCAGGTGCACCCCGACGCCTTCGCGGGGTACTGGAACGCCGCGCAGTGCATCGCGGGCGTGCAGCTCGCCGTGGGTGCGAACTCGCCCTTCCTGCTCAGGTCGCGGCTGTGGGCCGAGACCCGCATTCCGCTGTTCGAGCAGTCGTGTGACGTGCGGACGGTGGAGCTGCGCAACCAGGGGGTCCGGCCGCGGGTGTGGTTCGGGGAGCGGTGGATCACCTCGATCCTGGACCTCTTCGGCGAGAACGGCCGCTACTTCCCCGTGCTGCTGCCGCAGATCCAGGACGTCGACCCGATGGACGAGCTCAAGGAGGGCCGCGTCCCCGAGCTGGCCGAGCTGCGTCTGCACAACGGCACGATCTGGCGCTGGAACCGGCCGGTGTACGACATCGCCGACGGCGTGCCGCACGTCCGCATCGAGAACCGGGTGCTGCCCGCGGGCCCGACCGCCGTCGACATGGTGGCCAACGCGCTGCTGTTCTACGGGCTGATGCGGGTGCTCGTCGAGGCCGATCGGCCACTGTGGAGCCTCATGTCGTTCGAGGCCGCGCAGGAGAACTTCACCACCGCCGCCCGGCACGGGCTCGAAGGGCCCCTCTATTGGCCGGGGTCGGGCTGGATCCGGCCCGACGAGCTGGTGCTGCGCAGGCTGCTCCCCGAGGCGGCCGAAGGGCTGGCGCGGTGGGGCGTCGCCGCCGCGGTGATCGACCGCTACCTGCCGGTGATCGAACGTCGCTGCCTCTACCGACGCACCGGCGCCGCCTGGCAGCTCGACGCAGTGGCTGCGCTGGAGCGTCGCGGCGCCGACCGGGCCACGGCGCTGCGTGGCATGTTCGGCCGCTACCTGGAGCACTCCGAGGCGAACGAGCCGGTGCACACCTGGCCGCTGCCCCACGTCGCCTGAAGTGTTCACACCTGCAAACCGTTTCTCCGTTCGGCCCCGTGGGCCCCGGTCGGGCTCTTAGCGTCAGCCCTGTCGCCCGGCGGCCCGAAGCGCCGCCGACCACGGTCGACGTCCGCCCACGGCGCCCAGCCGGGGGTGCGATCCACTGCGCGCACATCCGGGGAGAGCCATGTCCGCCCAGCACCGACGAACCGTTCCGCGGTGACCGTCGTGTCCCGATTCCGCCTTTTCGGCCGGCCCGACGCCGACACGCTCGTCGTCGCGCCGCCCGCACCGCGACCGGCACCGCCGCCGCGCCGCCCGCCCGCACCTGGGGGGCCGCCACCGATCGGTTCCGGCGCGCCGTGGGCGCCC
>DASWUV010000178.1:0-25998 GCA_036401495.1 Pseudonocardia sp. | reverse complement strand
CGCTACCCGCCGCGACGAATCTTGCCGAGGCCGTGTCCTGTCGTGGTGGAGCCGCCCCGGCCGCCGCCGCGAGAAGGCGGTTCACCCCTCCGGTGCTGCGCGAACGCGCTGTGACAATGATTCGCGCGCAAGCTCGCTCAGCGGACGATCCGTCCGGAGAACCTCGCCATCACCCGGCGAGGGATGAAGCGGTAGCCGAGGGCGATGACCGAGTTCCGCGTGCCGGACACGACGGTGGGGGTGGACCTGTCGAGGGCGTCCAGGGCGGCGTTTACCACCTGGTCGGGAGTCTGGCGCCCACGGGTCATGAACTGCTGCCCGGTGCGCGCGAAGAACTCAGTCTCGGTGGCGCGTTTGCGCATTCGCGCGGTGTTCTCGCTGCTGGGCGGGCTCGTGGGCGGCCTGCTGCTCAACCGCCCTATGCGGGTTCGACCGCGGTCAGCCGCGCGACACCGGCGCGGACTGCGGCGCCACGCTCTCCAGGCCTGCGAGCGTCTGCTCGTCGAGCGTGATCGCGCCGACGGCGACGTTCGCCTCGAGGTGGCCCACATCCGCGGTGCCCGGGATGAGCAGCACGTTCGGCGAGTGGCGGAGCAGCCACGCCAGTCCCACCTGCGCAGGCGTGACGCCGAGGGACTGCGCCGCGGCGCGGACGGCAGGCTCGTCGGTGACCTTGGGCGAGCCCGGCATGGCTCCGCCGAGCGGGTAGAACGGCACCCAGCCGATCTGCTCGGCGGCGCACAGCGCCAGCATGTCCTCGTCCTGGCGGTTCACGAGGCTGTACTCGTTCTGCACGCAGGCGATGCCTGCCGGGAGCGCACGACGTAGCCCGTCGGACGTCACACTGCTCAGCCCGATGGCGCCGATCTTGCCCTCGTCGCGCATGGCGGTCATCACCGCGAGCTGGTCGTCGATGTCCACGACCTGGTCGCCCTGGGCCCGAAGCCGGGACGAGCCGTCGAGACGGCGGAGGTTCACCACCGGAAGCTGCTCGATCCCGAGGCTCCGGAGGTTGGCCTCGACGCCTGCCCGCAGCTGTTCGGGCCGCTGAGCCACCCGCATCGGGAAGGGCCCACCCGGATCGGGCTCCGCGCCGACCTTGCTCACGATGACGACACCGTCGTCCGGACGCAAAGCCTCGCGGATCAGCTCGTTGACCAGGCCGTTGCCGTAGAACTGCGCAGTGTCGACGTGATCGACGCCGAGCTCGATCGCTCGCCGCAGCAGCGCGACCGCCGCGGGGCGGTCGGCCCGCAGACGCACCAGCTGCCCCGCGCCGTACCCGATGCGGGAGACGGTGTGCCCGGCGAGGTGGGCTGCACCGCCAGGATGCGGCGCGCCCGTGGCAGTGGCGTCGGGCGAAGGGGTGCTGTCGTGGGACATCCGGGCCGCCGTCCTCGTGGGATGATGGGTCGAAGCGGAGGGCTCTCCGCTCTCCCGACGGTAGCATAAGGGGAGGTGCCTCCGCTTTGCTCCCGTCGCCGCCGAGCAAGCAACGGGAGCGCCCACGGCATCGCATCGACGCTGCAGCGTCGGATCTCAGAGGTTCGGCGGTGACGGCGCGAGCGCTGCTTGGGCTGCGTGGAGGCACGCGACCAGTGCCGGGTCCTGTTGTCTGCTGGTGCGGGTGAGCGCGATGACCCGGCGCTGCATCCGTGGTCGCAGTCGGCGTCCGAGGACGCCGGGACGATCGGCAATCACCGAGGACGGCAGCAGCGCCACCCCTGCGCCTGCCGCGACGACCGCGGCCAGGACGTGCAGGCCCTCGAACTCCCAGCGCCGGGCCGGGATGATGTCGGACTCGGCGAGGCGGGCATCGCCCGCACTGCGCGACAGATGACCCTGCGGGGCGCACAACCAGGTCTCGGTCGCGGTGATCCGGCGCAGTACGGCAACCGTGACGGGCGCGGTGCCGGTGGCTTGCGGGTGGTCGGCGGGGACCGCGAGCGCGATCGGTTCCCGTCGCAGCTGGTGCACGGTGAGACCGGTCCCGGCGGCGGCAGGCCGGTCGTTCCAATCGTCGACGACAGCGAGGTCGGTGCGGCCCTCGAGAACGTCGGTGGCAGCGTCGATGGATCCGGCCTCGTGGGCGGTGACGGCCAGATCGGGGTGGACCCGTTGCAGGTCGGCCAGGTGCGGGGCGAGCACGGCGGCCAAGCCTGGGATGCAGCTGACGTCCACCCGCCCGGCAACGACGCCGATGCGGGCGCGCATGCTGCTTTCGGCCGACTCGACCGCACCGATCACCACAACAGCGTGCGCGGCGAGCTCATGACCTGCGTCGGTCAGCGTGGCCCGCTGCGCTGTCCGCTCGAGCAGAGCAATGCCCGCTTCCTTCTCCAACGTCGCCAGCTGCTGCGAGACCGCCGACGCCGAGTAGCCCAGCTCCGCCGCGGTGGCGGTGATGCTGCCGAGCAGGGCGAAGTGCCGCAGCACGTCCAGGCGACGTAGATCGAGCATCACATCTTCTTACACCTGCCCGCACATCTGCGCGCTGTTGCCGATGCTCGCGCGGTGGCAAAGTTAATGGTGTCAGGAAGAACCACACAGGGAAGGACCGATGACCACCAACACGCAGCACGTCCGCCACACAACGCACCGCATTGTCGCCGCCGTCGCACGATTCTGGGCCGAGACCAGCTACCTCAGCAGGCGACAGGTTGAGCTGCAGGTTCTCCCGCAGCCGACGAAGCAGCCGTCGGGCCGTCGGTCGTCGTGAGCACGGCCCACTCGGCGACCCTGGCCATCGACCAGGCCGTCGCCGAGCGCCGCGCCGCCGGTAAGACGGTTCTGCATCTGGGCTTCGGCGAGGCAGGCCTGCCCGTCCCGCCCGGCCTCGCCGACGTGCTCGGCGCGGCCGCCCACCACAACGCCTACGGACCGGTAGTGGGCTCCACCGAGGCCCGCGACGCCGCCGCAGGCTGGTTCGGCCGTCGCGGCCTGCCCACCGACCCGGGCCAGATCATCTTCGCCCCGGGCAGCAAGCCGCTGCTCGCCGCCGTGCTGGCCGCGATCGACGGTGACGTCGTGCTGCCCCGGCCCGCTTGGGTGACGTACGCCGCGCAAGCCGCGCTGCTGGGGCGCCGCGTCATCGCGGTCCCCATCGGCACGGCCGCAGGTGGCGTCCCCGATCCCGCTCTGCTCGAGGACGCGCTGGTCGCCTCCCGCGCGGCCGGTGCGCGGCCGGGGGTGCTGGTGTTGACCGTGCCCGACAACCCGACGGGGACGGTTGCGAGCACCGAGCAGCTCCGCGACGTCGCCGCGATCGCGGAGCGGCACAACCTGGCGATCCTGTCCGACGAGATCTACGCCGAACTCGTCCACGAAGCCACCGCGCCCAGCACCACAACGTTCCTGCCCGAACGGACCGTCGTGACCACGGGCCTGTCGAAGTCGCTGGCCCTGGGCGGCTGGCGAATCGGCTACGCCCGAACCCCTGACAGCACGTGGGGCCGCAGGCTCCATCGCTCCCTCACCGGCATCGCCAGCGAAACCTGGTCCAGCCTGGCCGCCCCGATGCAGGCCGTGGCCGCCCACGTACTCACCGATCCCGACGACATCCGCACCCACATCGCCGCGTCCCGACGGCTGCACGCGCGTATCGCTCACGTCGTGCACGCCGAACTGATCGCCGCGGGTGCGACCTGTCGCCCACCCCAGGCGGGGTTCTACCTCTACCCCGACTTCGCCGCCCTCCGCCCTGGCCTGGCCGGACACGGCATCACCACCGCCACGACACTGGCCACCGCACTCCTCGACACCCACGACATCGCGACCCTGCCTGGCGCGGCGTTCGGCGAACCGGACGAGGCCCTGACGTTGCGGATCGCCACGAGCCTGCTCTACGGCACCACCGCCGACCAGCGCAACGCCGCCCTCACCGCCGACGCACCCGAGACGCTGCCCTGGATCGCCGCCGCAGTCACCCACCTGCACCACGGCCTTGCCGCCCTGACCGACCAGGTCACCGCCGCCGGGAGTGCGGATCAAACGGTGCTTTCGGCCCGACACGCCGGCTGACGCCATTTAACCTCGGCTCCGCCGCGCCCACGTGAAGTTCAGCTTCGAGTGCTGGAATTTGACATGCGGGCCCGCCAGGTCGGCCGCGTGCGGTGTCCACCGCCTGGGCCCGGGGGAGCAGTCGTAAGACGCGCTGTTCGGCAGCGCTCAGCGCCATCGCACTGGGATCCGGATCGGGTTCCCGACCTCGGAGACCGCCGCGGACAACGCGACGAGACGGTCTCGCAGCACTCCGGCATCGGGCATCCGGGAGAGGTGACGCCGTGCGTCCTCGAGCGCTACCCAGCCGCCGTGGCGAGGTGCGCCGGTCAACACCGCCCGGTTTGTGTGGTTGCGGGGTGACGAAGCCGCGGGCCAACGCACGCTCGCTCTATGCGGCCTGACGACACGCATGCGTGACCGCCTCGTCCACCACTACTTTCCCACCACTACAGCTTGGCCGCACACGGTCAGTCGCGAGCTCGGAGATGACCGATGACGAAGACGGCACGGGAACGGCTGGCGCGCCTGCTCGGCGATCCCGAGCAGGCCGGGTCGTTCAGTGCTCAGCTGCTGGCGACGGCGCATTTGCCTTCGCACCTGCCGCGCCCACTGCGGACGACGGCGGACCGTCGACCACCGCACAGATGCGCCACGACGGCGACGCGCGATGCTGACCACACGTCTGTCGTCCGCCGGCGGCCTCCTCGATCCGCCAGGGGCACGGCATCCTGAGTGGGGCACTGAGCCGTGCGGTGCGCTGGCGCTAGTGTCGCGCGTCACTAGTTCGTTGACGGTGTCTAGGTCATCGCCCTGCATGGTCCCACTGGTGCCAGGCTCGCCAGGACCTTCTCCCGGCCGCGGTGACCGCGCAGTATCGGGTCATGGCTATTGATCGCGTCGCCCTCGTCACGGGCGCAAACAAGGGAGTCGGCAAGCAGGTCGCCCGCGAGCTGGTCGCTAGCGGCCTCAAGGTGTACATCGGGTCCCGTGACCTCGTCCGGGGTCAGACCGCGGCCGCGGAAATCGGGGATGGTGCGGTCGCGGTCCAGCTCGACGTGACCGACTCCGCGTCGATCGCCGCGGCCGCCAAGCGGATCGGCGCGGAGGTCGGGCGACTCGACGTGCTGGTCAGCAACGCCGGGATCTCGCACACGGACGGCGACGGCTTCACCATGGAGCAGTACGCAGCGATGTCGAAACCGAGCTCTGCTCCCCTCAACGAGATGCGGGCGGTGTGGGACGTCAACGTCTTCGGTGCCCTCTCCGTCTACCAGGCGATGCTCCCGCTGTTGCGGCAGTCTGCGGACGCTCGCATCGTCAATGTGACCAGCGGTCTCGGATCGCTGACGGACGCAGCAGACCCCGGCAACGCGTACCGCGCGACGTTCGGCCCGATCTACCCCGCGTCGAAGACGGCGCTCAACGCGCTGACAATGTCGATGATGATCGAGCTCGAAGACACCGACATCAAGGTCAACCTCGTCTCGCCGGCGTTCACCGCCACAGCGCTGAACAACTTTGCCGGCACCGAGTCGGTGGAGGACGGCTCGCGCGAGGTGGTCCGAGTTGCCCTGCTCGGGCCCGACGGGCCAAGCGGCACATTCACCCTCTGGGAAGGGCAGGAGATCCCGTGGTGACTGCGCTCGACCTGGCCCAGCGCTACATCGCCGCCGTCGAGGAGGGCGACCTTGACACAGTGGCAGCGACCCTCTCCGACGACGTCGTCCAGTTCTTCATGCACTCCAGGCGGACCACCACCGCCAAGGGCGTCGCCCGGATCGGGGCTGGCGACCAAGGCCGGGCCTTCAACATTGCGGAGCTCCGCGACAAGACCGAGGTGCTGGCCTACACCAAGGTCCTCATCGCCAAGTTCGACCCGCTCGTCTGGCGCGACCACGTCTGGAACGAGGCGGACGGCGCCGTCTGGTTCCATGGCAAGGGCGACATGGTCACCACCCGCTCGGGACGCGCGTACCGCAACGAGTACGTCACCCGGTTCGACGTCAAGAATGGCAAGATCGTCCGGCTGGTCGAGTACGCCGACGGCACCCGCTATCTCGCGCTGCGCATCCCGCCGAGCCGAGCCGAGGCCCGTGCGCTGGTGCGGGCGCTGGGCAATCTGAGGCCAAAGTTCTAAACGGCAGCGCGAGCCGGCGCACGACGGGTGTAGATCGAGACCCAGTGGTCGCGGTCCGGGTCGTGCAGCATTTCCGTGTCGAACTCGAGCCAGCCCTCAGCGGGGTGACGCAACCGCTTGATCCGCGACCGCTCCGAACCGACCTCGCCGCGCTCCCAATGATCGAGGAACACCGCGCTGGTCGCCGCAAGCTCGGCCAGGAGCGACGTGAGGTAGGAGTCGTTGGGGTAGCGACCGAGTGCAGCCCGAAGCTCGGCCGCGGCCGCGCGGGCGAGGTCCGCGGCCCCGTCCGGGCCCAAGGCGTCGCGCAGCGCCACGGAGGTAAGGCTCTGGTGAACGACGTTGCAACGGAACGGCCCATCACTGGGCATCGGACCGAACAGGTCGGCCGCGGCCGCGTTGCGGGCAAGCAGAACCAGCCGCCCGTCGTGGACCGTGACCGGCACCGCGTCGCCCAGCCCGCGCAGCATCCGCAGCAGCCCCGGGCGCACGTCGGCCTCGGGCGCGTCCGGCTCGGGCGGAATCTCTCCGGCGAGCCGGAACAGGTGGTCCTGCTCGGCGCCGGAAAGCACGAGCGCCCCCGCGAGCGCAGTGAGCACCTCACGCGAGGGCCGCGGCGCGCGCCCCTGCTCCAGGCGGATGTAATAATCGACCGAGATCCCGGCCACCTCGGAGAGTTCCTGGCGGCGCAGCCCCGGCACCCTGCGCTTCGAGGACCGACCGTTCCAGTCCTGGTCCGGCGGGGTCATCGCCGCTCGGCGACCGCGCAGGTACTTGCCGAAGTCGGGTGGCCCTTCGGTGTGCATGCAGACCATTGTGCCCCGACCCGCGAAGGCCAAGTGGACGTAAGGCCGGGCCGCCGTGAACCCGCGCTTGACCGCCATCGCCGGGGTGTCACGGGGACCGACGTCCGCACAGTCGTGGGCGCGGCGTGCAGCCAGCCCGGGGCGCATCGGCAGCATCGGCGCGGTCCGGTTCAGTGCCTGGATCTGGGATCGGTGGAGGACTATTGTCCTGCGTCTGAATCTCGTTGACGGGTGGCGTGAGGAAGGATTTCGTCGGCTGTCTTGGTCCAGGTGAACGGGTGGCAGCGGTCGTTCCAGCCTTCGATGAAGGCGCTGAGCGCGGTGACGAGTTGGCTGACGCTGTCAAAAGATCCACGGCGGATCGCCTGGCGGGTGATGATCCCGAAGAACACCTCGACGAGGTTGAGCCACGACCCCGATGTCGGGGTGAAGTGCAGCGTGATCCGGGGGTGTTTTGCCAGCCGCTGGTTGATGTCGTCGTGCTTGTGGGTGTGGTAGTTGTCGACGACGATGTGCAGCTCGCGGTGGAGCGACCACCTTGCGCGTCTACTCGGCGTGGGCGGCGGAGGCCGACCAGCGTGCGGCAGGCAACCTCGCGCTCTTACCGGGCTGCAGCGGCACCTCGGTGAAGGCCTCGCAGGTTAACGGCAGGTCCTACGCGTGCGACTTGCCGATCACGGACGTCACCAGTGAAGATCGAGCATGAGCGCCTGCGGTGCAGCCATGAGCACTCCAGACGCTCGGGCGCGAGGCAGATCAAGAAGGTGCGACGTGTCTTTGGGCACGCGCAAGCGCGACACGGCGCGCGATCGGGTAGGGACGATCAATGTTGTCGACGTCGATGAGCACGCGACGTCGGGTAGGGCTCGAGTTGAGTTGAGGAGCACCACATGGAGGAGTCCCCGGGGCACGGTCCGGCCGAGGCGCAGGCGGAGGCGGAACCTGCCCGCGAGCCTGCGGAGATCAGCTACGCCGAGCACCTCCACCCCGCCCGACCACGTAGCCTTCGGCATCGAGCGAGAGTGAAGTCTCCGTTCGCCCGTCATTCCGTGGCCGAAAACGGTGCGGCCAGCGGCGAGAATGCGGCCTACGTCGAGTGGCTGGTCAACCAGTCGATGCTAGGCGACGCCAACGAGATCAGCCGCCAATTCTCGGGCCAGGGCACGATGTGGCAAAACCCCTTCGCGAGTCCGGGCCCGCGGAGCGCGGTGGACACCGCCTCGGTCTGGTTCACCGCATATCCGATATCGTTCATCACCCGGTCCGGCGAGTCGTTCTTGGCCGCGCTGGCGGATGAGGAGCTGTGGAAGGCGTTCGCGGCGATCGGGATCGATGCCGTTCACACGGGTCCGGTCAAGCGCGCGGGTGGAATATCCGGCTGGCGGTACACCCCCAGCGTCGACGGTCATTTCGACCGGATCAGCACCCAGATCGATCCGGACTTCGGCACCGAAACGGAGTTTCGCGCCATGTGTGGCATGGCCACCTGGTACGGCGGGACGATAATCGATGACGTAGTGCCCGGGCACACCGGGAAGGGTGCCGACTTCCGGCTAGCCGAGATGAAGGTCGGCGATTACCCCGGCATCTACCACATGGTCGAGATCGAGCCCGAGGATTGGGCCCATCTGCCGGATGTTCCGGTTGGTCGCGACTCGGTCAACATCGACACCTCGACAGAGGACTGGCTGGCCAAGGCCGGTTACATCATCGGCCGCCTGCAGCGCGTCATCTTCTACGCCGAGGGCGTCAAGGAGACCAACTGGAGCGCTACGCGGCCGGTCGTCGGGCCCGATGGAGCTGAGCGACGGTGGGTTTACCTACACTACTTCAAGGACGGACAGCCCTCAATCAACTGGCTGGACCCCTCTTTCGCCGGCATGCGAATGGTCATCGGCGATATTCTACATTCGCTCGCCGACCTCGGCTCCGGCGGCCTCCGGCTTGACGCGAATGGATTCCTGGGCGTCGAAAGAAGCATCGAGGGCTCGCCTGCCTGGTCCGAAGGGCATCCCCTCTCGGAGGCCGCCAATCAGATCATCGGCAGCATGGTGCGCAAGGTCGGCGGCTTCACATTCCAAGAGCTGAACCTCACGATCGATGACATTCGCATAACGTCTGAGGCCGGCGCCGACCTATCGTATGACTTCATCAATCGGCCGGCGTACCAGCACGCCCTCGCCACCGGGGATACCGAATTTCTCCGACTCACCTTACGCAGTTCATTGGAGCTGGGCGTAGATCCCGCCTCCCTGGTGCACGCGCTGCAGAACCATGACGAACTGACCTACGAGCTCGTCCACTGGGCTACCGGACACCAACATGACGTCTACACGTACAAGGGAGAGGAAATCACCGGCGCCGCGCTCGCCGAGACGATTCGCGCAGACCTCGTCGAACGGCTCACCGGCCCAGACCACCCTTACAACTTGATCTTCACTACCAATGGGATCGCCTGCACTACCGCGACGATCATCGCGGCGGTCCTCGGATACCCCACGCTTGCCGACATCGACGACGGCGTGGACCGGGACCGCATTCGCCGCGCGCATCTGCTCCTGGCCATGTTCAATGCCTTGCAGCCGGGAGTCTTCGCGCTCTCCGGCTGGGACCTCTGCGGCATGCTCACCCTGCCGCCCGCAGACGTGGCCGAACTGCTCGAAGGCGGCGACACTCGATGGATTCACCGCCCTGCCCACGATCTCATGGGCGTCGCACCGCGCGCCAAGAGATCCGGGGCGGGTATGCCGCGCGGTCGCAGCCTGTACGGGTCGATTCCTGAGCAACTCGAGGATGAGGCCAGCTTTATTCGGCAGCTCCAAGCAATTCTGGCGGTCCGCCGCCACTACAACATCGCAACGAGCAAGCAGATCGACGTTCCGGACGTCTCCCACAAGGGCATGCTGGTTCTGGTGCATGAGCTCGACGAATCGGATCAGCTTCAGTTGACGGTGCTGAATTTCGCCAACGAGCCTATCGCGGGAACGGTCCGGTCCGCGGCGTTGCCTGCGGGCGGCCAGGTTTGCGACATGTTCAGCAACAATCCGCTGGGTACCGTGGACGATCTCCAGAGCTTCGGAGTCGAACTCCAGGCCCATGAAGGCATGTCGCTGCTCGTGAGCAAACGCGATGCCGACCCGCAGGAAACCGAGCCGCAGACGTGATCCCTGGCCGCAGAGCCTCGGCATCGTCGACCGTGAAGAAGTCCAGCGGCGGCTTGCCGAGCGCCGCCCGCGCCGCGCGACCGCTGCGTAGTGTGACGTCTCCTCGGGCTATGCGCACTTCGGCGAGGGCGCACCGTCTCAACGATCACAGGGCGTAGCCGAAAGGCGAGGCGAAAGCTATGCTCTGACTGTCACACCTCGGCGTTGCGGTTCCTCGATCGGTTGAGGACAACGCGCGCTCCGAGAGGCCAGGCATGATCGAGATCGAGCGGGAGTTCGTCCGCCACCCACGGTCCGTCGGTGGGTCGTACAGCAACCGGCATCGCTCGGCCCGCGTCGTCCACCAGCTGATCCGGTCCGCCATCAAGACCGGGCTGCTCCGCGAGGGCGCGCCGCTGTCGGAGGAGGCGCTGGTCGAGAACCTGCGCACCACCCGCGCCTCGGTGCGCTTCGCCCTGCACCTGCTGTCGGAGGAGGGACTGGTCACCCGGCAGCGGCGCGTCGGCACCGTGGTGCGCGGCAAGCCGATCCAGATTCCCGTCGCCGACGTCGTGGACGAGACGACCTCGGGGCCGCTGGACTACCGGCTGATCGGCGACGACAGCTTCCCCGCACACGGGCTCATCCGCAGCCGGATGCCGACCGACCGCGAGCAGCTGCGCAAGATCGAATACGTGATCAGCAGCGCGGGCACGCCGGTCGGGATCCTGGTCGCGTTCCAGACCAACCCGCACGCCAAGACGTTCGTGCACAACCCGAACGTCGACGACATCGCCACCACGTTCGAGGCGATCTACGGCCGCCCCTTCGGCCGCATGCAGACCTGGATCGACGCCGTCGAAGCCGACGCACCGACCGCGGAGCTCCTCGGCATCAGCCCGGGAGCCCAGCTGCTGGTGCGCGACCAGGTGCTCTCCGACGTCGACGGGCTGATCCACGAGTTCGCCTACGCCCACTACCGCGCGGACATGGTCTCGTTCTACTCGTGAGCCGGGGCGGCACGGGAGTCCCGCGCCGCCCCGGATCGACGCGGCTCAGCCCGCCGCGGGCCGCAGGTTCTTGTAGTCGATCCAGTTGTCGGACGTCCACGCGTACCCGGCGACCGACTTCGACACCAGCACGCTGGGCTGGACCTGTGCGATGAACACGATCGGCGACTGGTTGAGGTAGATCGCCTCGGCCGCGTTCCACATCTTGCCCGCCTCGGGCGACAACGCGTTGGGCAGCTTGTTGCCCGCCGCGAGCGCGTCGTAGAAAGGCGGGTACTGCCAGTCGGCGAAGTTGTTCGTCGAACCGGGCCCGGTGTACACCAGCAGCTCGTAGGGCGGGGTCAACGTGATGGCGTAGTCGCGCAGGATGAACGACTGCGAGCTGTGGTCGACGCGCTGCTGGGCGAACTGCGCAGCGGGCATCTTGTTGATGTTGACGGTGAAGCCCGCCGCCTTCGCCGCGGTCTGGATCTGCACCGCGGCCTCCTGCATGTCCGGCTCGGCCGCGCTGACGGCCAGGGCGAACGACACGCCGTCCGGGAAGCCCGCCTGCGCGAGCATCGCCTTGGCCTTGGCGGGGTCGTAGGTGTAGTTCGGGAACCCGGCGTTGCTGTACCCCGGCGCGTCGTTGAGCAGGAAGCCGGGTCCGTTGCGCTTGGCCAGGCCGCGATACACGTTGTCGACGATCTGCGAGTAGGGCACCGCGTAGGCCATCGCCTGCCGGACGGCCACGTTGTTGAACGGCGCCTTGTTCGTGACCAGGGGCATCATGATGAACGTGTTCGGGTTGTCCACCTTGGGCGCGACCACCGAGGGGTCGGACGCGAGCGCCGCGGAGTCGGCGGGGTTGACGGCCTCGGCGATCTGGGCGTCGCCGTTCTTCACCGCGTTGGCCCGGGTGCCGGGGTCGGGCACGATCCGGATGTTGATCTTCTTGACGGCGAGCGGCCCCAGGATGAAGTCGGTCCGCGCGGTCAGCACGGCCGACACGCCGGGCTGGTAGTCGGTCACCGTGTAAGGGCCGTAGCCGAAGTTGGGGTTCTGCGCCGACCACTTCACCGCGTAGGGGTCGTCTGCCGTGACGTGCTGCTTGAGCAGCGTGCTGTCGTAGATCTCGCCGCACAGGTCGGACATCAGCGCGAGGAAGGTGGTCCCGAGCCCGGCCTGGGGCAGGGTGAACGACACGGTCTTGGCGTCGATCTTCTTGATCTGCGTGGCCGGGTCGGTCAGCGAGGGTGCCATCACGCCCGGGATCACCGACGTCGAGGTGTGGAACCGCCGCTGGTAGGTCCACAGCACGTCGTCCGCGCTGAGCGTGTTGCCTACCGCGCTCTTGGCGTCGGAGAGGTGGAACGTGTAGGTGCGCCCGTCCGGGCTGACGTCGTAGCCTGAGGCGAGGTAGGGCTCGTACTTGTAGACGTCCTGCTGCTGGACCCCTGCGCCCTGCTTCGCGTCGATGTAAGGCTTGCGCAGCAGCGTGGCCTGCAGGTTCTTCCCCGGCTCGTAGCCGCCGAACCCGTTGTCGAGCGCCCAGACGATGCTGGTGTCGGGGGTCACGATGGTCACCGTCGACGCGTCGGCGCCGCCCCCGGCCGCACCCGGGCTGTTCGCCGACGTCGAGCACGCGACGCTCAGCGCGAGGGCGAGCGCGCCGATCAGGATCACCCGCAGGCGCCTGACGTAGCTGTTCGGCGGCGACCCCGACGGGGAACGGACAGGGGACATGGCACTGCTCCTTCTCTCAGGTGGTGGCCGCCGCAACGCCGCGCGCGGAACAGGTGGTGCGTCAGCCGGGACCCGGTGCGTCAGTCGTCTCCGAAGAGCCTGCGACCTACGGCGGAGGCCGCGAAGACAGTGAGCGCCAGCGCGATCGCCGGGAACAGCGCCGACCACCAGCGGCCGGAGGCGGCGTCGGGGGCGCCGATGGCGATCATGGATCCCCACTCCGGGGCAGGCGGCGGCAGTCCGACGCCGAGGAAGCCCAACCCTGCGGTCAGCACGATCGCCGAACCGAAGACCAGCGAGGTGTTCTCCCACGCGGGCCAGGCCGAGTTCGGGAGCACGTGTCGCAGCACGAGCACCAGCTCGGACTCACCCGACATCCGCGCCGCGTCCAGGTAGGCCTCGCCGCGCACCCGCAGCACCTCGGCGCGCACGAGCCGGGCCTGGTTGGGCATGAGGATCAGCGACAGCGCCAGGATGAGGGAGGGGACCGAGGCGCCGAAGAACGCGATGAGCACCAGGCCGATGACGATCGCAGGCAGGGCCTGCAGCAGGTCCAATGCCCGTGAAGTGCCCCTGGCCAGCAGCCCGAGGGGGCCGCGGTGGGCCTCGTTCATGCCGACCACCAACCCGATCAGGACGCCCACCGCCGTCGCCACCACCGTGGTGGCCAGTCCGATGAGCAGGTTGGTCCGGGTCGCGGCGACGGTGCGGGAGAAGACGTCCATGCCCGAGGCGTCGGTGCCGAACCAGTGGGCGGCCCCGGGCAGCAGGTCGGGCTTGTCGACCACATCCACCGGGCTGTAGGGCAGGACCAGCGGGCCGACCAGCGCGACGAGGACGAGCAGGGCGGCCGGAACCAGCGCGAGCGACAGGACGCCGGGCGGCAGCCGCCGCCGCGCCGCGGGCGCCGAAGGGGCGGGTGGGATCTGCAGAAGCACGGTCACGGTCAGCCTCCGGTCACGGCCGCGCCGGAGCGGCGCCGCGGGTCGAGCAGCATCGTCACGACGTCGACGAAGAAGAACACCAACAGCGACAGGAACCCGACGACCAGCAGGAACCCGCGGAGCGCCACGAAGTCCGAGCGGGTCACCGCCTGCACCGCGTACTCCCCCATCCCGGGGATCGCGAAGAGCTGTTCGACGACGACCGCGCCGCCCACCATGAACCCGAAGATCGTGCCGAACATGGCGACGGTGGCGGGCAGGGCGCGTCGGGTGATGCTGAGCAGCACCATCGACCGAGAGGCGCCGGAAGCGATGCGGAACGTCGTGGCCTGGGCGTCGCGCGCCTGCTGCAGCGACCGGATGAACAGCTTGATCAACATGGGTGCGTAGGCCACCACGAGCACCCCGACCGGAAGCCACAGGTGGGCCAGCATCGAGCGCATCAGCACCGCGTCGCCCGACAGCAGCGCGTCGAGGAAGGGGAATCCCGTGGTGTGCGTCGGCGCGTTGAGCAGCGGGTCGTAGCGGCCGATCGGGGCCGGGGCCCAGCGCAGCACCGAGTAGAACAGGAAGATCCCCGCCACCCCGAGGCAGAAGTCGGGCAGGGCACCCGCGGCCCGGGAGTAGGACGCCACCGTCCGGGACACCAGCGCCCGGGGGCGCAACATCACGAGGAAGCCGAGGACCAGCGTCAGCACCAGCGACACCACCATGGCCAGCACCGCCAGCTCGACGGTCTCGGGAAGGCGGGTCAGCATCTCCGACAGCACGCCGGTACCGGAGATCACCGAGTTGCCCAGGTCCAGCGTTGCCGTCCGGCCGAGGAAGGTGCCCAGCTGCGCAGGCAGGCTGCCGCTCAGCCCGAGCGCGGCGCGCGCGGCCTGGTACTGCTCGGGCGTCATCGTCTGACCCCCGGACAACACGGCGACGGGGTCCCCCGGGATGAGCTTGACCAGGAAGAACACGATGACCGCGAACAGCACCAGATGAACCGGCAGCATGGCCAGCCGACGGATCCACCAGCCGTGGTGCGCCCAGAGACCCGCCATCAGACCGCCTCCGGCGTGAGTTCTCCGGCGGTCGTGCGGTAGGCGTCGACGAGCGCGCGGGTGTAGGCGTGCCGACCGGCGAACAGCACCTGCGCGGTGGAGCCCCGCTCGACGATCGCGCCCTGGTACATCACCAGCAGCTCGTCGACGAGGAAGGCGGTGGCGGGCAGTCCGTGGGAGACGAAAACCAGCCCGGCGCCGCGCCGTTCACAGTGCTCCTTGAGGAGGTTGAGCACCGAGCCCTGCACCGAGACGTCCAGCGCCGACACGGCCTCGTCGCACACGATGATCCGGGGCTCGACGACCAGCGCACGGGCGATGGCGAACCGCTGGCGCTGACCCCCGGAGACCTGGTGCGGCTTGCGCTCGGCGAGCGCGGCGTCCAGCGACAGCGCCTCGAGCGTGGCGTCGATCGCGGCGTCGGCGGCAGGCGTGTCGAGGTCGAGCAGGTTGCGGCACGGCCGCCGCAGCGTGTCGCGCAGCGTGCGGCGGGGGTCGAACGACGAGGAGGTGTCCTGGGCGACGAGCTGCACCTCACGGCGGAAGTTGCGCAGTGCGGCCGTGCCCATCGACGCGATCGACACGCCGCCCCACTCGATCTCGCCCGCGGACGGCCGGTCGAGCCCGACCATGAGCCGGACCAGCGTTGACTTCCCGGAGCCCGACTCGCCCACGACGCCCACCCGGTGCTCGGAGTCCACGAGCAGGTCGATGCCGTCGAGCGCGGTGTGGGTGGCGCCGCCGCGGCCGCGGAAGACGCGGCGCACGCCCGTGAACTGGATCGTGGCGACGGCGGTCATGCCGGAATCCGGCCCATCGTGGGCAGCCGGGCCGCGTCCGCGTTCTCCAGCCGCGGGATACAGGCGATCAAGCCCCGCGTGTACGGGTGGGTCGCGGTCCGCGCCAGCGTCGCCGACGGGCCCCGCTCCACGGCCCGGCCCTGGTACATGACCAGCGTGCGGTCGGTGTAGGCCTGGCACAGGGCGATGTCGTGGCTGACCATGAGCAGCGCCGCGCCGAGCTCGTCGGTGAGCCCGACGAGCAGCTCCATCAGCTCGCCGGACAGCGTCGCGTCGAGGGCGCTGGTGGGCTCGTCGGCGATCAGCAGCCGGGGCCGGGCGCTGAGCGCAATGGCGATCATCACGCGCTGTCGCATGCCGCCCGACAGCTCGTACGGACGCGCGGCCAGCACGCGCCGGACGTCGTGCAGGCCCACCCGACGCAGCCACTCGGCCGCGCGTTCCCTGGTCTCGCGCCGCCCGCACCGAGCGTTGTTGCGGATCACCGCGGCGAGCTGCGAGCCGACCGTCCAGACCGGGTCGAGCGAGGTCATCGCATCCTGGAAGACCACACCGACCCCGGGGACGCGCTCGGGCAGCGCCCGTCGACGACGATCGGCGAGATCGGTGCCCGCGAACGTCAGCCGGTCGACCCGGACCTGCGCCTCCGGGGCCAGGAAGCCTGCCACGGCCATGCACGCGTTGGTCTTGCCGGAGCCGGACTCGCCGACGACGGCGACGCGGTCGCCCGCCCGCAGGGTCAACGAGAACCCGTCGACCGCGGTGAACGGGCCTTGCGCGGTCGGGTAGGTGACGGTCAGTCCGGCGACGTCGAGCAGCGGCTGGGCCGCGTCGGACCCGGTCGCCGTCAACGGGTCGGCGGAGCGCGCGGGGGCTTCGGCGGGCTCGGCGGGTGCATCGGTGGGCGGCTCGGTCGGCGCTGCGACGCTGTTCACGGTGGCTCCTGGGCGGCTGGACGGGAGGGCGGGGCAACATCGCCCGCACCGCGGGGCTCGTTCAAAAGGAACGGAGGTTCTCGCGGAAGGTGGGGAACGCGTAGCCGTCGCGGATGGCGCCGCGGCGGCGCAGGGCCGGGGCGAGCCCGTCGCAGACCTCCATGATCGAGCGCCGGGTGACCTCGGGGTACATGAGGAACCCGTCGCCCCCGGCCTCTTCCATGACCTCGGCCATCTGGCCCGCCATCGTGTCGGCGGACCCGATGAACTCCATGCCGTAGTTGCTCGGGCCCTCGGCGAGGTCGCGCAGTGTCAGCTCGCGCGAACCTTCCAGCCACGCCTTCGCCGTGGTCGTCTCGCCGTTGCCCAGCTCCTGGGGCACCGGGCCGTCGAGGTCGAACCGCTTGTAGTCGACCACCCCGCCGCTGACGTAGGACAGGTACCAGAGCCGTTGCTCGATGCGGTCCGGGTCCTTCTTGGCGGCGTCATGGCGCTCGAAGCGCTCCCTGGCGGCGCGGTCGGTGTCGCCGAGGAACGGCACGGCCATGAAGAGGATCTTCAGATCCTGCGGGTCGCGGCCGTGCCGGATCAGGCGCTCGTCCATGTCCTTGCGCAGTGCCTTCATCTCCGCGGGGTTCTTGGCCAGCGCGAGCATCGTGTCGGCGTTGCGCGCGGCGAGCTCGCGGCCCGGCGTGGAGTTGCCTGCCTGCGCGACGACCGGGCGCCGCTGTGGGCCGGGGATCGTGTTGAGCGGGCCGCGGCAGCGGAAGTACTTCCCGACGAACTCGATCGGGTGCACCTTCGTGTGGTCGGCGTAGCGCGGGGTGGCCTGGTCGTGGACCAGCGCGTCCGGCTCCCACGACTCCCACAGCGCGTTGACCACGTCCATCCACTCCTCGGCCATCGCGTACCGCTCGGCGTGGTCGAAGTGCTTGTCGTAGCCGAAGTTCTGGGCCACCCGGTGGGTCACGGAGGTGACGACGTTGACCCCGGCCCGGCCGCCGGTGAGGTGGTCGAGGGTGACCATCGAGCGGGCGGCGAGGAAGGGCGGGTACTGGATCGTGGACATCGTGACCGCGAGGCCGATGTGCTTCGTGGCCGCCGCGAGCAGCGGCACCAGTGGCACCGGGTCGTTCTTCGGTGCCATCAGCCCGTACTTCAGTGTGGTCTCGGCCGAGCCGCCGTAGGTGTCCTCGATCATCGAGGTGTCCTCGATGAACAGCAGGTCGAAGCCCGCCCGCTCCAGCGATGTCGTCAGGTCGATGTAGATGCCGGGCTGCGTCCAGTCGGTCATCGAGCGGCCCGCCCAGTCGCCGTACCAGGGCTGCATGCCGAAGCCGTTGCCCAGGAACCAGCCCAGCCGGAACATCAGAAGCTCCTCAGGTTGTCGCGGAAGTGCTCGTGCGCGAACCCGCTGCGGATGAGGCCGCGTCGACGCAGGGCGGGGCACAGCCCCTCGGTGATCTCGCGGATGTAGTTCCTGCTCGTCGGCTGGGCGAGGAACATGAAGCCGTCGCCGCCGACGTGCTCCATCGCCTTGTCCATCTCGTCGGCGATGTGGTCGGGCGTGCCGACCAGCTCCATGCTGGCCACCCGCATGGCGCTCGCGGCGTCGCGGATGGGGCGGCCGCCGAAGGCCTTCTTCCAGATGTCGAACGTGCCCTGGTGGCCATTGGTGGTGACGTCGTCGGGGATCGGCAGGTCCGGGTCGAGCACCGAGAAGTCGATCTCCATGATCGCCGCGAAGTGCACCATCTGCGCCTCGAAGTTGCGCTGCTTGTTCGCCTGGAACTCCGCCCGCTTGGCCAGCGCCTCGTCCATGGTCTTGCCGATGATCGGGGCGACGACGAAGAACACCTTGACGTCGTCGGGATCGCGGCCGAACCGCTCCGCTCTGGCGCGGATGTCGTCGCGGTACTCCTTCATCCCGTCGAGGCCGTTGGGGATGCACAGCAGCATGTCCGCGTTCTTGGCGGCGAAGTCGCGCCCCCGCGGCGACGCCCCGGCCTGGCAGATCACCGGGCGCCCCTGCGGGCTGCGGGGGGTGTTCAGCGGCCCGCGAACGGAGAAGTGCTTGCCGCGGTGGTGGATCGGCGCGACCTTCCTGTGGTCGGCGTAGTACTCGGTCACCGGGTCGGCGACGATCGCGTCGGGCGCCCACGAGTCCCACAGCCCTTGGACGACCTCGACGAACTCCTCGGCGATCTCGTAGCGCAGGTCGTGCTCGGGGAGGGAGTCCATGCCGAAGTTCTGCGCGGCGCGGTCCTCGCTCGAGGTGACGATGTTCCAGCCGACCCGGCCCCTCGTGACGTGGTCCAGCGTGGAGAACGCCCGCGCCAACAGGTACGGCGGGTAGAAGGTGGTCGACGCGGTCGCCACGATGCCGATGTGCTCGGTGGCGTAGGCGAGCATCGACACCACCGGCACCGGGTCCAGCTTGGGCGCGTACATGGCGTACTTGAGCTCCAGCTCCGCGGTCCCGGCGTAGATGTCGGAGACCATGAGCGAGTCCTCGAGCATCATGAAGTCAAAGCCCGCACGTTCCATGTCGCGCACCATGTCGACGTAGTAGCGGGCGTCGGTCCAGCTGATCGCGTCGTCCGACCATCCGGTGCGCCATTCAGGCGTCGTGAGGTTGCCGAACCAGCCGAGCCGAAATGGCGATGAGGCCATCATCCGTCCTTTCAGATCCGCGTAGCCAAGAGCAAAGACGATCAGCGTGTCGCTTCCGGGTCGCTTCCGTAGCGGCCCGATTAAGCGGCCGCCGCAACCTGTGGCAGCGCTGTGAGCTGCGCAGACAGGGGTTCGGCTGGGATATCCGCCGACGGTGTGGGGCGGGCGTCAGAACGCGAGGAGGTTGTCGCGGAACGGCACCGCGTCGAACCCGTCCCGGATGAGGCCGCGGCGGCGCAGGGCGGGGCTCAGGCCGTCGGTGTACTCGGTGATCATCCGACGGTTGAAGCCCGCGGGCTGCCACAGCAGGAAGCCGTCGCCGCCGACTTCCTCCATGACCTCGCCCATCATCCCCGCGACGGTGTCGGGGGAACCGATCATCCCGAGGTCGCCGATCTGCCGCACGCCGGTGACCACCTCGCGCAGTGTCTTGTCCTCGTTGCCGACCACGTACTGGCGCATCGAGCTCTGCTCGCCGTTGCCGAGGATGTCGGGCATCTTCGCGTCGAGGTCGAACCGCGCGAAGTCGACGGTGCCGCCGCTGACGTAGGACAGGCCCCACAGCGCCATCTCGACCGCCTCGTCGGTGTGGGCGTAGGCGACGCGCTCGGCCTCCCGCTGCCGGGCGTGGGCGTCGGTCTCGCCGAGCATCGGCGACACCAGGAACATGACCTTGAGGTCGCCGGGCTTGCGGCCGTGCGCGATCAGCCTGCGGTGCATGTCCTCGCGGAAGGCCTTCATCGAAGCCACGTCGCGGCCCATCGCCAGCATCGTGTCGGCATAGCGGGCGGCCAGCTCCCGGCCCGGCACCGAGTTGCCCGCCTGCCCGACCACCGGGCGGCCCTGCGGACCGGGAATCGTGTTGAGCGGCCCCCGCACCCGGAAGTACTTCCCGACGTGGTCGATCGGGTGGACCTTGCCCGCATCGGCGTAGCGGGGCGTCTCGATGTCGCCGACGACCGCGCCGGGCTCCCACGAGTCCCACAGCCGGGTCACGACGTCCATCCACTCCCCCGCCATCGCGTAGCGCTCGTCGTGCGGGAGGTGCTCCTCGAAGCCGAAGTTCTGCGCGACGCGGTGGGTCACCGACGTGACGACGTTGATCCCGGCCCGGCCGTCGGTGAGGTGGTCCAGCGTCGTCATCAGCCGCGCCGCCGTGTAGGGCGCGTACTGGATCGTCGACATCGTGTTGATGATGCCGATGTGCTTCGTGCCTGCCGCCATCAACGGCACCAGCGGCAGCGGGTCGTTCTTCGGCGCCATCTCGCCGTGGGCGAGGGTGAACTCGGCCGAGCCGCCGTAGGTGTCCTCGATCATCGCCGTGTCCTCGATGAACACGAAGTCGTAGCCGCCGCGCTCCAGCGCCGCCGCCATCTCGACGTACCGCTGCGGCTTCATCCAGTCCTGCCACGCCGAGCCGTCGAACGTGCCGCGCCATGGCTGGATGCCGAAGCCCTGGCCCAAGAACCAACCGAGGTGGAACACGGGCTACCTCCTGTAGTCAGACAGAGTGGGAGAAAAGCGCGCTGCGCACGGTGATGCCGCCGTGTGCCAGGCTTGCGACCTCGGCCGCGTTGCCGTCGAGCAGCTGGACCTCGTGCAGCCCGAGGTCGGCGAGGATCGCCGCGGCCACCCCGTACTCCCGGTCGTCGACGGACCCGGCGCCGTGCAGGGCCGCGGGCAGACCGCCCCCGTGGCCGCCGTCGTGCCCCCGCAGATAGACGACCGCGCCACCGTCGGCCGCGATCCGGGCCATCGCCGCGTCGAGCCGCCCGGCGCACGTGCAGTGGACGGAGCCGAAGGTCTCGCCCGCAAAGCATTCCGAATGGACCCTGACGAGCGCTCCCGGTCGCAGCGGCTGCGCGACGAGTGCCACGTGCTCCGCGCCGGTCGCGGTGTCCCGGTAGGCCTGGAGACGGACGGGGCCGTGCCTGCTGACCAGCGACGACTCGGCCGCGCGGACCACACGCACCGCATTCGGCTGACCCGGCCGGGGGTGCGCGCGCCGATAGGTCACCAGCTCGGCGACGTCGAGCACGGGCACCTGCATGTCGCGGCCCAGGTCGTGCACCTGGTCGGTGCGCAGCAGTGCGCCGTCGTCGCCCACCAGCTCGGCGAGCACCGCCACCTGTGGGAGTCCGGCGAGCAAGCAGAGGTCCACGGCGGCCTCGGGGTGCCCGGGACGACGCAGCACGCCGTCCCGCACGGCCCGCAGCGGGAGAATGTGTCCCGGCCGACGGAACGACGCCCTGGTCGCGGTCGGATCGGCCAGCAGCCGGAGCGTCGCGGTGCGGTCGCGGGCACTGATCCCGGTGCTCACGCCCTCGCTGGCGTCGACGCTGACCGTGGACGCGGCACGCGCCGCATCACGGCTGGCGGGCACCATCGGGGCCAGGTCCAGCTCGTCGGCCCGGTCGGCGGGCAGCGGGGCGCTCAGCAACCCCGAGGTCGCCCGCACCGCCCATGCCGTCCAGGAGACGGTCAGGGTGTCGGCCGCGAGCAGGACCTGGTGGGCGCGGTCTGGGCGGCCGGTGAGGAACACCGGTCGGCCCTCGATCAGCGACGCGCAGGCGTCGGCGACCGGATCGCGGCGGTCGACGTCCACGACGGCGGTCATGCCACCGCCAGACGCCGGAAGCCGCTGCGGTGGAAGACCATCGGCGCGGCCTCGGCCCGCATCGCCAACCCCTCCACGCGGAGCAGGACGATGGCGTGGTCGCCCGCCGAGACCTCGCGGTCGATGCTGGTGGTCAGCCAAAGCGCGCAGTCCTCGACGAACACCGCGCCGTCGGTGGTGGTCGTCGTCGCGAGGCCCGCGAACCGGTCCCCGTGCCGCGCCGCCAACGCCCGTGCGGCGGTGTCGTGGTCCTCGCCCAGCACGCTGACCCCGAGCCGGGGCGCCGTCCGCAGGCGTGGCCAGGTCGTCGAGCTGTGCTGGACGCAGAACGCGACCAGCGGCGGTTCCAGCGACACCGGCACGAAGGTGCTGGCCGCGAAGCCGCACGGCACTCCGTCGACGATCGCGCAGAGCGCCACGACCCCGCTCGGCACCTGACCGAACGCCGTCCGCAGCAGCGGGCCGTCGAGATCGGCTCCCTGGAGCATCACGCCCTCGATCCCGCGGCCGTGCCGGTGGCCGCGTGCAGCGCCGGGCCCCACCGCTGCACGTAGGCGTCGATCCGGCCGTCCTCGGCGTAGGTGTCCTGATGCAGGTACAGCCCCGGAGCCGGGCACGTGGCGCCGAGCTCGACCAGGACGGGCTTGAGCAGCAGGTCGGGGGCCATCGCGTGGGCCGGTCCCGCGCCGAGCATCACCGGGACGGCGACGACACCGCGCAGCCCCTCCCCGGTGGCGAACTGGTCGAGCAGCAGCTTCAAGACCCCGCAGTAGGTTGCCTTGAACGTCGGGCTGGCGACGACGGCAAGGTCGGCGGCGGCGACCGCAGCCACCGCCTCCGCCACCGCCGCGTCCCCCCAGCCGAGCAGGCCTGCCCCCAGCGCGATCACGTCGACCGACGTGTCGGCGGGCAGGCCCCCGATCTCCCTGGCCACCACATGCGCGGCCGCGAGCGTGCGCGACCCCGGCTTCGGATTTCCGGCGACGACCGCGACGTTCATCCGCTCCACCTCCGTTTCCTCCGTGCTTACGCACTACAGAAACGGGGCATCGTGACCGCTGCGGAACCGTCCGGTGCCGACCTTATTTCGCCAGCCCGTTCGTCTGGGTCACCCCTGCTGAGCTGCGGAATGACTCGGCAGGGCAGCACCAACGCCGAGTGTCCGAAACCACCTGCGCAGCGGATGCGGGCCCGTCCAGCGACCGCGCACTGCGCTTCGTGATCGGGCCCGTGCTGCTCAAGCGGCTGCCGGTGCTGATTCGGTGGCGGTGGGTGGGGTTTCGCGCTAGTGGATGACCGGTGCCGATAGGCCCGGACAATTCTCGGAGCGGCGTGGACTTCCGAGTGAAATGGCGGACAATTGGCGGCCGTCCGGTCAGGTCCGGCCGGTGAGCGTCGGGTTGCGCTGTAGGACGCTGCGGGTGACCGCGAGCTGGTGCGCGACCTCCGCCGCGATCAGCTCCGCGTGCAGGCCCAGCTCGTCGGTGCTCAGCTCCAGCGCGCGGTGGCGTCGGACGATGCCCTCCAGCGAGGTCAGAAGGTTGTCTGCCGCTGCGGACCGCCGCTCTCCGCGGGTCGGACGGACAGCTGACGGTTGTTCGATGATGGTCACGATGCACTCCAGGGACGGCCTGCACGGACCCGAGCGGTCGCTCGGACACCGCGCACAGCGGGGATGGTGCGAGTTCGGCGAATCGGACGATTCAGCGACAGAACTCGTCGAAGGCGTAACCCCGCCGGGACGGCCAGAAGCGCTCGATCAGAGTTCGCTGCGCGGCCACACCGTCATTGTCAACCGGCGCGGACCGGAATTCAAGACGCTGGATTCGGCCACCGGAAGCAGCAGGCGGTTGACCCTTGACGAGGCGCGTCCCGCCTGTTGCCATGGGCGCATGACGCGCCCCGTGCCTCTCACTCGGCGCAGCCACATCGACTTCATGCGTGTCTGCTCGGCTTCGTGTCGCGCCTGCTGATTCCCGCACGCTGAGCCATCTCGCCCATCCGTACGGGCTCCTGCCGCCACCGGCGGCGTTCTGTGTCCGCGCCTTCCGCCGCGCGACCGTCGCCACCTGAGCCGGAACCCACGCTGAGCCCGCTCGGATACCGATCGCCCTGGAGCCGTCGTGAGCACCTCCTCTGAACCTGCACCGTCCCCTCCCACCAGCGATGAAGATCGGGCACCACGCATCGGCGCCGACTGGGCTGCCGTCATCGTCGCCGCGGTCCTCGTCCTCCTGGCCGTCATCGGGCTGCTGCCCGCGATCCCCTTCCTCGTCAAGTGAGCACCACCGCGCCCGCAGACACCCGGGCCGCCACCGTCCTGCGCTATGTGCCCGGTCTGATCCTGCTCCTGGTCGTCGGTGTCGTCGGAACCTTCGCCCAGACCGGCCTGCGGGCGGTCGCCACGTCAACCGGCACCCGACTGCCCGACATCGAATACGTGCTGTGGGCCATCCTGATCGGCCTCCTCATCCGCAACACCATCGGCGTGGCGACGATCTTCCGACCGGGTGTCGCGACCTACGAGTTCTGGCTGAAGATCGGCATCGTGCTGCTCGGCGCGCGGTTCATCCTCGGCGACCTCGCCAAGTTGGGTGGCTTCAGCCTCGGCCTGATCCTCATCGACATGGCCGTCGCCACCGCCGTGATCCTGCTCGTCGGGCGCGCGTTCGGACTCAGCGGCAAGCTCTCGACGCTGTTGGCCGTCGGCACCTCGATCTGCGGCGTCTCGGCGATCATTGCGGGAAAGGGCGCCATCGACGCCGACGACGAGGACTCCGGCTACGCGATCGCCGCCATCCTCGCCCTCGGCGCGGTAGCGCTGTTCAGCTTCCCCGCGATCGGCCACGCGCTGCAGCTCACCGACACGCAGTTCGGCCTCTGGGCCGGGCTCGCAGTCGACAACACCGCCGAGACCACCGCCACCGGCGCAGCGTTCTCACCAGAAGCGCAGAACGTGGCGGTAGCGGTGAAGAACACGCGCAACGCCCTGATCGGCGTCGTCGTGCTGATCTACGCGCTGTACTGGTCGAGCCGTGGCGGCGTCGCCGTCGACAAGGGTTGGCAGCCGCGCGCCGCGTTCATCTGGCGGACGTTCCCCAAGTTCGTGCTGGGCTTCATCGCGGTCTCCGCCATCGCCACCGCGGGCCTGCTCACCAAGCCGGAGATCACCAGCCTCGGCAACCTTTCCAAGTGGGCATTCCTGCTCTGCTTCGCGGGTGTCGGGCTCAACTTCGACCTGCGCGAGCTCGCCCGCACCGGCGTGCGACCCCTCGTGGTCGCTGCACTCGGCCTCGTGGTGGTGGCGGCCTGCTCGTTGGGTCTCGTTCTGCTCACGTCGGGCCTGCTCGTGAGCTGAGCCAGATGCGGTCCGAGGCGAAAGAGGCGGTCGAGGGGGGCTTGCGCAACAGCGCCCCGCGGTCCTGCGTGGCGTGGTGTCAGTCGAGGGACAGCCCCGCAGCCGGAGCCACCCGGGCCGCCCAGCGGGCCGGGAGCACCGCGGCGAGCAGTCCGGCGAGGGCCGTGACGAGGACGACGGCGCCGAGTGCGGGCCAGGGGATGTGCATGGTGGCGTGGGTGAGGGCCCGCTTGACGATGGTCTCGTAGCCGACCCAGGCGAACCCGACGCCGATCGCGGTGCCGAGCAGGGCGGCCACCACCGACAGCAGCACCGCCTCCGCCGCCAGCATCCGCCGCAGCTGCTTGCGGGTGAGCCCGAGCGCGCGCAGCAGCGCGTGTTCGCGCGCGCGTTCGCGCACGGACAGCCCCAGGGTGTTCGCGATCCCGGTCAGACCGATCGCGACAGAGCCACCCAGCAGGCCGAGCACCGACCAGGTGAGGATGTCGAGCTCCCGGTTGGCCGCCGCCCGCGCCTGCAGGTGGTCCTCGACCTTCGCGCCTACCGCCTGCGCCAACCCGTCCAGATCGCCGACGAGCTGGAGCGCATCGACGCCGGGGACGGCGCGGACCCAGATGACCTGTGGTTCGGGGGTGTCGGTGAGCTGTGCGAGGGTCTCGGGCGCGACCACGCCTGCCTGGCCCCAGCCGGAGAGGGCGATGACCCGCAGCTGGGCTTGCCGGTCGCCGACGCGCACCGTGACCCGGTCACCGGGCCGGACGACGGGGTCCACGAAGGCGTCCAGGTCGATCTCGATCGT
>DASWUV010000177.1:0-56352 GCA_036401495.1 Pseudonocardia sp. | reverse complement strand
GACGACGGCGGCAAGGACCGGGAGGTCGGTTGCTGGCCGGACCGGACGCAAGCCCCGCTGGTCGGGCCGTCCACCGGCGGCGCGTAGCGGCGTCCGGCCGATCTTGAACGACGGCGCGCCGCGGCCACGGGCCGGGCGTAGCGTGGACCCCGTGCCTCACGATCTTCCCAGCACTCTCGGCGCGCTGCGCGCGTCCGGCCACCAGCTGCGCGGTGTCAAGGACGAGATCCGCCAGAACCTGATCGCCGCGCTGCGCGGCGGCCGCAACCCGTGGCCCGGCATCGTGGGTTTCGACAACACGGTGCTGCCACAGCTCGAACGAGCCCTCATCGCGGGCCACGACGTCGTCCTGCTCGGCGAGCGGGGCCAGGGCAAGACCCGGCTGCTGCGCTCGATCGTCGG
This sequence comes from Pseudonocardia sp., assembly GCA_036401495.1. Taxonomy (GTDB): domain Bacteria; phylum Actinomycetota; class Actinomycetes; order Mycobacteriales; family Pseudonocardiaceae; genus Pseudonocardia. The sequence goes on along the minus strand of DASWUV010000177.1, from coordinate 55,950 downwards.
GCTGCTCGACGAGTGGACCCCCGTCATCGCAGGCTCCGAGCTGGGCGAACACCCCTACGACCCGATCACGCCCGCGTCGCGGCGCAGGGCTGCCGAGCTCGGCGACGACCTGCCGGTCGCGTGGCGGCACCGCGACGAGCGCTACACCGAGAAGCTCGCCACGCCCGACACCGCCGTGGCCGACCTCATCGGCGACATCGACCCGGTCAAGGTCGCCGAGGGGCGCTCGCTCGGGGACCCCGAAACGATCCACTACGGCCTCGTGCCGCGCGCCCACCGGGGGATCGTCGCGATCAACGAGCTGCCCGACCTGGCCGAGCGCATCCAGGTGTCGCTGCTCAACGTCATGGAAGAGCGCGACATCCAGGTCCGCGGCTACACCCTGCGGCTGCCGCTCGACGTGCTGCTCGTCGCCTCCGCCAACCCGGAGGACTACACGAACCGCGGCCGGATCATCACCCCGCTGAAGGACCGGTTCGGCGCCGAGGTGCGCACCCACTACCCGCTGGAGCTGGCTGACGAGATCGCGTTGGTCGACCAGGAGGCCGATCTGGTCGCCGACGTGCCGCGGCACCTGCAGGAGGTGGTCGCCCGGTTCACGAGGTCCCTGCGCGAGTCGAGCGCCATCGACCAGGGGTCGGGGGTGTCGGCGCGGTTCGCGGTCGCGGCGGCCGAGACGGTGGCGGCCGCCGCGCTGCGGCGGGCCGCGATCACCGGCGAGGGACGTGCCGTGGCCCGCCCCGTCGACCTGGAATCGGTGCCCGACGTGCTGCGCGGCAAGCTGGAGTTCGCCTCGGGCGAGGAGGGGCGCGAGGCCGAGCACCTCGAGCACCTGCTGCGCCGCGCCACGGCCGACACCGCACGGGCAAGGCTGCGCGGGATCGACCTCACCCCGCTTGCCGAAGCCGTCGCGCAGGCGCCGGTGCGGACGGGCGAGCGGGTGCCCGCCGCCGAAGTGGTCGCGGCGCTGCCGACGGGCAGGCGGGTGGAGGCTGTGCTGACCGAGGTGGCCAAACGGCTGGAGGCCGCGGGCACGGAGGAGCCGGGGCCGATGGCCAGCGCCGCCGAGCTCGCGCTCGAGCTGTTGTTCCTGACCAGACGCCTGGCCAAGGACGAGAGCGACGACGACACCGTCCGCTACGGCTGACGTCCGGCCTGGGCCGAATTGCCGACCGCGTAGCATCTGCGCATCTTTTCGAGTGCCAGCACGGACCCGGTGCCGACGCCGGGTGCGTCAGCGGGTCTGGTGGGGGCGCAACCATGCAGGAATTCGGGCAGTACCAGATAGAAGACCTGATCGGCTCCGGTGGCATGGGCGAGGTCTACCGCGCCTTCGACACGCAACGCGACCGTCAGGTGGCGCTGAAGGTGCTGTCGGCGGCGCTGTCCGAGGACCCGGAGTACCAACGAAGCTTCCGGCGCGAGTCCGAAGCGGTGGCGCGGCTGCGTGAGCCGCACGTCGTCCCGATCCACGACTTCGGCGAGATCGAGGGCAGGCTCTTCGTCGACATGCTGCTCGTCGAAGGGCTGAACCTGGCTGCCCTGCTCGCCGCGGGCCCGATGGCCCCCGCCCACGCCGTCAACCTGACCTCCCAGGTCGCCGACGCGCTCGACGCCGCCCACGACGACGGCGTCGTGCACCGCGACGTCAAGCCGAGCAACATCCTCCTGACGTCGAACGACTTCGCCTATGTCGTCGACTTCGGCCTCGCGCACGGGGTCGGCCACACCCGGTCGCGGCTGACGATGACCGAGGCGTCGCTCGACTACATGGCCCCTGAACGTTTCGAGAGCGACCCGGTCGACCCGCGCACCGACGTGTACTCGCTCGCCTGCGTCCTGTTCGAGTGCCTCACCGGCCAGAAGCCCTTCGCGGGCGACGACCTGCCTGCCCTGATGTTCGCGCACCTCCACGCAGTCCCGCGGCCGGTCAGCGACGTCAACCCGGCCGCGGGGAGCACGCTGGACGCGGTGGTCGCGAAGGGCATGGCGAAGCGGCCAGCGGACCGGTACCCGTCGGCGGGCGCATTGGCCACCGCCGCCCGCGCCGCGCTGGCCGCCGGGGCAGCCGAGCAGACCGAGCATCTCGAAGAGGCCCCGCGGCGGATCGAGATCGACGGCGACGCCGACTTCGTCATCCCGCGCCAGCGCGTGGCCGCACCCGTCCCGGTCGGCGCCGGAGTGGGCACGGCCCTCCTGGAGCACGGCGGCGGGCGCGGCACCGAGCTGCGGCGCGACCCACCCGACCCCGCGACGGTCGCGGCCGAGGCCTTCGACTTCGACTTCGACCGCGCTCGGCCTGCGGGACCGCCGCCACCTGGCGAAACGCCGCCGGGGGAGCCGTACGGGCGGCCCTCCTACCGCCTGCCCGACCTGTCCATGGCCCGGCCGGTTTACCGGCACGCGATCGTGGTGGTGCTGGCCGTCCTCACGCTGCTGGCGGCCGTGGGGGCGAGCACCGCGGTCTGGCTGCTCTCACGCGGGCAGGCGCCGCAGCAACGTGTGCCCTCGGCATCTGCGAGTGTGCCTGCGGCCAACGGTCCTGCGATCATCAGCGCGCCGCTGGGCCCGCTCGCGCGCAGCGTCGACACGCCGACCGTCGGTCCGACGGTCCAGGCGAACTCCACGCCCGGCTACATGCAGGTCGCGCCGAACGGGAGGTACGCCTACATCGCGAACCGCGAGGCAGGCGTGCTGAGCGTGTTCGACACCACCCGCAACGCCGTGACCGGCACCATCAACGTGCCACAGGGCGGCCCGCAGTTCGTCACGTTCGCGCCGGACGGCAAACGCGCCTACGTCAGCATCTACAACAACAACCGCACGGTGAACGTCGTCGGCGTGCTCGACACCGCCACCAGCAAGTTCGTCACGATGGTGCCTGTCGGTGTCCGGCCGTTCGCGCTCGACGTCACCCCGGACGGCAAGCGCGTCTACGTGCCCAACCACGACTCCGGGTCGATCTCGGTGATCGACACCGCCACCGACGACGTGATCGACACGATCAAGGTGGCGCCCAACCCGCACTGGGTGGACATCTCCACCGACGGTAAGACGGTCTATGCGGCCGACCACGAGTCGAACGTCGTGTCGGTGATCGACGCGACCACCGACAAGGTGCTCACGACCATTCCGGTCGGGTTGAGCCCGCACAGCATCTTGAAGCACCCGACCAAGCCGCTCCTGTTCAACGTGAACTACGACGGCAGTTCCATGACGGTGATCGACACCAACACCGACAAGGTGGTCCGGACGGTGCGGACGGGCGGCCATCCCCAGGACGTCTCCCTGTCCGCCGACGGCGAGCACCTGTACATCGCCGCCGTCGACGACAATGCGATCCAGGTCTTCAGCCTGAAGACGATGAGCATCACCGCACGGGTTCCGGTGGGCCACAACCCGACCAGCATCGCGGTCGGCCGGGATGGCAGGCAGGCTTACGCGACGAACTTGGACGACGGCACAGTGACGGTCCTCAACCTGGCCGGACCGGCCTGACCCGCCCACAGCATGCCGCGGCGCCGCGCGTGATCGCGGAGTCTCCGCGGGAGACGTAGCGTGGGACGCGTGAGCAAACGCGGACGCCGCTACGCCTACGGCCCCTACGCCGACGGGCCGGACCCGCTCGCCCCCCCGCTCGACATCCGGGCGGCGCTGGACGAGATCGGCCGAGACGTGATGGAAGGCTCGTCGCCCCGCACGGCGCTGCAGGAGCTGCTGCGGCGCGGCATGCAGGAGCGCCGCGGCCTCGACGAGCTGACCCGTGAGGTCTGGCGGCGGCGGTCGCAGCTGCAGCGGGAGAACCGGCTCGACGGCACTCTGCAGGAGGTCCGCGAACTCCTGCAGCGCGCGTTGGACGCCGAGCGCGACTCGCTGGGCCGCGACGACAGCGACGACGCCCGCTTCCGCGAGATGCAGCTCGACGCGCTGCCGTCGGACACCGGCGGTGCCGTGCGCGAGCTCAACGAGTACGACTGGCGGTCCTCCGACGCGCGCGAGGCCTACGAGCAGATCCGCGACCTGCTCGGCAGGGAGCTGCTCGACCAGCGCTTCCAGGGCATGAAGCAGGCCATGGAGAACGCCACCCCGCAGGACGTCGAGCGGATCAGGGAGATGCTCGACGACCTGAACGCGCTCCTCGCGAACCACGCGTCGGGGCAGGACACGCAAGAGCAGTTCGAGCGCTTCATGCAGGCCCACGGCGAGTTCTTCCCCGAGGGTCCGCAGAGCACCGACGAGCTGATCGACCTGCTCGCCGCCCGTGCCGCCGCGGCGCAGCGCATGCTCAACTCGATGACCGAGGCCCAGCGCAACGAGCTGATGGAGCTGGCCCAGCAGGCGTTCGGTGACCCCCGGCTCGCGCAGGCGCTCGGTCAGCTGGACGCGCAGCTGCAGGGCCTGCGCCCCGGTGAGGACTGGCAGGGCGAGGGCCGCTTCCGCGGCGAGAACCCGATGGGCATGGGCGAGGCCACCCGCGCGATGGAGCAGCTCGGGCAGCTCGACGCGCTGGCCGAGCAGCTGGCTCAGAGCTACCCCGGCGCACGCCTCGAAGACATCGACCTGGAGTCGCTCGCGCAGCACCTCGGCGACGAGGCCCGCGTCGACGCGCGCGCGCTCGCCGACCTGCAGCGCGAGCTGGAGCGGCAGGGCCTTTTCGAGCGCGCGCCGGACGGGTCTTTGCAGCTGTCGCCGAAGGCGCTGCGGCGGCTGGGGGAGTCGGCGCTGCGCGACATCGCCGACCGGCTCGGCGCCCGCCGCGGCGAGCGCGAGACGCACCGCTCCGGTGCCGCGGGCGACGCCACGGGCGCGACGCGGCCGTGGGCGTTCGGCGACACCGAGGCGTGGAGCGTGCCGCGCACGCTGCTCAACGCCCAGCTGCGCCGGGCGGGGGGCGACCCCCGCATGATCGACGTCACCGACGTGGAGATCGTCGAGACCGAGCAACGCACCCGCGCGGCGGTGGCACTCTGCGTCGACACCTCGTGGTCGATGGTGCAAGACGGGCGCTGGGTGCCGATGAAGCGCACCGCGCTCGCGCTGCACCAGCTGATCTCCACCCGGTTCCGCGGCGACGACCTCAAGCTGATCACCTTCGGCCGCCACGCCCGCGACGTCGAGCTGGGGGAGCTGATCGGTCTGGAGGGGGTGTGGGAGCAGGGCACCAACCTGCACCACGCACTGACGCTCGCCGGGCAGCACCTGCGCCGCAACCCCGACGCCCAGCCGGTGGTGCTCGTCGTCACCGACGGGGAGCCCACCGCCCACCTGGAACCGGACGGCCAGGCCGTGTTCGACTACCCGACCAGCCCGCAGACGCTGCACGCCACCGTCGCCGAGCTGGATCGGCTGAGCGGGCTGCACGCGGCGTTCACCTTCTTCGTCCTGGGTGACGACCCCCGCCTGGCGACCTTCATGGACGGCATCGCGCGCCGCTGCGGTGGCCGGGTCGTCGCCCCGACGCTCGACGGCCTCGGCGCCGAGGTGGTGTCCGACTACCTGCGCACCCGACGCTGACCCGCCATGATCGCCGGATGGGGGACGTGAGGTGTGCTGGTGCACCCCATGTCCCCGGTTCGGCGATCACCACCTGCTCCGACCGGCGACGCTCGCGTAGCTTTGGTGCCATGCGAACCTGGGCACCTGTCGATGTCCCGCTGTTGGACGGAAGTGGGCCGCCGCTGCGTCTGCACGACACCTCGACCCGGCGCGTCCGTCCGACGGCGCCCGGCCCGACGGCGACGATGTACGTCTGCGGCATCACCCCCTACGACGCCACCCACCTGGGCCACGCGGCGACCTACCTGGCGTTCGACCTGGTCAACCGGGTGTGGCGGGATCTGGGTCACGACGTGCACTACGTCCAGAACGTCACCGACATCGACGATCCGCTGCTGGAGCGCGCCGCACGCGACCACGACGACTGGGTCGTGCTCGGCATGCGCGAGACCGCGCTCTTCCGCGAGGACATGGAAGCCCTGCGCGTGCTCCCGCCGCGGCACTACATCGGCGCGGTCGAGGCGATGGGGGAGATCGCGGAGCTCGTCGGCAAGCTGCTCGCCCAGGGCGCGGCCTACCGCGTCGACGATCCGCAGCACCCCGACGTCTACTTCGACAGCGCCTTCACCGGGCGGTTCGGGTACGAGTCCAACTACGACGAGGCGACGATGCTGGCGCTCGCCCGCGAACGCGGCGGTGACCCCGACCGGCCGGGGAAGCGGTCCCCCCTCGACCCGCTGCTGTGGCGGATGGCGCGCGAGGGCGAGCCGTCGTGGGAGTCCGACCTCGGTGCGGGCAGGCCGGGCTGGCACGTGGAGTGCGCCGCGATCGCGCTCAACCGCCTCGGCACCCAGATCGACCTGAACGGCGGCGGCTCGGACCTGATCTTCCCCCACCACGAGTGCGGCGCCGCGCACGCCGAGGCGTTCACCGGCGTGCATCCCTTCGCCCGCCACTACGCGCACACCGGCATGATCGGGCTCGACGGCGAGAAGATGTCCAAGTCGCGCGGCAACCTGGTGTTCGTCTCGAAGCTGCGGGCGGAGAAGGTCGACCCCAGCGCGATCAGACTCGCGCTGATGGCCGGGCACTACCGCAGCGACCGGGCGTGGACGGCCGAGCTCCTCACCGTCGCCGAAGAGCGCCTCGCCCGCTGGCGGGACGCCGTGGCGCTGCAGGCGGCCCCGCCCGCGTCAGATCTCGTCCTGCGCCTGCGCACCCACCTCGCCGACGACCTCGACACGCCGGCCGCGCTGGCCGCCGTCGACGCCTGGGCGGACGAGGCCCTCGAGCGCCGGGGGACCGACGCCGCCGCCCCTGCCCTCGTCCGTTCGGCCGTCGATGCGCTTCTGGGGGTGGATCTGCGGTGATCACCGTCGACGTACTTCTTCCCGCGGAGACGCCATGATCGCAGCCGACGTACTTCTTCCCGCGGAGACGCCATGATCACCGTCGAGTTGGCCCGGCGGCTGCGGGACGCCGGACTGCCGTGGAAGCCTGCTTCGGGCGACCGGTTCGTCGTCGCCGACCGCGACATGGACGCCGAGGTGTTCGTGGTCAGCCAGCTGACCATCCAGCTGCGCGACACCCCGAGCGGCCCGCTGTTCCAGTTCAACGGAACCACCGAGTGGGCGTTGGACAGCGTCGAGCAGGCTGCCGTCATCTGGCTGCCGCACGAGGGGCAGCTGCGGACCGCGCTCGGCACGGCCTTCCGGCGGCTCGAGCCGATCGGCGACGGCTGGGTCGTGACCGTGGAGCACCGGGGGCAGGAGATCCGCGAGGTGGACGTCGACGCCGAGCGGGCCTACGCCAGGGCGCTGCTCACCGTGCTCGGCCCCTGATCCGCCGGGTTCAGTGGCCCGCGCCTCCGGTGCCGCGCCGCCGCAGATAGCGCTCGAAGTCCGCGGCGATCGTGTCGCCGTCGGCCTCGGGAGCCTCCTCGCTCTCCTCGGCCTGCTCCTCGAGCTGGCGCACGTACTCGCGCACCTCGTCGTCGGCCTCGGCCATCTCCGAGACCGTGCGCTCCCACTCCTCGGCCTGCTCGGGCAGCGCGCCCAGCGGCACCTCGACGTCGAGCACCTCCTCGACCCGGTGCAGCAGCGCCACGGCTGCCTTGGGCACCCTGGCCTGGGACACGTAGTGCGGCACCGAAGCCCAGAACGAGAACGCCGGTATCCCGGCCTCCACGCAGGCGTTCTGGAACACCCCGACGATGCCCGTCGGGCCCTGGTAGGTCGAGGGCTCGACGTCCATGTTCGCCGCGGACGCCTTGTCGTAGGACGTCCCGCTGACCGGGGTCGGCCGGGTGTGCGGTGTGTCGGTGAGCAGCGCCCCCAAGGTAATGACCTTCGTCACGCCGAGGCGCTTCGCGTAGTCCAGCAACTCGCCGCAGAAGCTGCGCCAGCGCAGGTTCGGCTCGATCCCGTTGACGAGCACGACATGCCGCTCGGTGCCCGGCAGCTGCGCCCACGACAGGCGGGTGGTCTGCCACTCGATGCGCCGGGTGACGCCCTCGGTGAGCCGCACGTGCGGGCGTGTGACCTGGAAGTCGTAGTACTCCTCGGGGTCGATGGAGGCCAACGGCTCGGCGTCCCACATCAGCTCGAGGTGCTCCAACGCGGCGCTGGCGGCCTCACCGGCGTCGTTCCAGCCCTCGAACGAAGCGATCATCACCGGGTCGACGAGGCGGGGTAGTTCGGTCTCCGCTCCGAGTTCCGGGTCGCGTTCGGTCATCACCCCAGCCTACGGTGCGCTGCCGAGAGTGTGCCGGATCGCCACCCCGCAGCGACTACCGTGGGGGGTCAGGCCATCGCGTAGGAGGACACCGTGCAGCCGCACACCGTCGAAGAAGCAGCCCCAACGTCTGGCGTCGCCAGCACCTTCCTGGACACGCTCGCCAGACGGATCGTCGTCGCCGACGGTGCGATGGGCACGATGTTGCAGTCGACCGATCTCGTGCTCGACGACTTCGCGGGCCTCGAGGGCTGCAACGAGATCCTCAACGACACCCGCCCCGACGTGGTGCGCGACATCCACCGCGCCTACTTCGAGGCGGGCGCCGACGCGGTGGAGACCAACACGTTCGGCGCGAACCTGCCCAACCTCGCCGAATACGGCATCCCGGAGCGGATCCGGGAGCTGGCCGAGAAGGCCACGGTGCTCGCGCGCGAGGTGGCCGACTCGATGGCGACACCGGACCGGCCCCGGTTCGTGCTCGGTTCCGTCGGCCCCGGCACGAAGCTGCCGACGCTGGGGCACGAGACGTTCGCCCGCCTACGCGACGCCTACACCGAATGCGGGCGCGGGCTCGTCGCCGGGGGCGCTGACGCGGTCGTCATCGAGACGTGCCAAGACCTCCTGCAGGCCAAGGCCGCGGTGCTGGGCGTCCGCAGGGCGATGGCCGCGGAGGGCCGCCACCTGCCGATCGTCGCGCAGGTCGCCGTCGAGACCACCGGCACGATGCTGCTGGGCTCGGAGATCGGCGCTGCGCTCACCGCGCTGGAGGCGCTCGGCGTCGACCTCATCGGACTGAACTGCTCCACCGGCCCCGCCGAGATGAGCGAGCACCTGCGCACCCTGTCCAAGCACGCCCGGATCCCCCTGTCGGTGATGCCGAACGCGGGGCTGCCGATACTGGGGCCGAACGGCGCGGAGTACCCGCTGTCGCCCGACGAGCTCGCCGCGGCGTTGACGGCGTTCGTGAAGGAGTACGGCGTCGCGCTCGTCGGCGGGTGCTGCGGCACCACCCCGACGCACGTGTCGACGCTGGTCGAGGCGATGCGCGACCTGCAGCCACCGGTGCGCCATCCGCGCCCGGAGGCCGGGGTCAGCTCGCTGTACGCGCCGGTGGCGTTCCGCCAGGACACCTCGGTGTTGATGATCGGGGAGCGGACCAACGCGAACGGGTCGAAGAAGTTCCGCGACGCCATGCTCGCGGAGGACTGGGAGGCCTGCGTCGGGATCGCGCGCGAGCAGACCAGGGAGGGTGCGCACCTGATCGACCTCTGCATCGACTACGTCGGCCGCGACGGTGTCGCCGACATGTCCGAGCTGGCCGGGCGCCTGGCCACCGCGTCGACCCTGCCGGTGATGCTCGACTCGACCGAGCCGGAGGTGCTGCGGGCGGGTCTGGAGCGCCTCGGCGGCCGCTCGATCATCAACTCGGTGAACTTCGAGGACGGCGACGGCCCCGGCTCGCGCTACCAGCGCGCGATGGAGCTTGTGGACGAGCACGGGGCGGCCGTCGTCGCGCTGTGCATCGACGAGGAGGGGCAGGCCCGCACCGCCGAGTGGAAGGTGCGGGTGGCGGAACGGCTGATCAAGGACCTGACCACCCACCATCGCCTGCGGGTGTCCGACATCGTCGTCGACACGCTGACCTTCCCGATCACGACCGGGCAGGAGGAGGTGCGGCGCGACGCGCTCGAGACGATCGAGGCGATCCGCGAGCTCAAGCGCCGTCACCCGGACGTGCAGACGACCCTCGGCGTCTCCAACGTCTCGTTCGGGCTCAACCCGGCGGCGCGACAGGTGCTCAACTCGGTGTTCCTGCACGAGTGCGTCAACGCGGGCCTGGACACCGCGATCGTGTCGGCGGCCAAGATCCTGCCGATGGCCAAGATCCCCGACGAGCAGCGCTCCGTCGCGCTCGACCTGGTCTACGACCGTCGCCGCGACGGCTACGACCCGCTGAACCGGTTCATGGAGCTGTTCGAGGGCGTCTCGACGTCCTCGGCGAAGGCCGGGCGCGCCGAGGAGCTGGCCGCGTTGCCGCTGTTCGAGCGGCTGGAGCGGCGGATCGTCGACGGGGAGCGGCCGGGCCTCACGGCCGACCTCGACGAGGCGCTGGCGTCCCGGCCCGCACTGGAGATCATCAACGACACGCTGCTGGCGGGGATGAAGACCGTCGGTGAGCTGTTCGGCGCAGGCTTGATGCAGCTGCCGTTCGTGCTCGCCTCGGCCGAGGTGATGAAGACGGCCGTAGCCCACCTCGAGCCGCACATGGAGCGCGCCGACGGGGAGGGCAAGGGCACGATCGTGCTCGCCACGGTCAAGGGCGACGTGCACGACATCGGCAAGAACCTCGTGGACATCATCCTGACCAACAACGGCTACACCGTGGTCAACCTCGGCATCAAGCAGCCGATCTCGACGATCCTCGCGGCCGCGACCGAGCACCGCGCCGACGCGATCGGCATGTCGGGGCTGCTCGTGAAGTCGACTGTGATCATGAAGGAGAACCTGCAGGAGATGAACCAGCGCGGGGTGGCCGACCTCCCCGTTCTGCTCGGCGGGGCCGCCCTCACCCGCTCCTACGTCGAGAACGACCTCTCGGACGTCTACCAGGGGCGCGTGTCCTACGCCCGCGACGCCTTCGAAGGGCTGCGGTTGATGGACGCCACGATGGCCCGTCGCCGGGGCGGCGCACCGGAGGTCGACGCCGCCGAGGAGGCCGCGCGGGCCGAACGCAAAGCCCGCCACGAGCGCAGCCTGCGGGTTGCCGCGAAGCGGAAGGCCGCCGCAGCGGAGGTCGCCGGGCCACTGCCCGCACGCTCCGACGTCACGACCGACAACCCGATTCCCCGGCCCCCGTTCTGGGGCACCCGGGTGGTGAAGGGCGTGGCGCTGGCCGACTACGCGGGGATGGTCGACGAGCGCGCCCTCTTCCTGGGCCAGTGGGGCCTGCGCGGTGCGCGCGGCGGCTCCGGGCCGTCGTACGAGGAGCTGGTGGAGACCGAGGGTCGGCCCCGGCTGCGTTACTGGCTCGACCGGCTATTCACCGAGGGCGTGCTCGCGCACGCCGCTGTCGTGTACGGCTACTTCCCGGCCGTCGCGGACGGTGACGACCTGGTGATCCTCGACCAGACGCGCGCCGATGGCCCCGAGCGGCACCGGTTGACGTTCCCCCGCCAACGCCGCGACCGGCACCTGTGCCTGGCCGACTTCTGGCGTCCGCGCGCGTTGGCGGCACAGCGCGGCGAGGTGGATGTGCTGCCGCTGCACCTGGTCACGATGGGCAGCCCGATCGCCGACTACGCGAACGAGCTGTTCGCGAAGGACGCCTACCGCGACTACCTGGAGGTGCACGGGCTGGGTGTGCAGCTCACCGAGGCGCTCGCGGAGTACTGGCACCGGCGGATCCGGGAGGAACTGGTGTTCCCCGCGGGCGGCAGCGTCTCCGCCGAGGACCCAGCCGACGTTCGGGAGTTCTTCGATCTCGGCTATCGGGGCGCGCGATACTCGCTGGGATACGGCGCGTGTCCGAACCTCGACGACCGGGTGAAGATCGTCGATCTGCTCCAGCCGGGGCGCATCGGCGTGACACTGTCGGAGGAGCTGCAGCTGCACCCCGAGCAGTCGACGGACGCGATGGTGGCGCACCACCCGGAGGCGAAGTACTTCAATGCTGGCTGAGCGGAGCTTGCGGAGCGAACATGGGCGCTGAGCGGAGCTTGCGGAGCGAACGTCACAGCGGCCCCGCCGCCGTCCTGTGGGACATGGACGGCACGCTCGTCGACTCCGAGAAGCTCTGGACGGTCTCGCTGGTCGACACGGCGCACTGGCTCGGCGGCGAGCTGTCGCAGAGCGCGCGGGACGCGATGATCGGTTCGAACATGGCCCGAACGCTCGTGCTGATGTTCGACGACCTCGGCGTCACCCCGGAGCCCGAACAGGTGAAGGAGACCGAGCGGTACCTCTCGGACCGGACGGCTGAGCTGTTCGCACAGGGGCTGCCGTGGCGGCCGGGCGCGCAGGAGGCGCTGCAGCTGGTCGGCGCGGCCGGGTGGCCGATGGCGTTGGTGACCAACACCGGCCGCTCGCTCACCGAGTCGGCCCTGGACAGCATCGGGCGCGGATACTTCGCCGCCACGGTGTGCGCCGACGAGGTGCCCCACGGCAAGCCGGACCCCGATCCGTACCTGCGCGCCGCTGCGCTGCTCGGGTTGGCGCCCGCGGAGTGCCTCGCGATCGAGGACTCACCCAACGGCGCACGGGCCGCGCAGCGGGCGGGTGTGGCCGTGCTCGTCGTGCCGTGCGATGTGCCGGTGCCTGCCGAGCCGGGCCTGGTGCTGCGGGCCTCGCTGGCCGGACTGACCCTCGACGACCTGCGTGCGGATTACGCGCAGGCACGAGAGGGTCGCGCCGCGTGAGACCGTTGGGCGTCCTGGGCGATCCGCTCGGCTCGCCGTCGGACGCCCGTGGGGCCGTTGCGTTCCTCTGGGCGCACTATGGCGACCGTGTGAAGCAGCCACCTGGACGCGCGCGGTCCGGTTGCGCGCGACCGATGAGACTGGAAAACGTGAGGGGAGACGAGCGGTGAAGACCTTTGACGAGCTGTTCGCCGAGCTGAGCGAGAAGGCAGCCACCCGCCCCACCGGTTCGGCCACGGTCGTGGCACTCGACGCGGGCATCCACGCGCAGGGCAAGAAGGTGCTGGAAGAGGCAGGCGAGGTGTGGCTCGCGGCCGAGCACGAGGCCGACGACGCGCTCGCCGAAGAGATCTCGCAGCTGCTGTACCGGCTGCAGGTCCTCATGCTGGGTCGGGGCTTGGGCCTCGAGGACGTGTATAAGTTCCTGTAGATCATGTTCGCGGGCGGTAGCGTCGGAGGCTGCCTGCAGTACGGAAAGAGGAGGGCGCATGCTGCGGATCGCGTTGCCCAACAAGGGCACTCTCGCCGAGCCTGCCGCCACGATGATGCGGGAGGCGGGTTACCGCCAGCGCAGCGACGCCCGCGATCTGTCGATGCTCGACGAGGAGAACGACATCGAGTTCTTCTACCTGCGGCCGAAGGACATCGCCACGTACGTCGGCTCCGGTGACCTGCACCTCGGCATCACCGGCGCCGATCTGATGGACGAGTCGGGCAGCCAGGTCAAGAAGGTCATCGAGCTGGGTTTCGGGCAGTCCAAGTTCCGCTTCGCGGCCCCCGACAAGGGCATCGACGGGCGCGACTGGAAGCTGGACGACCTGGAGGGCAAGAAGATCGCCACCTCCTATCCCCGGCTGGTGCGCGCCCACCTCGCCCGCAGCCGGGTCCGCGCCGACATCATCAAGCTCGACGGCGCCGTGGAGATCTCCGTGCAGCTCGGGCTGGCCGACGCGATCGCGGACGTCGTCTCCTCGGGGCGCACCTTGCGCCAGCACAACCTCGTCCCGTTCGGCGAAGCGATCGCCGAGTCGCAGGCCACCCTGATCGAGCGCGAACCGCGTCCGGACCGGGAGGAGACGGTCGAGACCAAGGCCGAGAAGGTCGTCTTCACCGAGCGCCTGCGCGGCGTGGTCTACGCACGCCAGTTCCTCATGGTCGACTACGACTGCCCCGACCCGGCGCTGGAGGCGGCCAAGGCGATCGCGCCGGGCATGCAGGCCCCCACGGTGTCGGCGCTGCAGGAACCGGGCTGGTGGGGCGTGCGGACGATGGTGCTCAAGCGCGAAGCCAACCGGATCATGGACGACCTGGCCTCGCTGGGCGCGCGGGCGATCCTGACCTCGGAGATCCGCTCCTGCCGCGCCGTCGACGGACGCTCGATGGTCGGCTAGGAGCTGTTCGAGAAGTCGTGGGAGATCGCGACACAAGACCGACCTGCGGTTCAGCCAGGCCGGTGCCGGACCGTCAGACACTGGGCGGATCGGCCCACGTGCCCTTGCTCGTCGAAGAGCAGGCCTGCGACGGTGCCGACGCCGGAGGGTCCCACGGTGGTCTGCGCGTCGACGCCCATCCAGGTCCCGGTCGGCGGTCGGTGCAGGTGAACGGTCAGCTCGGTGTTCACGAAGACCCACTCCCGGACATCCAGCGGCGCGGCCGCGCCGTTGCCGGAGTCGGCCACGAGCAGCATCCGTTGCAGGGGCGTCGGTTCCTCACCTTCGACCAGCGGCACCAGCTGGCGGGCCCAGACCGCACCCGGGCCCGGGTCACCCAGCCAGCCGTGCAGCCAGCGCCACTCCAGCGCGTCGATGAAGCCGGGTAGCCACCCGGGCGGGCGCTCGGCGCGCAGGCGCGCGGCGGCGGGTGGCGGCAGGGCGGGGGAGACGCCGGTCGCGACGGTCGCCGTGTCTCCTGTGGCAAGCCGCCAGGCGCGCGCCCGCATCACCGCGCGTCCGCCCGCGGTCAGCTCGGCGGCCAGCAGCGCGATCGAGCGGCCGGGCCGTTCGACGGCCGCGCGCACGGCGACCTCGCCTGCCGGGACGGGTCCGAGGATGTCGACGGTGATGCGCCCGATCTGGGTGTCTGCCTGGGGCGCACAGCGTTCCAGGGCCCGTGCGAGCAGGGCGGAGGGCGGGCCCGCGTGCTGGGCATCGGCAAACCACGGGCCCGTGGTGGCGCTGGTGGCGTAGAAGCGTTCGCCGTCGGGTCCGTCGAGGGGGAGGTAGAACGGCTCGGGCACCCACCGATCATGCCGTTGCGATCATGCGGCGCTCCGCTCACCCCGCCCGGTCCGCGGGGGTCTCCTCGACCGGATCGCCTGGCCACCCGGGGTAGGCAGGTGGGGTTCCTCCCCATGCGGGGCAGAACGCCCTGTGTGCACACCACTCGCAGAACCTGCTGGGGTTGGGCCGGAAGTCGCCGCTGGCGCCAGAGGCGCGAATGGCCGTCCAGATCGCGTCGAGGGTGCGCTCGAAGCGCCGCAGCTCCGTCTCGTCGGGCTCGTAGCTGAGCGACTCGCCGTCGGTGAGGTAGAGCAGTCGCAGCTGACGCGGCACCGCACCCCTCAGGTACAACAGCATCAGCGCGTAGAACTTCATCTGGAACAAAGCCCTGGTCTCGGCGACCGGACGGGGCGCGGCGCCGGTCTTGTAATCCACGACCCGCACCTGGCCCGCGGGCGCGACGTCGAGTCGGTCGATGTAGCCGCGCAGCAGCAGCCCTGAGGGGAGCTCGGTCTCCACCAGCAGCTCGCGGGCGGCGGGCTCGAGTGTGCGGGGATCTTCCAGCCGGAAGTAGGCGTCGATCAGCGGCCCCGCCGACGCGAGCCACTCCGCCAGCTCTGGGTCCTCGGAACCGGCGAAGAGCGCTTCGACCAGCTCCGGCATCTCGGCACACAGCCGGGCCCACTCGGGCGCGACGAGCGCGTGGGCCGCCTCGGGGCGCCGCTGCACCGCGGGCAGGTCGTAGAGCCGCTCCAACACGGCGTGCACCAGCGTGCCCCTGGCCTGGGCCCGGCTGGGCAGTTCGGGCAGCCGGTCGATCGCCCGAAAGCGGTAGAGCAGCGGGCACTGCTTGAAATCGCCCGCACGCGACGGCGACAGCGCAGGCCGCCGGTGCGCCGTCGGGGCGTCCGGCGCGACGAGGCTGTCGGTCATGAGAGCGAGGTTAGGCGAGGGCACCGACAGTCCCGACGCCGCGCGGACCTGTGGACGCATCGGTCCCGCAATTCATCGAATCGCCCCCGCGCGCCGGGCGGGGCTGGTTACCCTCCGGCCATGACCAGACCGGACGTCGCTCACCTCATGACAAGGGCTGACCGGCTGACCGCCCGCGTCGACGCACACGACGAGTCCCAGCGCGCGATCGCCGACACGCTGGTCGACCTCACGGAGCGGGTGGACACCGTGTCCGACAACGTCGTTGTGCTGACGGGTCGGGTGGACACCCTTGCCGACAACGTCGTTGTGCTGACGGGTCGGGTGGACACCGTGTCCGATAACGTCGTCGGGTTGACGGGTCGGGTGGACACCCTTGCCGACAACGTCGTTGTGCTGACGGGTCGGGTGGACAATCTCTCCGAAACCGTCAACGGGCTCCAACAGACCGTTGACCAGCACACGGCGACGCTGGATCAGCACACGGCGACGCTGGACCGGCACACGGCGACGCTGGATCAGCACACCGGCATGCTCACGGAGATCCTGCGCCTGGTCGGCGGCTCGGTGACGGGTCCGTGACCGGCGGGACCAGCCGTCACGGGTACCGTTCCCGACCGTGTCCGACGTCCAGGCCCGCCGCTCCGACGAGCCGTTCCGCGCGGGCGACCGCGTCCAGCTCACCGACCCGAAAGGCCGCCACTACACGGTGACCCTCGAGGCGGGCGCGGAGTACCACACGCACCGGGGCGGCCTGCGCCACGACGACCTGATCGGCGAGCCCGAGGGCAGCCTCGTCGTGTCGCCGACCGGCACGCCCTACCTCGCGCTGCGGCCCCGGCTGGCCGACTACGTGCTCTCGATGCCGCGCGGTGCCCAGGTCATCTACCCGAAGGACGCCGCTCAGATCCTCATGTGGGGCGACGTCTTCCCCGGCGCGCGGGTGTTGGAGGCCGGCGCCGGATCGGGCGCTCTGAGCTGCTCGCTGCTGCGCGCGGTGGGCCGGGAGGGCCACGTCCTGTCCTACGAAGTGCGCGCCGACCACGCCGTGCACGCGCTGCGCAACGTCGAGCGCTTCTTCGGCGACCTGCCACCCCATTGGACCTTGCGCGTCGCCGACCTCGGCACCCACGACGGCGTCGCCGAACCCGTCGACCGGGTGGTGTTGGACATGCTGGCGCCGTGGGAGCACCTCGACACGGTGGCCAAGTCGCTCGTGCCGGGCGGCGTGCTCGTTGGCTACGTCGCCACCACCACCCAGTTGTCGAGGCTCGTCGAAGATCTGCGCGAGCAGCAGTGCTGGACCGAGCCGCAGGCCTGGGAATGCCTGATGCGGCCGTGGCACGTCGTCGGACTCGCGGTTCGGCCCGACCACCGGATGCAGGGCCACACCGCTTTCCTGTGCACGGCGCGCCGGTTGGCCGACGGTGTCGTGCCCCCGCGACCGCAGCGGCGCCCGACGAGCAGGTAGCCCTATCCGGTGACGGGCGGCCGATCGGTACCGTCGGTGACGCCCCGACGGCGCTCGCGAACCCCGGATCGGACGAACGCGAATCCGTCAAGGTGCCGTCCGGATGAGGGATGCTCGCGCAGCGAATTTTGGCACTGAGGGGTGGATCACCGGTTCGCCGCAAGGTAACCGCGCGTTCGGACGGGTACCGTATGGAAACGGAGCACGGAGGGAGGATGCCGTGAACCCCTACGATGGTCCCGGCAGAACAGGTGGCGCGGACGGAGGCGGGTTGGACCCGTCAGAGGCCGCCGCTCAGATTCGCTTCCTCGAAGAAGAGGTCGCACTACTTCGCCGCAAGCTCACCGAGTCGCCGCGCCACGCCCGTGTGCTGGAGCAGCGGCTCGCCGAGTCCGCCAGCCGCCTCGCCCAGCTCTCGGCACGCAACGAGAAGCTGACCGAGACGCTGAAGGAGGCCCGCGGCCAGCTCGTGGCACTCCGCGAGGAGGTCGACCGGCTCGCCCAGCCGCCGAGCGGCTACGGCGTGTTCCTCGCGCGGTTCCCCGACGAGACGGTCGACGTGTTCACCTCGGGCCGCCGCATGCGTGTCGCGGTGTCCCCTGCGGTCGACACGGCGACGCTGCGCAGCGGCCAGACCGTCCGGCTCAACGAGGCGCTCACCGTCGTCGAAGGAGGCGACTTCGAGCGCATCGGCGAGGTCTGTGCCCTCAGGGAGGTGCTGGCCGAGCCGACCGATGAGCTGGCGGGTCGTGCGCTGGTCGTCGGGAACGCCGATGAGGAGCGCGTTGTCTGGTTGGCCGCGCCGCTGTTCGACACGGACGACCCCGACCTGGTCGCGCTGAAGCCAGGCGACTCCCTGCTCGTCGACACCAAGGCGGGCTACGCCTACGAGCGGGTGCCCAAGGCCGAGGTCGAGGACCTCGTGCTGGAGGAGGTGCCCGATGTCGACTACTCCGACATCGGCGGCCTGTTCCGGCAGATCGAGCAGATCCGCGACGCGGTGGAGCTGCCGTTCCTGCACGCCGAGCTGTTCAAGGAGTACGAGCTGCGCCCGCCGAAGGGTGTGCTGCTCTACGGGCCGCCCGGGTGCGGGAAGACGCTCATCGCGAAGGCCGTGGCCAACTCGCTGGCCAAGAAGGTGGCTGCGGTGCGCGGCGACGACCCGAACGAGGGTCGCGCGTTCTTCCTCAACATCAAGGGTCCCGAGCTGCTCAACAAGTTCGTGGGCGAGACCGAGCGGCACATCCGCTTGATCTTCCAGCGCGCCCGGGAGAAGGCGAGCGCAGGCACCCCGGTGATCGTGTTCTTCGACGAGATGGACTCGATCTTCCGCACTCGCGGGTCCGGTGTGTCCTCCGACGTCGAGACGACGATCGT
Organism: Pseudonocardia sp.; assembly: GCA_036401495.1. Taxonomy (GTDB): domain Bacteria; phylum Actinomycetota; class Actinomycetes; order Mycobacteriales; family Pseudonocardiaceae; genus Pseudonocardia. The sequence goes on along the minus strand of DASWUV010000177.1, from coordinate 37,303 downwards.
GCCCCAGCTGCTCGCCGAGATCGACGGCGTCGAGGGGCTGGAGAACGTCATCGTCATCGGCGCCTCCAACCGCGAAGACATGATCGACCCGGCGATCCTGCGCCCCGGCAGGCTTGACGTGAAGATCAAGATCGAGCGACCGGACGCCGAGGCGGCGCAGGACATCTTCTCCAAGTACCTCACCGACACGCTCCCGATCCACGAGGAGGACATCGCGGAGTTCGGCGGCAACCGCAAGGCGTGCATCGACGCGATGATCCAGCGGATCGTCGAGCGGATGTACGACGAGACGGAGGAGAACCGGTTCCTGGAGGTCACCTACGCCAACGGCGACAAGGAGACGCTCTACTTCAAGGACTTCAACTCCGGCGCGATGATCCAGAACATCGTCGACCGCTCGAAGAAGGCGGCGATCAAGTCGGTGCTCGAGACGGGCCAGCCCGGCCTGCGGGTGCAGCACCTGCTCGACGCCATCGTCGACGAGTTCGCCGAGAACGAGGACCTGCCCAACACCACCAACCCCGACGACTGGGCGCGGATCTCCGGCAAGAAGGGCGAGCGGATCGTCTACATCCGCACGCTCGTCACCGGCAAGAACGCCGAGTCGGGCCGGGCGATCGACACGGCCAGCAACACCGGCCAGTACCTGTAGCTCCACCACAGTCCTGCGGGCCCGGATCGCGCGACGACCGGGCCCGCAGGCTTGTCCGATTCGTTCACGACCGGCGTCGCCGGGGGCTCTAGCCTCTGCCCCCATGAGCATTCAGGCACGGTTGGACGTCGTCGGGATCGCGGTAGCGGACATGGCGAAGGCCCTGGCCTTCTATCGGCAGGTCGGGCTGGACATCCCCGCATCGGCTGACGTCGAACCGCACGTCGAGGTCACGCTGCCCGGCGGGCTGCGGCTGGCGTTCGACACCGAGGAGGTGATCCGCTCGTTCCACCCGGACTGGACGCCGGTGCGGGGCGGCCGCACCAGCCTCGCGTTCGCGCTGCCCGATCCCGCGGGGGTGGACGCGCTGTACGCCGAGCTGACGGCCGCGGGCCACGAGAGCGCCCTGGCGCCGTTCGACGCGTTCTGGGGCCAGCGCTACGCCGTCGTCCACGATCCGGACGGCAACGGCGTCGACCTGTTCGCTCCGTTGGCCAGCTGACGCGGCGACGTCCCGGTCAACGCTCTGACCTCGCGTGACAGGTGCGGCTGGTCGGCGTATCCCAGCTGCGCGGCGGCCTCGGCCGGGGCCACCCCCGCGCGCAGCAACGCCACGGCGCGCCGGAACCGCAGCACCCGGCGCAGGACGGCGGGGCCGTAGCCGAACGCGGCGAGACAGCGGCGGTGCACGGAGCGGGTCGTGCAGCCCAGCATGTCGGCGAGGGCGGCGACCGATTCCGGAGTCGGTTCGCCACGTCCCGCCGTGGCACGGTCAGGCGCGAGCGCCGTGCGCAGCGCGGTGACCGAGGGGCCCGGGGCCGTACCCGGCAGCCGTGCAGCCACTGCGGCGAGCACCGGCAGGGGAGCCTCGCCCGCTTCCAGGCGGGCGACGGCGGCGCGGGCGGGCGCTCGCGCGAGCTCGGCCAGCACGACGCTGCGGTTGTGCAGCTCGACCGCGGGCACGTTCAGCAACGAGGGCAGCGCGCCGGGGGCGAAACGCAGACCGGCCGTCGTGACGCCCCGTTCCCGAGCGGCGGGTCGGGTGACCGTGTCGGGTCCGGCGACCAGCAGGCGAGAGCCGGTCCACACGAGGTCCATGCAGCCGTCGGGCAGCACCGCGTGCAGTCCGTCGGCTTCGGCGGTGTCGAGCCAGCCGCACTCGACCAGCGCCTGCAGCTGCTGCGGCGCCCGATGCTCGCGGTAGGCCACGCCGACAGGGTATCGAGCCCGGGCCGCCCGGTCAGGCCGCGAGCGGCGAACGGCCCCCGGGCGTCGCGCGTGCCGGGGGCCGTTGCTGAAATGAACATTCGCGGACCGGGCGGGGCGCCCGTAGCGTCGGTCAGGACGTGCGGAGCACGGCCTCGATCTCGAGGGTGATCGTCACCTTGTCGCCGACGACGACGCCGCCGCCGTCGAGCGGCATCGAGATGTCCACGCCGAAGTCGTTGCGGTTGATGGTGTTGGTGGCGGAGAACCCCGCGCGCGTGCCACCGTAGGCGTCGGGCCCGAAGCCCGAGATCTCGAGCGCCAGCGTCACCGGGCGGGTCACGCCCTTGATCGTCAAGTCACCGTCGAGGAACAGGTCGCCGTCCTCGGCGCGCACGGCCGTCGAGTCGAACGTCCACGTGGGGTGGGTGACGACGTCGAAGAAGTCGGCCGAGCGGATGTGGTTGTCGCGCTGCGCGTGGTTGGTGTCGATGGAGGTCGCGTCGATGGTCGCGTGGACGGTCGACTTCGTGACGTCGTCGCCGGTGGTGATCTCGCCGCTGACGGTTCCGAAGCGCCCGCGTACCTTGCTCACCATCATGTGCCGGACGCTGAAGGAGACGTCGGAGTGCACCGGGTCGATGTCCCATGTTCCTGCGATGTAGCCCGGGATCTGGATCGCTGCGGTCATGAAGGCCTCCTCGTTTTGTTGAACTCTCAGGTGTTGAGAGGGACACTAGTGGAAGCGAGTTGAGAGTTCAACTATTTCCCGAGGAGGGTGACGTGGACGACACCCGCTGGCTGGACGCTGAGGAGCAGCGGACCTGGCGCAGCTTCATCACGGCGCACCGGTTGTTCTTCGACCGAATCGAGAGGCAGCTGCAGACCGACTCCGGCTTGCCGCACGCCTACTTCGAGATCCTGGTCCGCCTGTCCGAGGCGCCCGACCGGACGCTGCGGATGAGCGAGCTCGCCGCGAGCTCGCTGTCCTCGCGCAGCAGGCTCAGCCACGCGGTCGCGCGCATGGAGGAGGCGGGCTGGGTACGTCGCAGCGCCTGTCCGACCGACAAACGCGGCCAGTTCGCCGAGCTCACCGACGAAGGCTTCGCCTATCTCGACTCCGCGGCGCGCGGGCACGTCGAGGAGGTGCGCGCCCGGCTGTTCGACGTACTGACCCCGGAACAGCAGAAGGCGTTGCGCGAGATCAGCGACGCGATCACGGAGTCGCTGACCGACGAAGGACGCTGATGCTCGTGCGCGGAAAAGGTGGTCAGGGCGACGAGATCCGCGCACGGGGCGCGTCAGCGCCGTGCGGCGAACCAGCGCTCGATGCCCGCCCGTCCGTCCGGGGCGAACGGCCAGCGCACCGGGTCGGCGAGCCGGGCGGCGAGCTCGTCGAGGCGCACCCAGCCCACCCACGCGACCTCGCTCTCCTGCGGGTGCAGGGGTCCGTCCCACCGCGCTTCGTACGTGAACGCGTGGTAGCGCACCTGCCCGTCGTCGAAGACGGCGTCGGGCAGGGGTTCCAGGGGTGCGCCGACGATGCCCAGCTCCTCGGCCAGCTCGCGGACGGCGGCGTCGGCGGGGTCCTCGCCCGGCCCCACCACGCCGCCCGCCCAGCAGTCCCAGGTGTCCGGGAAGACCAGCTTGTCCGGGGTGCGCCGGTGCAGGACGACCCGCTCCCCGTCGCCGCTGCGCACGAGCACGCCGGTTGCGGCATGCCACAGGCCGCGGCCGTAGACGACGCCGCGGGGCGCCGCGCCCGTCACTCGGCCCGCGGCGTCGTACACGGCCACCAGCTCGTCCTCCGCGCGCACGAACGCCATTCTCCCCGTCCGGGCCGACTAGGCTCGGGGCATGACTGCGCGCCGCATCATGGGGACCGAGGTGGAGTACGGCATCTCGGTGCCGGGCGACCCCACCGCCAACCCCGTTATCACCTCCACGCAGGTGGTGCTCGCCTACGCGGCGGCCGCCGACATCCCCCGCTCGCGGCGGGCGCGGTGGGACTACGAGGTCGAGTCGCCGCTGCGCGACGCCCGTGGGTTCGACCTGTCCGCGCCCACGCTGCACAACCCCGTCGACTCCGAGCTCGACGACCTCGGCGCGGCCAACGTCATCCTCACCAACGGGGCGCGCCTGTACGTCGACCACGCCCACCCCGAGTTCTCCACGCCCGAGGTCACCACCCCCCGCGACATCGTCGTCTGGGACAAGGCGGGGGAGCGGGTGATGGAGGAGGCCGCGATGCGCGCGGCCACCGTGCCCGGCGCGCCCCGAATCCAGCTCTACAAGAACAACGTCGACGGTAAGGGCGCCAGCTACGGCTCCCACGAGAACTACCTGATGGCCCGCCAGACGACGTTCCCCTCGATCGTGTCGGGCCTCACACCGTTCTTCGTGACGCGCCAAGTCGTGTGCGGCGCGGGCCGGGTGGGGCGCGGGGCGTCCGGCGACGAGGCGGGCTACCAGCTCTCGCAGCGCGCCGACTACATCGAGGTCGAGGTCGGGCTGGAGACGACGCTCAAGCGCGGCATCATCAACACCCGCGACGAGCCGCACGCCGACGCGGACAAGTACCGCCGCCTGCACGTCATCATCGGTGACGCGAACATGAGCGAGTACTCCACGCTGCTCAAGGTCGGCACGGCGGCGCTGGTCCTGAACATGATCGAGGCAGGCGTCCGGTTCGACGAGCTCCGCCTGTCCGAGCCGGTGCGCTCCGTTCACCGGATCAGCCACGACCCGAGCCTGAAGCTGCTGGTCGACACGGCCGACGGCCGCAAGATGACCGCGCTCGACGTACAGCGCGCCTACTTCGAGAAGGCCGCCAAGCACGTCGAGAACACCCTCGGCGCCGACGTCGACGACGCCACGGCGGAGGTGCTCACGCTGTGGGGCGAGGTGCTCGACGACCTCGCGCGCGACCCGTTGTCCACCGCCGACCGCCTCGACTGGACGGCCAAGCTGCGGCTGCTGGAGGGCTACCGCGAGCGCGACGGGCTGGCCTGGGACGCCCCGCGGCTGCACCTGGTCGACCTGCAGTACAGCGACGTGCGGATGGCGAAGGGCCTCTACAACCGGCTGGCCACCCGCGGGTCGATCAAGCGGCTGGTCACCGAAGACCAGGTCATCGCGGCGATGTCCACGCCGCCGGACGACACGCGGGCCTACTTCCGCGGCCGGTGCCTCGAGCGCTACCCCTCCGAGGTGGCGGCGGCCTCATGGGATTCTGTGATCTTCGATCTGGGTCGGGAGTCGCTGGTCAGGATCCCCACGCTGGAGCCGCTGCGGGGCACCCGGCGCCACGTCGGCGAGCTGATCGACAACTCGCGGACGGCCGAGGAGCTGGTAGAGGCCCTCACGAAGGGCTGAGCGGCAGCCGCGCGGCCTGATCTCACGCTTTCTGTCGGTCCGCTGAGCTAGGGTTGAGCAGCACGACAACGACAGGAGGCGTCATGTCGCAGGAGCAGACCAAGCGTCAGGGCGGCGGAGGCGGCGACGACGACGAGGCGGGTGACGCCGCGGCGGCAGGCCAGGAGCGACGGGAGAAGCTCGGAGAGGACGTCGACACGATCCTCGACGAGATCGACGACGTCCTGGAGGAGAACGCCGAGGACTTCGTCCGCGCCTACGTCCAAAAGGGCGGCGAGTAACCTCGCGCCCCGCCGGCCCGTCCGGCGCCCCCTGCACCCCGCGAACACCCCGGCCGCGGGCCCCCTGTAGCGAGAGAGGCACGCACCCGATCATGGAGTTCCGGCCGCCGGTTCCCGCACCCGGCTTGGGCGCCTACCTTGCGCCCGGACCGTCGTCATTCACCGACTTCGTCACCGCCAACGCCCCGCACCTGCTGCCCGGTCGCGTCCCGGAGGACGCCGCGTCGCGTGCTGCGGCCGCGAAGGGCTCGGCCGGGCTGGAGGTGCCGCACGGCACCACGATCGTCGCGCTCGTCTGTCGAGACGGTGTCGTCATCGCGGGTGACCGCCGCGCCACCGCAGGCAACGTGATCGCCCAGCGCGACATCGAGAAGGTCTTCATCACCGACTCCTACTCGGCGGTCGGCATCGCGGGCGCCGCGGGCATGGCGGTGCAGATGGTGCGGCTCTACACCGTCGAGCTGGAGCACTACGAGAAGATGGAGGGCGTGCCGCTCTCCCTCGACGGCAAGGCCAACAAGCTGGCGAGCATGGTCGCGGGCAACCTCGGCGCCGCGCTGCAGGGCTTCGTCGTCGTCCCGCTGTTCGTGGGCTACGACCCGGAGGCCGAACCGGCGAAGGCGGGCCGGATCGTCACCTACGACGCCACGGGCGGGCGCTACGACGAGTGGCTCGGGTACCACTCCATCGGCTCGGGTTCGGTGTTCGCCAAGTCGGCGCTGAAGAAGCGCCACTCGGTCGAGGCCGACCTCGCCACCACCGTCCGCAACGCCGTAGAGGCGCTCTACGACGCCGCCGACGACGACTCCGCTACCGGCGGCCCCGACCTGACGCGCCGGATCTTCCCGGTGGTCGTCAGCATCACCGGGGCCGACGGGGCGGTCCGCCGTTCCGAAGAGGAGATCGAGACCGTGGTTCGCGACGTCGTGGCAGGCCGCACCGAGAACCCGGGGGGCTGACCCATGACCATGCCGTTCTACTCCTCCGTCGACCAGCTCCTGCGCGACCGGTCGGAGCTGGCCCGCAAAGGCATCTCGCGCGGCCGCAGCGTCGTGGTGCTCACCTACACCGGCGGAGTCCTGTTCGTCGCCGAGAACCGCTCCAGCACCCTGCACAAGGTGTCGGAGATCTACGACCGCATCGGGTTCGCCGCCGTCGGGCGGTACAACGAGTTCGAGACGCTGCGCAACGCGGGCATCCGCATGGCCGACGTCCGCGGCTACTCCTACGACCGCCGTGACGTCACCGGCCGCATGCTGGCCAACTTCTACGCCCAGGTGCTGGGCAGCACCTTCGTCGAGCAGCAGAAGCCCTACGAGGTGGAGATGTGCCTCGCGGGCGTCGGTGAGACCGCGGAGGGCGACCAGCTCTTCCGCATCACCTACGACGGGTCGATCACCGACGAGCCGCAGTTCGTCGTCATGGGCGGCACGACCGACCCGATCAGCGCGAAGCTCAAGGACACCTACCAGAGCGGTCTCGACCTGGCCGCCGCGGTCGGCCTCGCCGTGGAAGGCCTGCAGGCGGGCCCGGCCACGCCCACGGCCAACGGAGCGGCGCAGGGCGGGCGCGTCCTCGGCGTTTCCGCGCTTGAGGTCGCGGTGCTCGACCGGGCCCGCCCGCGCCGCACCTTCCGCCGGATCACGGGTGCGACGCTGCGGGGGCTGCTCCCCGAGGCCAACCGGGAAACCGACGCCCCCGCGGCCTCCGCGGACCCCGCAGGCGGCGACGACGCCCCGGCGGGGGCAGGCGCCACCGAGTGACCTCACCGCCTGCTGGGCGCGCCTGGCCTACGCGCGCTGGTAGGGGCGGGAGCGCCCGGTCCACTTGTCCTCTCGGCGGCGGTAGACCGGGATCGGGCGCGGCGCCACCCGGAAGGTGAAGCGTCCTGACTTCTCCACGACCTCGCCGTCGGTGGCGAGGCTTCCCGGCACCGAAAGCTCCACGTCGAACTCGGTGACCTGGCGTTCCCCGTACACGCGGCTGTGTCCCAGCGCCCCCGTCAGCAGTCCGAGCAGCGCGCGCAGCCGGGAGAAGCGCAGGTCGGCGCGGAGCCAACGCACGTCCAGCAGCCCGGAGTCCAACGAGGGACGCCACGCGGGCACCATCCCGCGCGGCGCGTAGGGGCCGTTGCCGACGAACAGGAACCAGACCGCAGTCCACCGGCCGTCGATCTTCACCCGCACCGGCTCGGCGTTCCGCAGCGTCACGAACAGGGCGGCGGCGAACGCGGCCCACTTGCCCCACCGCGGTTCCCACTGCTCGCGCAGCCGGACGAGGTCCGGATAGGAGCCGAGGCTCGCGGTGTTGAGGAAGTAGCGCAGCCGCATCACCGTCGGCGACGTCGGATCCTCCTCCAGGCCGGGGTGGACGTCGACGAGCGCGAGATCGACGGCTACCGCCTGCCCTGCGCCGGTCGCGTCCACGGCCTCCTGCAGGTCGTACACGCCGACGTCGCGGGCGAAGTGGTTGAGCGTCCCCGTCGGGATGACGACGAGCGGCAGCCCCCGCCGCCCGGCCACCGCGGCCGCGGCAGCCACCGTCCCGTCCCCGCCCGCCACGCCGACGGCGAGGGCGGCGCTGCCCACTTTCTCCACGGCTTCGTCGAGCTGCAACTCCAGATCGCGCTCCGGGTCGGCGGCCACGATCACCGCCTGCGGCAGCGCGGACTCGAGCTCGTCGACCGGGTCGTAGCCCGGGGCGCCGGACCGCTGGTTGGCCAACAGCACCAGTCCGGCGCCGCCGGGCAGCTCCGGCACCGTGTCGAGCGGGCGAGCCCGGGCCTCGTCGTGTTCGCGCACCGGCCACCAGCGGCGGGTCGCGAGCGCCACGCCGGTGCCGACGGCCGCGCCGACGACCACGTCCGACGTCCAGTGCACCCCGACGTGGACGCGGGAGTAGGCGACGGCACCGGCCAGCGGCAGGACGGCGATCGCTGTGCGCGGGCTCTCCATCGCCACCGCGGTCGCGAACGCGGCCGCGGACGCCGCGTGCCCCGAAGGGAACGACGACGAGGTGGGAGGGTGAGCCGGCGTCTGGTACACGCGCAGCTCCGACGCCGCAGGGCGCCGCCGTGGCAGCAGCGGCTTGAGCACTGCGTTCGCGACAGGGCTCGTCAGCGCAATGGACAGCACTCCGCGCAGCGCGGCCTTGCGCGTCGTTCCGCGCCTCGTGGCCAGCAGCGCGGCGAGGGCGAACCACAGGAAGCCGTGGTCAGCGGCCCGTGATAGGCCTTTCAAGAGCATGTCGAACGGGCTGGGGGGCAGCGATCCGACCGCAGCGGAGATCGCGCGGTCGGCGGCGTTCACCCGTCGGGCCGGATGGCGGGACCAATGCGTCACGGGGCGACCCTAGGGGTCGCCCGACACACGACGCGTTGAAGCACCTCGCGCAGTCGTGCCACGGCGGGCCCGACTCCGCCTACGCTAGGGGGATGCAGCGGCGGATATACGGTGTCGAGACCGAGTTCGGGGTCACGTGCACCTTCCACGGCCAGCGACGCCTCTCCCCGGACGAGGTGGCGCGCTACCTTTTCCGCCGGGTCGTGTCCTGGGGGCGCTCCTCGAACGTCTTCCTTCGCAACGGGGCCCGGCTCTACCTCGACGTGGGCAGCCACCCCGAGTACGCGACGGCGGAGTGCGACTCGCTGGCCCAGCTCGTCGCGCACGACAAGGCGGGGGAGCGGATCCTCGAAGACCTGCTCGTCGACGCCGAGCGTCGCCTGGTCGACGAGGGCATCGGCGGGGACATCTACCTGTTCAAGAACAACACCGACTCGGCGGGCAACTCCTACGGCTGCCACGAGAACTACCTGGTCGCACGGGCGGGCGAGTTCTCCCGCATCGCCGACGTCCTGCTGCCGTTCCTCGTCACCCGGCAGCTGATCTGCGGCGCGGGCAAGGTGCTGCAGACCCCGCGCGGTGCCGTGTACTGCCTCTCCCAGCGGGCCGAGCACATTTGGGAGGGCGTCTCCAGCGCCACCACGCGCTCGCGCCCGATCATCAACACCCGCGACGAGCCGCACGCCGACGCCGAGCGCTACCGGCGGCTGCACGTGATCGTGGGCGACTCGAACATGTCCGAGGTCACGACCCTGCTGAAGGTCGGCTCGGCCACGCTCGTGCTCGAGATGATCGAGGCGGGGGTCCAGTTCCGGGACTTCACCCTCGACAACCCCATCCGCGCGATCCGCGAGATCAGCCACGACCTGACCGGTCGGCGCACCGTGCGGCTGGCCGGTGGGCGGGAAGCCAGCGCGTTGGACATCCAGCGCGAGTACCACGCCCGCGCCGTCGAGCATCTTGCCGCGCGCGGCAGCGAGGACCCCACGATGGCGCGCGTCGTCGAGCTGTGGGGCCGGGTGCTGCACGCCGTGGACTCCGCCGACCTCTCGCTCATCGACCGGGAGATCGACTGGGCGATCAAGCACCGGCTCATCGAGCGTTACCGGGCGCGCGGGGGTCTCGACCTGGCCAACCCGCGCATCGCGCAGCTCGACCTCGCCTACCACGACATCCGCCGTGGCCGCGGCCTCTTCGATCTGCTGCAGCGCAAGAGCCTGGTCGACCGGGTGACCGACGACGGTGAGATCGAGCTGGCGAAAGACACGCCGCCGCAGTCGACGCGGGCCAAGCTGCGCGGCGACTTCATCGCCGCCGCGCAGGCCGCGGGCCGCGACTTCACCGTCGACTGGGTCCACCTGAAGCTGAACGACCAGGCCCAACGCACGGTGCTGTGCAAGGACCCGTTCCGCTCGGTCGACGAGCGCGTCGACCGCCTGATCGCCTCGCTGTAGCGGGCCCGGTAGCCGCCGCCGCCGCCGGGCTTCGCCGAGGGCTTACGTCTCGGAGGGCTCGCCGAGCATCCGCGTGCGGATCTCGGCGAGCTGGTCCTGAACGGTGGGCGAGCTGACCGTCTCGTCGTTGCGGCCGGGCTCGATGCCCATCGCCCTCAGCAGCGCCGTGGCGGGCACGGCGGGGTCGCCAGCCTCACCGAGCACCGGATGCAGCCCGTGGTCTGCGAGGTGGTGGAAGACGAGGTTGACGACGGTCCACGGGTTGAACGTCTCCTGCTCGGCCATGAGCGGAGCCTGGGACGGCAGTGGACTGCGGTCAAGTCGCAAGGGCACGGGTGTCGCAAGGTGAGACGGCAGGCCGGTTCTTCCGGTCGCCCGCGGGCGCGGCGCCCGCCGCCGTACGATGCCGGGCGTGTCCTCCGCACGGGCAGAGCGTCTGGTGAACCTGGTGCTCTGTCTGCTGTCCACCCGCCAGTTCCTTTCGGCGGAGCGGATCCGTTCGATCGTGCCGGGTTACGCCGACGCCGCCAACGACGAGGCGTTCTTCCGGATGTTCGAGCGCGACAAGACCGAGCTGCGCGAACTGGGTGTCCCACTGGAGAGCGGCCGCCGCGCGATCGACACCGCCGACGGCTACCGCATCGCCCGCCAGGACTACGAGCTCGGCGAAATCGATCTGGAGCCCGATGAGGCCGCCGCCGTGGCGCTGGCCGCGCGGCTGTGGGACTCCCCTGAGTTGGCGGGGCCCGCACACGGAGCGCTGGTGAAGCTGCGCGCGGCAGGCGTCGAGGTGGACGAGGACCAGGGCCGGGTCCAGCCGCGGGTCCGTGGCGGGGAGCCCGCGTTCGCGCCGCTGCTCGCCGCCGTGCAGGCCGGGCGCGCGGTCACGTTCGAGCACCGTCGCGGCGGTCCGGGCGGCGAAGTCGTGCGCCGGATGATCGAACCGTGGGGGGTCGTGTCCTGGCGGGGCCGCTGGTACGTCGTCGGGCACGACCGTGACCGCGCCGCCCCGCGTTCGTTCCGCGTGTCGCGCATCGTCGGCCCCGTGCGCGCGGTCGGCCCCTCGGGCGCGGTGCAGGTGCCTGCGGACGTCGACCTCATGGCGATGGTGCGGCGCGGCGGCGAGCCGCCGCCGGTCGTCGGCACCGCCAGGGTGTGGGTGGCCGCGGGCCGCGCCAACGGGCTGCGGCGGCTCAGCAGGCTGGTCGGTCCGCGTGTGCATGCGGGGCGTGCAGGCGACGAGCTCGAGCTGGAGCTGCGCAGCCTCGACACCGTCGCCCGCTGGCTGGCCGGGCAGGGCCCGGACATCGTGGTGCTCGGCCCGCAGTCGCTGATCGACCGCGTCCGCGCGAGCTGGGAGGCCGCGGCGGCAGCGCACGCGGCGCACGCGTCGGTGGGGCGCCCCGCCGCGTCGGCATGAGTCCCGCCGACGCACTTTTTCCCGCGGAGGCGGCGTGAATACGGCCGACGCACTTTTTCCCGCGGAGGCGGCGTGAGTACCGGGGGCGTCACCGACCGCCTCCCGCGGCTGCTGTCGCTCGTGCCCTACCTGCTGGCCCGCCCCGGCGTCCCGGTCGCCGAAGCAGCGGCCGACTTCGGCATCACCGAGCGGCAGCTGCGCCGCGACCTCGAGCTGCTCTGGATGTGCGGTCTGCCCGGCTACGGGCCGGGCGATCTCATCGACCTCTCCTTCTCGGGCGACACGGTGACGGTCACCGAGGACGCAGGCATGCGGCGGCCGCTGCGGCTCACCACGACGGAGGCGACCGCACTGCTGGTGGCCTTGCGCACCTTGGCCGACGTGCCCGGCGTCGTGGACACGGCGGCGGTGCGCCGCGCGACCGTCAAGATCGAGCGCGCGGTCGGGGACGCGGGCACGAGCGGGCTCTCCGTGGACCTCTCCCGGGAGGAGGAGGCCGCGACGGCCACCGTGCAGCAGGCGCTGGCGTCGGGGCGGGCCCTGCGGATCCGCTACTACACCGCGGGTCGCGACGCCGTGTCCCTGCGCACGGTCGACCCGATGCGGCTGCTCATCGTCTCCGGGCGCGGCTACCTCGAGGCGTGGTGCCGCCGCGCCGAGGGCGTGCGGCTGTTCCGCCTCGACCGGGTCGAGGACGCCACGATCCTGGACGAGCCCGCGGCGCCCCCACCCGAAGCCGAGCCGACGGATCTCTCGGCCGGGCTGTTCCAGCCCGCACCCGAGCACCGCCGCGCGGTGCTCGTGCTGGATCCGGACGCGCACTGGGTGGCGGAGTACTACCCGGTGGACGAGATCGTCGACGAGCCCGGCAGCGACGCGATCCGCGTCGTGATGCGCTACGCCGACCCCGGCTGGTTGGTGCGGCTGGTGCTGGGGCTCGGCGGGCGGGCGCGGGTGGTCGATCCGCCCGAGTTGGCCGCGGCGGTGGCAAGCAGGGCGCGTGCGGCGCTCACCATGGGCGAAGGGGGAGGCTGACCGGTGGACGCTGAGCTGGTGACCTGGGTGTTGCTGGCGTTGGGGCTGGTGCTCGTGGTGGTGCTCGCCATCGTGGTGCTGCGCCACGTCCGGCGACTCCGCCGGGAGCAGGCCGCCGCCACGGCCGACGTGGCCCCGCGCCTCGCGCGGCTGCGGCTGTTGCGCGCGACGCGAGGTTCGCGCGCCCGGTGATTGCGGGGGGTTGTCCTGCCGCGGTTCCGCGTAGGCTGGCGCCGACGCGACGAGAAGGAGTGTGAGATGGGCAACCTCGGTGGCTGGGAGATCCTGATCATTCTGGGGGTGCTCGTGCTGCTCTTCGGGGCCAAGCGGCTACCCGACATGGCCCGGTCCATGGGCCAGTCCGCCCGCGTGTTCAAGGGTGAGATGAAGGGCCTGAAGGAGGACGACAAGGTCCAGCAGCGCAACCCCGAGCCGGTCCAGGAGACGGTCGTGGAAAAGCGGTCCGAGACCCCGGGCTCCGCCGCGCAGTAGTCACAGCAGTGGTCCGGATTCCGCTGCCGCGGCGGGGGCGCAAGCCCAAGAGCCCTGACGGCACGATGACCCTCGTAGAGCACCTCTACGAGCTGCGCAGCCGCTTGGCGATCGCGCTGGTCGCGATCGTGATCACCACTGTGCTCGGCTACATCTGGTTCGGTGTGCCGTTGTTCACCTTCCCCGCGCTCGGTGACGTCCTCAAAGCGCCCTACTGCGCCATCCCGCCGTCTTCGCGTGCCGTGTTCACGGCCGATCCCAACGCGTGCGTCCTGTTCGGCACCGGCCCGTTCGACCAGTTCGCGCTGCGCCTCAAGGTCGGCGCCACCGCGGGCGTCGTCCTCGCCTGCCCGGTCTGGCTCTACCAGATCTGGGCGTTCATCACGCCGGGGCTGTACGCGAAGGAGCGCAAGTACGCGCTGACCTTCGTGTCGTGTGCCGCCGTCCTCTTCGTCGCGGGCGCGGTCCTGGCCTACTTCGTCGTCGCGCAGGGCCTGTCATTCTTGTTGCAGGTCGGGTCGAACGTGCAGGTCACCGGCCTCTCCGGGGATGCGTACTTCTCGTTCCTGATCGCGCTGCTGATCATCTTCGGGGTGAGCTTCGAGCTGCCCCTGCTCGTCGTGATGCTCAACCTCGTCGGGGTGCTGACCTACGCCAGGCTCAAGGCGTGGCGGCGCGGCCTGATCTTCGGCCTCTTCGTCTTCGCCGCCATCGCCACTCCCGGCCAGGACCCGATCTCCATGACGGCGCTGGCGCTCGCGCTCACCGGGCTGTTCGAGGTCGCGATCCAGTTCGCGCGGATCAACGACGGCCGCAAGGCGCGGCGGCGGGCCGTGGAGGGCTGGGACAACTGGGATCCCGACCTGCCCAGCCCCATCGACACCACCCCCAGTGCGCTGGATGCGAGCCCCAGCGCGCTCCCCGCCGTGGACCCGGTGCACCGGCTGGACGACGTCACCTGATCCGGCCACCGCACCGCAGGGGCGTCGGTGTGCCAACCTGGAGGGGTGTTCCGTAGTACCTCGGCGTCCGAAGCAGTTCCTCCCGCGGACGCCTACGCCGCGGCGCGGTCGCGTGCCGCCCATCCTCGGCTCACCGAGTTCGCCGCTGAGCTGCCGTTCGAGCTCGACTACTTCCAGCTGCGTTCCTGCGCCGCACTCGAGGACGGGCATGGCGTACTCGTCTGCGCCCCCACGGGTGCAGGCAAGACCGTCGTCGGCGAGTTCGCCGTCCACCTGGCCCTCGCCCAGGGCCTGAAGTGCTTCTACACGACGCCGATCAAGGCGCTGTCCAACCAGAAGTACGCCGATCTGGTCGAACGGCACGGGCCTGCGGCGGTGGGCCTGCTGACCGGCGACACGGCGGTCAACGGCGGCGCCCAGGTGGTGGTGATGACTACCGAGGTGCTGCGCAACATGATCTACGCGGGGAGCAGGCAGCTCACCGACCTCGGCTACGTCGTCATGGACGAGGTGCACTACCTCGCCGACCGTTTCCGCGGCGCGGTGTGGGAGGAGGTGATCCTGCAGCTCCCCGAGCACGTCGCGCTGGTCAGTCTCTCGGCCACGGTGAGCAACGCCGAGGAGTTCGGCGACTGGCTGGTCACCGTGCGCGGTGACACGACGGTCGTCGTCGACGAGCACCGGCCGGTGCCGCTGTGGCAACACATGATGGTCGGCGCGCGACTCCTCGACCTCTTCGGCGGCGAGGACGCCGACGGCACGCTCGTCGTCGACCCGACGCTGGTCCGCCACACCGCGGACCTGGAGCGCCAAAGCGCCGTGTGGGACCGCGGAAGGGGACGGGGCACCGGGCGGCGCGACACCCGCTTCCGGCCGCCGTCGCGGGTCACCGTGATCGACCGACTGGACCGCGACGGGCTCCTGCCCGCGATCACGTTCGTCTTCAGCCGCGCGGGCTGCGACGCCGCCGTCGGCCAGTGCGTGCGCTCGGGCCTGCGCCTGACCGCCGCGGACGAGGTCGACGAGATCCGCGCGACCATCGACCGGCACACCGCGGACCTGCCGCAGGCCGACCTGGCCGTGCTGGGCTACTGGGAGTGGCGCGAGGCGTTGGAGCGCGGCATCGCCGCCCACCACGCGGGCATGCTTCCCGCGTTCAAGGAGACCGTCGAGGAGCTGTTCGTCCGCGGCCTCGTGCGCGCGGTGTTCGCCACCGAGACGCTCGCGCTGGGCATCAACATGCCTGCCCGCACCGTCGTGCTGGAGCGCCTCGTGAAGTTCAACGGGGAGAGCCACGCCGAGCTGACGCCGGGGGAGTACACCCAGCTCACCGGCCGGGCCGGGCGGCGCGGGATCGACGTCGAGGGCCACGCGGTCGTCGTCTGGCAGCCCGGCGTCAACCCCGAGCAGGTCGCGGGACTGGCCTCGACCAGGACCTACCCGCTGCGCAGCTCGTTTCGCCCCGGCTACAACATGGCGGTCAACCTCGTCGGACGCCTCGGCGCGGAAGCGGCCCGGGATCTGCTCGAGCAGTCCTTCGGCCAGTTCCAGGCCGACCGCTCGGTCGTCGGGCTGGCCAAGCGCATCGAGCGCGGCATGGAGACCCTCGACGGGTATGCGGCCTCCATGGCGTGCCACCTCGGTGACTTCGCCGAGTACGCCGCGCTGCGCCGCCAGGTCTCCGACCGGGAGAAGGCGCTCGCCCGCCAGGGCGTCGCCGACAGCCGCGAGGCCACCGCGACGGCACTGCGCAAGCTCAAGGCAGGCGACGTCATCGCCGTGCCGAGCGGGCGGCGCGCGGGCCTGGCCGTCGTACTCGATCCCGGCACCGCGGGCGAGGCCGATCCGCGGCCGCTGGTGCTGACCGAGGACCGCTGGGCGGGGCGGCTGTCGGCGGCCGACTTCCCGGTACCGGTCGAGGCACTGGGGCACATGCGGCTGCCCCGCCACGTCGACCACAGGGTGCCCCGGATCCGGCGGGATCTCGCCTCCGCGCTGCGCGAGACCGGCATCCTCGCGCCTCTGCCCGGACGGCGGCGCGAGAACGGCGCAGGACGCAGAGGAGCCGTCGACGACCCGGAGCTGGCCGCGTTGCGCCGGGCGCTGCGGGCGCACCCGTGCCACGGCTGCGCCGACCGGGAGGCGCACGCCCGCTGGGCCGAGCGGCACGCCCGCCTGGAGCGTGAGATCGAGCAGCTGCAGCAGAAGGTGCGCGCCACCACGCACTCGCTGGCGCGCGCGTTCGACCGCATCAGGGCGCTGCTCGGGGAGCGCGGCTACCTGGACGGCGAGGCCGTCACCGCGCACGGACAGCGGCTGGCCAGGCTGTGGGGCGAGTCCGACCTGCTGACCGCCGAGTGCCTGCGCCACGGCCTCTGGGACCAGCTGACGCCCGCCGAGCTGGCCTCCGTCGTGTCGGCGCTGGTGTACGAGGCGCGGCGCGACATCGGCCCGGTGCCGCGGGTGCCGTCGGGGCCGGTGGCCGAGGCACTGGCCAAGACGGTCGCACTGTGGGCCGAGCTCGAGGCCGACGAGCGCCGCCACCGCGTCGAGCGCACCCGCGAGCCCGACCTCGGCTTCGCCTGGCCGATGCACCGGTGGGCCCGTGGCGAGTCCCTTGCCGCGGTGTTGACGGCGGCCGAGCAGAACGGCGCCGAGCTCTCGGCGGGGGACTTCGTGCGCTGGTGTCGCCAGGTCATCGATCTGCTCGACCAGATCGCCGACGTCGCCGGTCGGGGCGAAGGCGTGGGCCGCGCCGCTGCGGCCGCCGTGACCGCGGTCCGGCGGGGCGTCGTCGCGGTGGGCACGACGTAAGGGCGCGGCCCGCGCGTATTCGGATCCGGAAACGGCCCATTGAGTCGGCGGAATGGTCGGCGGCTGCACCACGACGATCGACGGCGCCGCGCACGCCGCACACCCTGCGCCGCCCGTCGGCAAACACTGAAGAAGCCGTCCGGGCAAGCGGGAGACGCTGAACAATGCGAATGTACTGGCCGCGTCGTCCCGACCGGTGCCGACGCGGTCGGCCGCGGCAACAATCGTCAGCGAGCCGATCCGGCGGTGGGTGGCGGCGTGCTGCATCGCTGTGCCCTGTGCGAGCGACGCCCCGTGTGCTTGGATCGCCACAGAGAGACGAGGGGGACAAGCATGAGCGAGCCCGAGGGACCCCGGGCCGACTCGCCGTCCGAGCCACCTGCCTGGGGTAAGCAACCCGCAGGTGGTTGGGGTGCGCCCGCGTCGGAGGACGACAAAACCCAGAAGGTCGACCCGCAGATGTTCAAGAACGCTGCGGCGGAGGGGTCAGGGGGCGAGGGCGATCCCGACCGCACCCAGGCCGTCGACCCGCGCACGCTTCGCGCCCGCGGCGCAGGCGCACCCGCGGGTGGGCAGGCCCAGCAGCCCTACGGCCAGCAGCCCTACGGCGGGCCACCTGCATACGGGCAACCCCAGTACGGAGCGCCGCAGGGTCAACCCCAGCAGGGTCAACCCCAGTACGGGCAGCCGCCGCCCGCGTACGGATCGCCGCCGCCCTACGGGTCGCCGGGGGGCCAGCCGCCGCAGGGCTGGACGTCCCCGCCGCCACCTCAGCAGGGTTGGGGCCCACCTCCCGGCCAGCCGCCGCAGCAGCAGAACTGGGGGCAGCCGCCGCCGCAGGGCTGGAACGACCCGCAGTCGGGCTGGGCGAACGCCCAGGGCTATCCCCCGGCCCAGAACGGACCGGCCCCGTACCCGCCTGCGCAGGAGTACGGGCAGGCCGATGCCCACGCGGGGCAGGACTACGGCGCGCAGGGCTACGGGGCGCCTCCCTACGCGGGTCAGGACTATCCGGCACAGGGCTACGGCAGCCCCGAGTACGGCGGCGGCGTCGCGGCACCGAGCTACCCGGCGCTGCCCGATGCGCCCCCGGCGGCGAAGAAGTCGAAGCTGCCGCTGATCCTCGGACTCATCGCGATCGTCGCGGTCGTCGTGGGCGTGCTCGGGTTCTGGAAGCCGGGCTTCTTCGTCCCGAGGATCTTCGACACGAACGCCCTGCAGGCGGGGGTCACGAAGGTCCTCACCCAGAACTACGGCCTGACCAACGTCACCGGCGTCAGCTGTCCGCAGAACTCCAAGGTCACGCAAGGCGCCACGTTCACCTGCTCCGCCACCGTCGACGACAAGCCTGCGACCGTGCCGATCCACGTCACCTCGAATGCAGGCGACTACGAGGTGGGCAGGCCGACCTGAGCCACGAGCCGCGGACTCTGCGCCCAGATGAGCTCAGGGCGGCCCGCAACCTGTTCCTCGGCGCGCTGCTGCACCCGGTGCTCGACGACGAGGGCTGGGCACGGCGGAAGGGCGCCTACGAGCCCGACCGCACGTGGGGCGTGCACAGCGACGACCAGATCGTCGGGACGGCGACGTCGTACCCCTGTCGGATGGCGGTGCCGGGCGGCGCCGTGCTCGACACGGCGGCGGTGACGCAGGTCGGAGTCCGGTCCGACCACACCCGCCGCGGCCTGCTTTCCGCGCTGATGCGGGCGCAGCTCGACGACCTCCTCGTCCGCGGCGAGGTGCTCGCCGCGCTCCACGCCACCGAAGCGCGGATCTACGGCCGGTTCGGCTACGGGGTCGCGACGCGCGCACGCGGGGTGCGGTTGCGCCGCAGTGGCCGGGGGCTGCGGCCCACCGCGCCGCTCGAAGGGGCCGTGCGCCTGCTCGCGCCGGACGATGTCGGGCCGGTGACCGCCGCCGTGCACGACCGGATCGCACTGCGCAGGCCCGGGATGCTCACCCGGGGAGAGACGTGGTGGCGCTCGCCTGCCGAGCGGGCCCAGCAGGACAAGCGGTCGGTCCTCGTCGCCGCCCACGCCGGGCAGGACGGCGTCGACGGCTTCGTCGTGGCGTCAACCGCAGGCGGCCACTCCGCCACCCGTTCGCTCGACGTCGAGGACATGCACGCCGACGGCCCGCACGCCACCGCGGCGCTCTGGCGCTTCCTGCTCGACGTCGACCTCGTCGGCGAGGTCACCGCGTGGGGCCGCCCCCTCGACGAGCCGCTCGACCTCCTGCTCGCCGATCCCCACGACCTCACCGTCACCGGAGTCGGGGACGAACTGTGGCTGCGCTTGGTGGACGTGCCCGCGGCGCTGGCCGCCCGCTCGTTCGGCGCCGCCGCCCCGGTGCTGCTCGGCGTGCACGACCCGCTGCTGGAGGACAACGCGGGGGTCTACCGCATCGCGGGCGGCACCGCGGAGCGCGTCGAGCCGCTCGGCGGTCCGGTGGCTCCACAGATCGAGTGCGACGTCGCCGCGCTCGCGATGGCCTACCTCGGCGACCGGCGGCCCGCCGAGCTGGCCGCCACCGGCTGGTGGACCGTGCACGACCCAGACGCGCTCGAGCAGATCGACGCCGCCTTCGCCACACCGACCGTGCCCTGGTGCGGCACGATGTTCTAGAGCGGTCAGCGTTCTAGAGCGCTCAGCGGGCGAGCGCGGCCAGCAGCCGGTCGAGCGAGCCGCCCAACGCCCAACGCTCACCGAGCTCGGCCAGCCGCTCCGGATCGGCGGGCGCCGACGGCAGGGTGTCGGGCCGGTCGAGCCGCACCGGGGCGTCGACGGCCACGCGCACCACGGGTTCGACCACCGCCAGGTAGGGCGCCGCGGCGGCCAGCTTTGCCCGCACCGGCGGGGCGAGCCGGGTGTCGGAGCGGTCGAGCACCGCCTCGCACAACTCCAGCCATGAGCTGAACCGACCCACCAGGGTGGCCGCCGTCTTCGCGCCGACGCCCGGTACGCCCGGCAGCCCGTCGGAAGGATCGCCGCGCAGCATCGCCATCTCCGCGTACGCCTCGCCCGCCCTGGCGACCGGCACACCGTACTTCTCGGCGACCTCGGCAGGACCCAGGTGCTCGGCCTTCGCCAGCCCGCGCCCGACGTAGAGCAGTCGGACCGGCACCGGCTCGTCACGCACGATCTGCATGAGGTCGCGGTCGCCCGACACCGCCAGGACCGGGTCGGTGCGCTCCGTCGCGGCCAGGGTGCCGATCACGTCATCGGCCTCGTATCCGTCGGCACCTCCGGTGGCGATCCCGGCGGCGGCGAGCACGTCGAGGATGATCGGGACCTGCGGCGCGAGCGTGTCGGGCACCTCTTCCGGCACGCCGATGGGGGCGGTCGCGGGCTCGCCGGGCACCCGGTGCGCCTTGTAGGAGGGCAGCGCCTGCACCCGGAAGGCCGGTCGCCAGTCCAGGTCGAGACAGGCGACCAGGCGTGCGGGGCGCCGCTCCGTGACCAATCGGGCGATCATGTCGGTGAACCCGCGGACCGCGTTGACCGGTGTGCCGTCCGGGGCGGTGATCGACTCGGGCACGCCGTAGTAGGCGCGGAAGTACATGCTCGCGGAGTCCAGCAGCATCAACGGTGCAGGTGCGGTCACATCGGGAGAGCTTGCCGAATACGCTGCACACCATGACACCCGGGCGTCATCTCGACCTCTACACCGACCGCATCCGCAGGGCCGGTGAGGTCGCGGCCGATCTCGATGTCGAGCTGCTGCTCATCACCCCCGGGACCGACCTGCGCTATCTCGTCGGCGCCGACGGCTCCTCCCACGAGCGCCTGACCTGCCTCGTGCTGCCCGCTGCGGGTCATCGCGCGCCGCCTGCGCTGGTCGTCCCCCGCCTGGAGGCGCCGGGTCTCGCGCACCTCGCGCTGGAGGACCTCGGCGTCGAGGTCATCACCTGGCAGGACGGGGAGGATCCGTACCTGCTGGTCAGCGACCTCGCGGGAGGTCCGACCCGGGTCGCGGTCGTCGACTCGATGCCTGCCGCGCACGTCTTCGGCGTGCGCGATGCGCTGCCCGACGCGACGCAGACGCTGGCAGGCCCGGTGCTCCGCGAGCTGCGGATGCGCAAGGACGTCGCCGAGGTGAGCGAGCTGCGGGCGGCGGGGGCGGCGATCGACCACGTGCACGCCCGGATGGCCGAGTTCCTGAAGGTGGGCCGCACCGAGGCGCAGGTCGGCGCGGACATCGCGGAGGCGATCGTCGCGGAGGGCCACGCGTCGACGGCGTTCGTCATCGTCGGCTCAGGACCCAACGGCGCCAGCCCGCACCACGACGTGTCCGACCGCGTCATCGAGAGCGGGGACGTCGTCGTGATCGACATCGGCGGTCAGCTCCCGAGCGGCTACTACTCCGACTCGACCCGCACCTACGCCGTCGGCCGGGAGCCTGCGGGCTCGGTCCGCGAAGCCTACGCGGTCCTGCAGGACGCGCAGGAGCGCTCCGTCGCGAGCGTGCGGCCCGGCGTCACCGCCGAGGAGGTGGACGCCGTCGCCCGCCGGGTGATCACGCACGCGGGTCTGGGGGAGCGGTTCATCCACCGCACGGGGCACGGTATCGGCCTCGACGTCCACGAGGACCCCTACATCGTGGGCGGCAACGTCCGTCCGCTGGAGCCGGGCATGGCGTTCTCCGTCGAGCCCGGCGTGTACGTCGACGGCGAGTGGGGCGCACGCATCGAGGACATCGTCGTGGTCACCGCGGACGGCGTCGAGCGGCTCAACCAACGCCCTCGCGACCTGGTTGTGCTCGACTGAGCGCCGGCGCGGCTAAGCGCGGCTCGGGCGCAGCGTCAGCGTTGCGCCGCCTCCCGGCAGACAGGCACCCGTCGCCGCGCCGGACCGGACGAACGCGGCCAGGCACCCGCCGATCGCCGCATGCGCGGCCGCCGTCGGGTGGAACGACTCCTGCGCGACGTGGAAGCCCACCGCGTCAAGGCCGCCGAAGGCGAGCGCGTGGGCGTCGACCGTGACGCGACGCTGCCAGTCCTGCGCCGGGTCGTCGTGGGTGCACGCCTCGCGGCCCTCGGTCGCCCGGTCGAGGTCGAGGAACCCCGCACCGGTGCGCGCCGCCACCCCGCGCAACGCGGTCGAAAGCGCGGGGAACAGCGCGGTCCGTCCCCACTCCGCGTCGGCGCGGCTGTAGGGGCAGCCGCGCACACCCTGCAGCGGGATCATGGCGCCGGTGACCGGAGCGGCGTAGGAGACCAGCACGAGCCGCCACGCCCGGTCGGCGTACCCGGCTCCGCGCATCGCGGCCCGCACGTCGCCGACGGCCTTCTCCACCGCGCTCGCGGTGGCCGCCATCCGCTGGGGCACGAGCGGCCCCACCGTCTGGCGACACGGTGGCACGAGCGCGTCGAGGAACGCCTTGATGCACGTGATGCCGGTGTCGGTCAGCGCAGCGGCGTCGTTGGCGCCGATCTGCAGCACCACCGTCGTCACGCGGTAGCGGCGGGCCACCCCGGCGAGCTGGGTGGACTGCGCGGCCTCGCCGTACTGGCTGCCGCCGGCCTCGACGTCGGCCGCGTTGGCGCCCGAGCAGGCGAGGTCGATCGACACCGGGGCGAGGCGGGCAGCGTAGAGGTAGGCGTGCGGCGAGCGGTGGCACCAGTCGCCGCCCTCGCCGCGGGTGCCGGGGGCGTAGTCGCCCGCGCCCTCGCCGGACGCGGCGCTGTCCCCCAACACCACGGCCGCTTCGGCGGGGGCGGCGGCCGCGGAACCGGCGCCTGCTCCGGCAACGGTTCCGGCGACGTTGACGAGGACCAGAAGCGCGACGAGGGCGGCGCGGGACCGGGGCACGCTCAGGACCGTAGGGACGCCGACCCCGGTTGGCGAGCAACGTCACCCTGTCATGCGTCGGCGCAAGCTCAGGGTCACGTCGGGGCATTCCCGGAGCGAACGGCGCTTCCGGTCGCGCAGACTGGTCGTGACCGGCGACATCCGCCGCGCGCGAACAAAGGAGACCCCGGTGGCGACGACGACCCTGACCCGACCGCAGCAAGGACGGGTGATCGCAGGCGTGTGCGCGGGTCTGGCCGACCGGTTCGGCTGGAACGCCAACCTCGTGCGGCTGCTGTTCCTGCTGTCCTGCCTGCTTCCCGGCCCCCAGTTCGTGATCTACATCGTGCTGTGGGTGCTCATGCCCGCCCGCCAGTACTGATTCGCCATACTCAGGCGGTAGACCCTTCCCTGATCGACGACGTCGTCCTGACCGGCGCCCGGGTCCTCGATCCCGCCGCCCCCGCGGGCCCGGCCGAGCTGCGCGTCGCCGCGGGCCGGGTCGTGTCGGTTCGCGAGGCGGCCGGTCCCGGGCCGCTGGACGGGCTCGTCATCACCCCCGCCTTCGTCGACGCGCACGTGCACGCCACGGCCACCGGGCTGCTCGTCGACGGTCTCGACCTCGCAGGCTGCCCCTCGCCCGAGGCGCTCCTGGACGCCGTCGCCGTCAGGGCGGCCGCCCGGCCGGGGGCGCTGATCTGGGGGCACGGATGGCAGGAGCTGGGCTGGTCCGCCGTGCCCGGCCGGGCCGCGCTGGACCGGGCCGCGGCAGGCAGCCCCGTCTACCTCAGCCGGGTCGACGTCCACTCGGCGCTCGTGTCGTCGGTGCTGGTGGCCCGCGCCCCCGCCGCCGTCGGTGCCGCGGGCTGGTCGCACGGGCCGCTCACCGCCGACGCGCACCACCACGTCCGCCGAGCGGCACTGGCGGCCGTCGACCCCGCCACCCGGCGCGCCGCGCAGGACGCTTTCCTGCGCGGCGCAGCCGCTGCCGGGATCGGGGTCGTCCACGAGTGCGCAGGCCCCGACATCTCCTCCGTCGAGGACCTCCGCGCACTCGTCGAGCAGGCAGGCGCCGACCCGACCGCACCGCGCGTCGTGCCCTACTGGGGCGCGGCCGTCACGACGGCGGACGAGGCCAGGCAGCTGCTGGCCACGACGGGCGCGCACGGCCTCGCGGGCGACCTGTTCGTCGACGGCTCCCTCGGCTCCCACACCGCGGCCCTGCGCAGCCCCTACGCGGACGCGCCCGGCAGCAGGGGACACCCGTACCTCGAAGCCGAGCAGATCGGCGCGCACGTCGCCGCGTGCACGCTGGCCGGGGTGCAGGCCGGGTTCCACGTGATCGGCGACGCGGCCGCGGACGCGCTGGTGCAGGGCCTTGCCCTCGCGGCGGCACAGACCTCGCCGGGTGCGGTGCGGGCGCGGGCGCACCGCGTCGAGCACCTGGAGATGGTGGACACACGTCAGCAGGCGGTGCTCGCCGACCTCGGCGTCGTCGCGAGCGTGCAGCCGCTGTTCGACGCCTGGTGGGGCGGGTCGGATCGGATGTACGTCCAGCGCCTCGGCCCCGAGCGGGCCCGTGGCATGAACCCCTTCGCCGCGCTGCGCACCGCAGGCGTCACGCTCGCGCTGGGCTCGGACTCGCCCGTCACGCCGCTGGGGCCGTGGGCCGCCGTCCGCGCCGCCGTCGACCACCACACCGCAGGGTCGGGCGTGCCGCTCGACGTCGCGCTCGCCGCGCACACCACCGGCGGCCACCGCTGCGCGGGCGACTTCGCACCGCTCGCGGGCCGCCTGGTCGCGGGCGCGCCCGCCTCCTACGCGGTGTGGGACATGAGCGGCGATCCGCGCTGCCTGCAGACCGTGCAGGACGGCAGGATCCTGTACTCGGACCTGTGAGCGGACGGCGAGTGTCGGGGCCGCCGAGGGCTGTGCCAAGATCACGCCCGTGAGCGCATGCGCAAGCTGTCCGGAGTGTTGTCGCTGCTGTTGCAGCTGACCCCCGGCCCGTCCGCCTGCCGTCGCACCGCGGCGCTCACCCTCCTGGATCGTCCTGTGACTCACCACCGTGACCTGCCCCGCACCCACCTTCGCGGCGAGACCGTCGTCGTCCTGCATGCGCACCCCGACGACGAGGCGATCTTCACCGGCATCACGTTGCGGCGTCTGGCCGACGCGGGGGCGCGCACCGTGCTCGTCGTCGCGACGGCGGGGGAGCTCGGCGAGTCCCGGGTGCCGTTGCGGATCGACGAGACCGTCCCCGAGCGACGGATCGCCGAGCTGGAGCACGCCGCCGAGTTGCTGGGGGTGTCGCGGCTGGTGCTGCTCGGCTGCCGCGACTCCGGCCTGCCGGGCTGGTCCAGCGGCACCCATCCGCGGGCGCTCGCGGCGGCCGACCCGCTGCGCCTGGCCGCCGCCGTGGCCCAGATCGCCGACGACGAGGCCGCCGCGACCCTCGTCCACGACGACGAACAGGGCATCTACGGCCATCCCGACCACCGCGCGGCGTTCCGGATCGGGGGTACGGCCGCCGAGCTGGTGGGCGCCACCGCGTACCGGACGACGGTGGACCGCGAGCATCTGCACGTCAGCGCGCGCGACCGGCACCTCGTCCACGGTGCGGCCCGCGCCGCGGCCGTCCCGTACGGCCGGATGACCGCCGAGATCCCCCTCGCGATCGCGGGCACCCCCGCGGAGCTCTCCGGCAAACGCGCGGCGATCACCGCGCACGCGAGCCAGGTCGCCGAGACCGACGTGCCGGTCGAGGGCTTCGCCGACGCGTACGGCCTGGAGTGGTTCCGTCGGTCGGGGCCACCCGGCGTGCTCGACGCCCTCGGCAACGCACACATCCTCGCGGGCGCCCGCTGAGCGGCACCCCGTCCGCACCCGCCGTCCACTGCGCACCCACCGTCCACTGCGTACGCCGCCCGCCGACTGCGCGCTCCGTCGGGCGAATGCGCACCGCGGGGTGCGAGCTGCGCGGTGGCGCCGCGGGGTGGCCGGCGCGCGCCGGGCGAGCGCGGGCGGCCGTCGGGCTCAGCCGAAGCGCGCGGCACCGGTGGGTCGGCCGCGCACCGTAGTCTCTGCTTGTGGCCGCACCGACCGCCGATCCCCTCCCGGCACCCCCGCGTCGCCGCAGGCTCCCGCCCGCTGCCGCCGCGCGGGCCGCCGCCGCGGTCGGCGCGGGGCTGCTGCTGTACGCGAGCTGGCCGCCGCGCACCCTGTGGTGGCTCGCCCTGCCCGCGTTCGCGCTGCTCGGGGTGCTCGTCTACGGGCGGAGGGCACGGGCGGGCTTCGGCTACGGGTTCCTGTTCGGCATGGGTTTCCTGCTCCCGCTGCTCACGTGGATCGGGTCGCTCGTCGGACCGCCGCCGTGGGTGGGGCTCGTCATACTCGAGTCGCTTTTCGTCGGGCTCGGCGGAGCGGGCATGGCGTACGTGTCCCGGCTGCCCGGCGCCCCGATCTGGGCGGCCGCCGTGTGGGTGGCGAGCGAAGCGCTCCGCGGCCGCGTGCCGTGGGGCGGACTGCCGTGGGGCCGTGTCGGGTTCGGCCAGCCCGACGGGCCGCTGGTGCACGTCGCGGCGGTCGGCGGGGAACCGCTGCTGTCGTTCGTCACCGTGCTGGTCGGGCTGGCCCTCGGTGAGCTGGTGCGGCGGGCCGTGGCGCGGACGGGCCCCCGCGCGCTGGCCGTCCCGCTGGTCATCGGCGTGGCGGCGTTCTGCGCCGGTCCGCTCGCGGCGCTGGTTCCGCCGCTCTCCGGCGGCCCCGGCGCCACGGTGACGATCGCCGCCGTGCAGGGCAACGTTCCGCGGCTCGGCCTCGACTTCAACTCCCAGCGCCGGGCCGTGCTCGACAACCACGTCAAAGAGACGCTGCAGCTGGCCTCCGACGTCGCCGCGGGCAAGCTGGCCAAGCCCGATTTGGTGATCTGGCCCGAGAACTCGTCCGACATCGACCCGCTGCTCAACCCCGACGCCTTCGCCCAGATCGACCGCGCCTCGCAGGCCGTCGACGTGCCCATCCTCGTCGGCGCGGTGTTGCAGAACCCGGACGGCCAGACCACCAGCAACTCCGCACTGGTGTGGCAGCCCGGCGTCGGAGTCATCGAGCGGGCCGACAAGCGCCGCGTGCAGCCCTTCGGCGAGTACATGCCGTGGCGACCGTTCTTCCGGCTGTTGTCCTCCTACGTCGACCGCGCGGGCTACTTCGTGCCCGGAACGGGGCCCGGCGTCGTCGACATGGCGGGCGCGAAGGTCGGGGTGACGATCTGCTGGGAGGTCGCGTTCGACGACCTCGTGGAGGCGTCGGTCGACAACGGCGCGCAGGTGCTCGCCGTCCCCAGCAACAACGCGACGTTCGGCTTCACGCAGATGACCTACCAGCAGATGGCCATCTCGCAGGTCCGTTCCGTCGAGCACGACCGCAGCTCGATCATTGCGACGACGAGCGGGGTCAGCGCCACCATCGACCCAGACGGTACGGTCACGCAGAGCACCAAGCAGTTCACCCCGGCCGTCCTGGTCACCCGGACGGTGCTGCGCGACACCGTTACCCTGGCCACGGCGCTCGGCGCCGTACCCGAGTGGCTGCTGGTCGCGTTGGGGGTGGGGGCGCTGGGTGCCGTGGCGGTGCTACAGCGCAGGCGGAAGGCAGGGAAGGACGAGGATGGCTGAGCTCGGGCCGGTGCTGGTGGTGATCCCGACCTACCAGGAACGGGACAACCTCGGGCCGGTGCTGACGCGCCTGCACGCCGCGGTTCCGGACGCCGACGTGCTCATCGTGGACGACGCGAGCCCCGACGGCACGGGCAAGCTGGCCGACGAGATGGCCGCCGCCGACCCCCGCATCAGGGTGCTGCACCGACCGGCCAAGGAGGGGCTGGGCGCCGCCTACCTCGCCGGGTTCGCCGAGGCACTGCGGGGCGACTACGAGCTGATCGTCGAAATGGACGCCGACGGCTCCCACGCGCCGGAGGACCTGCCTGCCCTGCTCGACGCCGCCGCGGACGCCGATCTCGTCCTCGGGTCCCGCTACGTGCCGGGTGGCCAGGTGTTGAACTGGCCCGCGCACCGCTGGTGGATCTCGCGCGCAGGCAACGTGTACTCCCGCCTCGCGCTCGGCGTGCCGCTGCGCGACATCACCGGTGGCTACCGCGTCTTCCGCCGCCAGGTGCTCGAGGAACTCGACATGGCGTCGGTGTCCTCGCAGGGGTACTGCTTCCAGGTGGACATGGCGTGGCGCGCCGCGCTGGCGGGCTTCCGCGTACGCGAGGTGCCCATCACGTTCACCGAGCGCGAGCGCGGAGCGTCGAAGATGAGCAGCGCGATCGTGGCCGAGGCGCTGTGGCGGGTCACCTGCTGGGGCGCCGCCCGGCTGCTGCATCGCAACGGCGCCGACACGCCCTCCGACGGCCCGGTCCGGGCGTGACGGCGTCGTCGCCCAACGGGGCGCCGCGCGAGCAGCTGTCCTGGGAGCTCTTCGGCACCGCCGTCCGTGAGCTGGCCGAGATGGTGGCCGCGGACGGCTACCGGCCGGACATCATCCTGTCGATCGCGCGCGGCGGGTTGTTCGTGGCGGGGGCGCTGGGCTACGCGCTGGACGTCAAGAACCTGCACGTGACCAACGTCGAGTTCTACACGGGCGTCGACGAGCGCCTGCCGATGCCGATCATGCTGCCGCCCTTGCCGAACGTCGTGGACCTCTCCGGACAGCGGGTTCTCGTGGCCGACGACGTCGCGGACACCGGGGCCACGCTCAAGCTCGTGCGCGACTTCTGCGTGGGCCACGTTGCGGACGTCCGCTGCGCCGTCGTCTACGAGAAGCCGCACAGCACGGTGAACAGCGAGTATGTGTGGCGCCGCACCAGCCTGTGGATCAATTTCCCGTGGTCGACGCAGCCGCCGATCGTGCAGCGCGACGGCCAGGTGCTCGACGCGTGACGACGCGCTCCGCACAAGGATCGGCACAGCAAAACCGGCACAGAAAACCGGGCCGCCCCTGGTGAGGGGCGGCCCGGTTCCGGTTGTGCGTCAGGCGATCTCGGCCCGCCGCTCGGCGAGCAGTTCGAGGCGCTCCGCGAGCAGCACCTCCAGGTCGGCCACGGAGCGACGCTCCAGCAGCATGTCCCAGTGGGTACGCGGCGGCTTGACCTTCTTCTGTTCCGGCTCGCTGCCGTCGACCAGGCGGGAGATGCTGCCGTGCAGGCGGCACTCCCAGGTGGCGGGCGGCTCGGCGTCGTTCGCGAAGGGCACTTCGAAGTCGTGCCCCCGCGGGCACGCGTAGCGCATCGACTGCCGCGGCGCGAGGTCGTGGTTGCGGTCGGTCTCGTAGCTGACAGCCCCGAGCCGGCTGCCACGGAGCACGCGGTCGGCCATGCGTCATCCTCCCGTTCGGTTGGTCGGGAGCCTCTCCCGACCGGGTCACTACACGAGGTGTAACGTCCTGAGCACTGACGCCCATTCCTCGCACCGAGACAGTCCACACGATGGCTGGACATACGTCGGCCACCGGGCTTTTGTTGTCCCGACACTTGAGTGTCCCTCATCTGGGCCGAACTCACATCCGGAAGTGACGTGTCACGCCGTTGTGACTTAGGTCACCACCCTGCGACCCAGTGTTTACGTCGCAGCTGATTTGGCGTTACCGATGGCCGCAGGCGCCCGCGCCGGGGCCACGGCGAACCGCCCCATGGCCGCCACCCCGAGGATTCCGGCCCGCGGTGTGCCGAAAGGGTCCCGGGTGAGCCCGTCACGTCATCCACTGTCCGCGCTCACGCAAGACCTCGCGCAGCAGGTCGGGCCGGTCGGTCAGCAGCCCGTCGACGCCGAGGTCGAGCAGCTGCCGCATCCGGTCAGGCCGGTCGATCGTCCAGACGTGCACCTCGAGGCCGCGCTCGTGCGCGGTGCGCAGCAGGCCCGCGTCGACCAGCCGGATCGGGCCCGCAGCCACGGGCACGTGGGCGACGTCCCCGGCGAGCGGCAGCGCGGGCAGCGCCGACAGCGCCGACAGCGCCGAGAGGGGTCGGGGCAGGCCGTCGAGCCACGCCCGCGAGCGCAGGGCGAGCACGTCACGCCTGGCCATCGAGGTGCACAGCCGGTCCCCGCCGTCGCGGCGTGCCGCGTCGAGCCAGGCCTGGTCGAACCCGCCGACGCAGACCCTGTCCCAAGCGTCGGCCTGCTTCAGCGCGACGAGCGTCGGCTCGACGGCGGCGGCCGACTTCAGCTCGACGGTGATGCGGGTGTCGGGCAACGCGGCCAGCACGTCCGCCAACAGCGGGATCGGCTCGCGCCCGCGCACCCGCACCTTCTCCAACTCCGCCGCCGTGTGCTCGTCGAGGCGGCCGGTCGCGTCGGTGGTGCGGTCCAGCCGGGTGTCGTGGTGGATCACCGCGACGCCGTCCGCGCTGGCGTGCACGTCCAGCTCCAGGTAGGTGAAGCCCTCCTCGACGGCTTTCGTGAACGCGGCGAGCGTGTTCTCGCAGCCCGCGAGGTCGCCGATGTGCCAGCCGCGGTGCGCGTACGCCCGCGGGCCGGGGCCTGCCAGATAGGGGTGCACGGGGCGGATCGTGCCGGCGCGGAGCGGGATCGGCCAGGACCGGCAGCTCAGGCGGATTCGTCGGCAGGCCCGGTGCGGGGTAGCTGCTGTGGGTCGACGAGCAGGGGAGTGAGCAGGTCGCCGTGCTCGGCCAGCCGGGCGGGCAGGTCCGCGGCGGTGAACACGAGGTCCTCGGGTCGCCTGCAGGAGCGCACCTCGTCCCACGTCACCGGGGTCGCCACGGTCGGGCGGGCGCGGCCGCGCAGCGAGTAGCTCGCGATGGTGGTCTTGTTCGGGTTGTTCTGGCTCCAGTCGACGAACACCCTGCCTCTGCGGCGCGCCTTCGCCATCACCGCCGTCACCGACCGGGGCGACTCCGCGGCCAGCTGTTCGGCCACCGCTTTCGCGAACTCCGACGTCCGCTCCGGCCTGCTGACCGTGACGGGGACGTAGAGCTGCATACCCTTGCCGCCGCTGGTGCGCGGGTAGCAGACGAGATCGTCAGCGGCGAGCCGGTCGGCGATGCGTTCCGCGACGCGTGCACAGTCCACGACCGTCGTGCCCTCGCCCGGGTCGAGGTCGAAGACGACGAGGTCGGGCGGGTGGTGCGCACCGCGAGGACCGAGGCGCCACTGCGGCACGTGCAGCTCGATGGCGGCGAGGTTGGCGGCCCACGCGAGGCCCTGCTCGTCGTCGATCAGGGGAAAGTCCGCGTTCTCCGAGCGGCCGCCCGGGGTGCCGACGCGGGCCGTGCGGATCCACGACGGCGCGTGCCGCGAGACGTCCTTCTCGAAGAACGAGGGCTTCTCCACGCCGTCGGGCCAGCGGACGAGCGTCACCGGCCGGTCGCGCAGGTGCGGCAGCATCACGTCGGCGACGGCGAGGTAGTGCGCCAGCACATCGGCCTTCGTCGTGCCGGTGAGCGGGTAGAGCACCTTGCGCGGGTTTGTCAGCTTCGACCGGCCGACGGCTCGGGGAGCAGGCGCGGGGGCGTCGACGGCGATCCAGGACGGGCTGCGCTTCCCCGGCTCGTACGCAGCGTCCGCGTCCTTGGCGACGACGCCACCGAGGCGCTGTTCGCGCACGGCGGCAATGACCTCGGGGCCGCCGCCGGGGAACACCGGCGCGAGCCGCCAGTGCGGCCCCTCCAGCGACAGACCGGTCAACAGGGCGTAGCGCTGCCGGAAGGGCAGCTCGGTGACGTCGCGTCCGTCGAGGTGCAGGAGGTCGTCGATCCACAGGTCGCCGCCTTTGGCCAGCTCGCCGTCCAGCAGCAACGGGGTCGCGCCCACCGCGGGGCCGAACTCGCGCAGCGTCGGCGCGTCGATCTCGGCGCCGTCGGCGTCGGTGAGCCGCACCCGCCCGCCGTCCACCCTGACGATGACGCGGCGGCCCCCGAAACCGACCTGCAGCCACCACTGTTCGCCGCGGGGGAGCGGGCCGGGCGTGGCCTCCATCGGGCGGGTGTCGCGGGGGAGCGGCTCGCGTTCGGGCGCCGGGTCCGACCGCCGCAGGATCCAGTCGTGGCCGGTGCGGATGAACACGAAGCGCCCCTCCGCCCTGCTCCCGTGGAGCCGGACGATCACCTCGCGCGGGTTCCACTTCTCGGTCTCGTACGTGCCGGTGTCCCAGATCGTCATGGTGCCGCCGCCGTACTCGCCCGCCGGGATCTCGCCGCTGAACTCCAGATACTCGATCGGATGGTCCTCGGTGCGCACGGCGAGCCGGACGGTGTCGGGCTCGGTCGGCAGGCCCTTGGGGACCGCCCACGACGCGAGCACGCCGTCGCGCTCGAGCCGGACGTCCCAGTGCAGGCTTCTGGCGTGGTGTTCCTGCACGACGAAGCGGTCGTCGGTGCCGGGCGCCGGATCGGCGTCGGGGACGGGCTCCGGGGTGCGCGCCGCGTCGCGTTTGCGGCGGTATTCGTCGAGCGGCACGCCGACACCGTAGTGCCCCCTTGCCGCGACGTCCCCGTCGATGCGAGCATAGCCTTACCTGACAGAAGGGCTGCCTGATGTACGTCTGCATCTGCGCTGGGGTGACGGACACCGAGGTGCGGTCCGCCGTGGCCTGTGGCGCACGCAGCATCGAGGACGTGGGGGAGGCCTGCGCGGCGGGCACGGGCTGCGGCTCGTGCCACGAACACATCGACGTCTTCCTGCTCGCAGCCGAGGCAAGGGCCGAGTTGGCCGCCTGACGGCCGGCCGTGGGGCGCGGCTAGGGTCGCTGCGTGCGTGGCGACCCCGAGATCATCAGCTGGCTCAACGAGCAGCTCACCAGCGAGCTCACAGCCATCAACCAGTACTTCCTGCACGCGAAGATGCAGCAGAACTGGGGCCTGACCAAGCTCGCCGCCTACACGCGCGCAGAGTCGATCGACGAGATGCGGCACGCGGAGAAGCTCACCAACCGCATCCTGTTCCTTGAGGGCCTGCCCAACTACCAGCGCCTCGGCACCCTGCGGATCGGGCAGACCGTCCGCGAGCAGCTGGAGTCCGACCTCGCCATCGAAATGGCTGTCGTCGAGCGACTGCGGCCGCACACCGTGGCGTGCCGCGAGAAGGGCGACGCCACGACGGCGAACCTCTTCGAGGAGATCCTCGCCGACGAGGAGCACCACATCGACTACATCGAGACCAACCTCGACCTGATGGGCAAGCTGGGCGAGCAGCTCTACCTGGCCCAGCTCGTGGACCAGCCGCCGACCCCGGGCTAGGCCTCTCCTGGGCGGGGCTGGGCGGCGGCCGAGCGCGCCGCCATCTGCGCGTGGTGGTCCAGGAGGCGGGTCAGCAGGCGGACGAGCTGGTCGCGCTCGGGCTCGGACAGGGGAGCGAGCAGGTCGTCCTGGATGCCGGTGACGAGCTCATCGAGGTGGCGGAGCCGACGACAGCCCTGTGGGGTGAGCGTGATGACGTTGCGGCGGCGGTCCACCGGGTCGGGCGCCCGTTCGACGTAGCCGCGTTCGGCAAGCTCGTTGATCACCGCCACCAAGTCGCTGCGGTAGATGCCGGTGCGCCTACTGAGGGTCGACTGGCTCGCGGGACCGTACTCGCGCAGCGCGACCAGCGCGGCGAAATGCCACCTCCGGGCGTCGACCCCGGCCAGTCCCTCGGTCACCAGCCGATCGGCGTGCATCGCCGTGTGCATCAGCAGCCTGCTGGGCATGCTGCGCAGCCGGGCGGGCGTCTCGTCCGGCTCTCGGCCGTCAACGGTGGCAGCACCCGTCCCGACGTCGGTCCCCATGCCGTGAGTCTACTCAGTTGCGTTCGTCCGCCTAACGGTCTACCGTCCGGCAAGACCGTTAGTTTGATGAACGTTAACGAGGTCAACGATTGCGATCGGGCCTCTCGCGGAAAGGGGCCACCATGCCCACTGTCGACGTGCTGGGCTCGACCATCTACTACGAGGAGTCGGGTAGCGGAGCGCCGGTGGTGCTGCTGCACGGCAACCCGGGCTCGTCCTACCTGTGGCGCAACGTGCGACCGGGCCTGAGTCGTTGCCGTGTACTGACGCCCGACCTCATCGGCATGGGCCGCTCGGGCAAGCCCGACCTGTCCTACAGCTTCGCCGACCACGCCCGCTATCTCGATGCCTGGTTCGACTCCCTCGACCTGGACGGCGTCGTGCTGGTCGGTCACGACTGGGGCGGCGCACTCGCGTTCGACTGGGCGAGCCGCCACCCGGAGCGCGTCCGCGGCGTCGCCTTCCTCGAGGCGATCGTGAAACCCATCGCGCGCAGTGAGCTGGCACCACCCGCCCTGCGGCGCTCGGAGATGGTCCTCGACCCGGCGAACGAGGAAAAGCTCCTCGGTGACGACACGCTCATCCGGATGGCCTTCACCGGCGGGGGTGTTCGCACCCCGGTCAGCGACGACGACCTGCAGCACTACCTGGCTCCGTACTCGACCCCGGAAAGCCGCCGCCCGGTTCTCGCGTGGGCCCGCCAGATACCCCTCGACGGCGAACCGGCCGAGCTGGTCACCCGTGTCGAGGCGTTCGACGCGTGGCTGGCCGCCGCCACGGCGGTCCCGAAGCTGCTGATGACGTTCGAGGGTGCGGTGTTGATCGACAAGGGCATGGTCGACTGGTGTGCAGAACACATCGCCGCCCTGGAGATCGTCGGGTGCGGCCCGGCCGGTCACCACGCGCCGGAGGACCGCCCGAAGGAGATCGCCGAAGCCATCTCGGACTGGCTGGACCGCCACGCACTGCACTGAGCCCCGCTCCGCCGATCCGATAATCGAAGTTATGACAGTTCCGGTGTTGTCCGCTCCTCCCGGATCAACGCCATGACGAGCCCGGCGCCAGCAATACTGCCCGGTGAGGTTGGTGCCGCCAGCTGTTGCTTGTCGTTCGTCGACCCGAAGACTCTTGCAATTCCAAGCACCTGTGCTTAGCGTGGATCCAGATCT
Organism: Pseudonocardia sp.; assembly: GCA_036401495.1. Lineage (GTDB taxonomy): Bacteria > Actinomycetota > Actinomycetes > Mycobacteriales > Pseudonocardiaceae > Pseudonocardia. Next base: position 2,537 of record DASWUV010000177.1, on the reverse strand, counting down.
TCGGACGAACGCGGAGGCCGACTGTGCCGGTGGTCGCGGCTCTGCTCTACTGGCTGCGGCTGGCGCGCCGCACGATCGATCCGCGGCTCAAGCGAGGTCACGCAGGCGGGTTCACGGTCGTCGCCGGTGCGGCCGTGGTGACCGCGGTGTGGATCTGGCAGCGGCCGGGAGGGCTGGCCGACGCCTACTTCTGGGGCGAGGTCGCCGGGGTCGAGGCGATATATGTGATGTGCTGCTCGCTGCTCGTCGCGACTCGGGCCCGGGTTCTGGAGCCGTGGTTCGGCGGGCTGGACCGGATGTACCTGTGGCACAAGCGCACTGCGATCGCCGGGGTGGCGCTGCTGGTCCCGCACAAGCTGTTGCTCGACGCCGCTCCCGACGAGCAGGCGGGCCCGCTCGGGCTGGCTCTCGGCGTCGGGTCCGCGATCGGGCTGATCGTGCTCGTCGTGGTCTCGGTCCCGCGGGCCGCGCGGCTGCTGCGGCTGTCGTACGAGCGGTGGTTGTCGGCCCACCGGATGACCGGGTTGTTCGTGGCCATCGGCATCGTGCACGGGCTGCTGCTCGACCGGGTGCTCGCCTCCTCAGTGCTGCTGCAGGTCGTGTTCGGCGTGGTCGGTGCGACGGGCATGGCCGCCTACCTGTATGCGGAACTGGTGATGCGCCGCGCGGCGCCCGCTGCCGACTACCAGGTGGCCGTGGTCACCCGACCCGACGACACCAGTCTGGAACTGGTGCTGGAGCCCGGGGGCCTGCCGCTCACGCCGCGGGCCGGGCAGTTCGTCTTCCTCGCCGTCGGCGGTCCGGGAGCCGGGCGCGAGCACCCGTTCTCGGTGGCCGGAACCGGGCCGGGCGGCGAGCTGCGGCTGCTGATCCGGGCCCGGGGCGCGGACACGCGGCGGCTGCACGACCAGCTGCGGCCCGGCGTGCCTGCCCGGGTCACCGGCCCCTACGGCATGTTCGACCACACGCTTGGCGGCGACCGGCAGGTGTGGATCGCAGGCGGGCTCGGCGTGGTGCCGTTCCTGGCGTGGCTTGACGACCCGGCGTCCGCCCGCCACGACGCGATCGACTTCTTCTACAGCGCGTCCTCCCCCGCCGACGCCCACTACCTGCCCGAGATGACCGCGGCCGTCGGCCGCATCCCGGGCCTGCGCCTGCACACCGTGTTCACTGACAGCCAGCCGCGGCTCACCGCCGCTGCGGTCGTCGCGGCGATCGACGGGCGCGTCGCGGACCGGCACGTGTTCCTGTGTGGACCCGCCACGATGACCGAGGCCCTGAACCGCGGCCTGCGCCGCTACGGCGTGGCGCGCGACCACCTGCACGCCGAGCAGTTCTCGTTCCGATGACCGCGGCCTGCCGCGCTCAGGCCGCCGATCCGGCGCCCAGAGCGGTGGCCGCCCAGTCGGCGAACGGGGTGGCGGGCTGTCCGGTGACGGTCTCGACGTCGGAGCTCAGGATCGCCATCCGGTCCTGCTTGACCGCCGCGTAGTACTCCGAGAGCGTCTCGATCATCGCGGCGGGCAGGTGCGCCCGTTCGGCGCCGTCCCGGAACTCCGCATCGGTCACGTCACGGTGCTCCACGGCCTTGCCGAGCGCGGCACCGATCTGCGCGGCGGCGTCGGCGACGGTCAGGGTGGCGGGTCCGGTGAGCCGGTAGGTGCGGCCGTCGTGGTCGCCGGTGGTGAGCGCGGCGAACGCGACCGCCGCGATGTCCGCCGGGTCGACGAACCCGACCGCGCCGCCGCCGCTGGGGACCGACACGGTGGAGTTTGCGGTGATCTCGGGCAGCCAGCGCAGCGTGTTGGTCATGAACTCGCTCGGCCGCAGCACGGTCGCCGGGAGCCCGGACGTGGCCAGGGCCTGCTCCCCCGGCTCGTGGGCCCGGCCGCCGCCGACGCCGCCGACCTCGACCCCCAGGGAGGACAGCAACACGACCTGCTCGACGCCCGCCGCGCGGGCGGCGGTGATCGCGATGGCGTCCTGTCGCGGGGTGTCGGGGCCCGGGGACAGCAGGAACAGCCGCGACACCCCGGTGAGGGCGCTCGTCATGTGCTCGGGATCGTCGAGATCGGCGGTGACGGCCTCGAGCAAGCCCCGGCCTGCGTCGTCCCGGGCGGCGTCCCGTACCAGCAGTCGCGCGGCGACGCCTGCGTCGAGGAGCAGTCGGGTCAGCGGGCGGCCGACGTTCCCGCCTGCCGCGGTGATAGCGATCATCGTCGCGCTCCCTGTTCTCGCCACAGTCAAAAACTTGGAATTTCAAGTGATGGACGCGAACCTAGAAGGTGATCCGTGAAATCGCAAGGACGGGCTACGCTGCCGGGATGGCCGGGCGCGACGAGCACGACGCCGACGCCGCGCTCTGGCGCGCCGTCTTCATTTCCATGATCAATGTCTTGAACACCGTCGAGACGGACGTCAAGACCGCCCAGGATCTGACGCTGCTCGACCTCGGAGTGCTGTTCTCCCTGGTGCACGTCGAGCAGGGGCGGCCGATGGGCCAGATCGCGGCGATCTTCGGCGTCGACCCGAGCGTG
>DASWUV010000176.1:0-3148 GCA_036401495.1 Pseudonocardia sp. | reverse complement strand
TGCAGTTCGACCGGATAGCTGACGCCGAGGGTTGTGCCCCGGAACGCGGAATCAAAAATCTTCTGATGCGTGGCTGCGATGTCCTGTCGGCCGACGGCCCGCGTTCCTGACGCGGTGACGTAGCGAGCGTCATCGGTGAAGTCTGCCGCGTAGCCCGCGCCGTCACCACGAGCCCAACTGGCCTCCATGTTGCGGAGCATGTCGTTGAGGGCTGAGACGTCTTCGGCCGCCAGGTCCGTCTCCCGCATTGCGTCATCCCCTCAGCAAACGATCACGAAGAAGCCAGCGTATCCGAGCAGGCGGCGAGTGGGCAGTAGCGCGTTCGCGTGGACCGGCCGGTGGCAAACGAGGTGGACCGGCTCGCGCCCATCCCGACGCCCCGCGGCCTCGGCCGATCGAGCCGGTCAGGCCCCGTTCAGTACGCCACGCTGACACGTCGAACGGGCACAAAAAACAGGTTAACCCCGGATTCACCGGGGCTGACCTGCGGTAATGCTGGTGGGCGATACTGGGATCGAACCAGTGACCTCTTCGGTGTGAACGAAGCGCTCTCCCCCTGAGCTAATCGCCCGAGCGCTGACGACGATACCGCACCGTCCGTCCCCCAGAGCGAGGGCCTCAGGTCTGCAGGGCCCCCGAAGCGATGACGTCGGTCGGTGAGGCGGGCGGCGTCCGGCCGGGCTCCAACGAGATTGCGTAGGCCCCGAAGGCGTCTTCTCCGGCAGCGCCCACTACCTGCATGCCCGAGTCCCGTGGTGCCACGTCGAAAGCCCCGAGCGGCTGAGGTGCCGACGACGGGTCCTTGATGCCCCACAGGACGTAGGTGTGGTCGTTGGCGTTGGGGCCCAGGCCGAGCGTGTAGAGGTTCCTCTTGCCGCCGGCCAGGACGACAGCGGCCACGGCGGTGCCGTCGGTCTTGGCGAGCAGCGCGTGGGATACGCCGGGACGGGCGAGCTGTCGCACGAGATCCTCGGTACTCACCGTCTGCGCGTTGGCGGACTCCAGCTGTTGCTGTAGCTGGATGGTTCGGGCGCCGAGACCGCCGATGACCACGACCGCGGCCAAGGCCGCCGCAGCCGCGACGAGACGGCGGGGGGCCGACCACCGACGACCTCCCCGGCTCGGTCGTGCGGGGGCAGAGCCGCCTGCCGGAGCACTGCTCGCGCGATGACGGGGGGGCGGGGCGGGCGTTGCCTCGAGGCGCCGCAGAGGCACCTGAGGTGTAGCTGCGGCGGCTTCGAGGATCGAGGCACGCAGTCGGGCAGGCGGATCTACCTGCTCGACGGCGGTCGCCAGGCTGGTCATCACTGCCTCCGTGTCATGGACCGCGGCACGGCAGTCCGGGCACGTCGGCACGTGGAGCTCGACGTCCATCTCCTCGTCGGGCTCGAGGGCGTGCAGAGCCCAACCCACCGCTTGCTCGGTGCGGGTGCACTGGGTACGCGGTTCGGTCATCGAGCACCTCCGCCGATGTCCGAGGCAAAATCACCCAAAAGGGGACCCAATACGCTCCGTAGTCGCTGAACGCCGGTGAACATCCGCGATTTGACGGTTCCGAGCGGCACGCCCGTCAACGTCGCTACTTCGCGCTGCGTATATCCACCGTAATAGGCGAGGGCGAGCGCTTCCCGTTGTTCGGCGGGCAAACGGCCCAGCGCATCGCGGACCTGGCCTGCGACGACGGCTCCGAGCGCGGCCTGGTCGGCGCCGGGGCCCGGCGCCGTCGACCACTCCTCGCCGTCCTCAGCGGCGGGCACGGTGCGACGGCGGATCGCGCTCTCGCGGCGCACGGCGTCGACCGCTTTGTGATGGACGAGCGTCAGCAACCAACTGCCGAACGCACCTCGCGAGGAGTCGAAGCGGCTCGGGTCGCGCCAGAAGGCGAGAAAGACCTCCTGTACGACGTCCTCGGCCAGCCCGTCATCCGCGCACAGCCGTCTGGCCAGGGAAAACGCGGGGCGGGCCCAGCGGTCGTACAGCTGGCCCAGCGCACGCTGATCGCCTGCGACGACCCGCTGGATGGCCTGCTCGTCGGCGGGATCGGGTCCCCGTCGCGTCGCTGTAGGACGTGACTGTGGCGCGCGCCGGTCCGGCGTATCGGGCTCGGCAACTCCGTCCACCACTGAGATCCTCACGTCTGGTGTTCGCCGAGGGTGGGCGACCGGTTCAGGCTAGTACCAACCGGTCATGCGTGACGCGCGGCACGAGCGGCTGGATGTAACACGCTGGCCCGTCTGAGTGATATCAGGGAACAGCAGGGGGTTCCGTGTCCCCCGACCCGTCACATCTTCGCCACACGGTCGTTTTTCCGCATGACGAACCACGGCGGGACCACGAAAGAGGACGTACGATGCGCGACGAGCACACGGTCATCTGCTCACCGGCAGTGTTCGAACTGACCTCCCAGGATTCTGCGGCGGTCCCCGTCAAGGTCGACCTGACCTATCACAGCCGCGACCCCTACGCGGTCCGAGCGCTGTTCCGTACCGGCAGCAGCTCGGTCGAGTGGGTGTTCGCCCGCGACCTCCTGCACGGCGGCCTCATCGGGCCGTCGGGAACGGGCGACGTGAAGGTGCAGCCGGTGGCAGGCACTCCGGCCAAGGTGCAGTTGGAGCTTTCCTCACCGTCGGGCCACGCCGTCTTCACCACCTGTGCGACGACGCTGGGCGACTTCCTGTTCCGCACCTTCGAGGCTGTCCCTGCAGGCTCGGAGTACTCATGGCTCGACTTCGACATGGCGCTTGCCGACCTGCTCAACGAGTCGGCGCACGACTGATCCCCAAGCTCCGCCCGCCCGTCGGGGGGCGGTGTGGAGGCAGGGGCCGGTCTGGGCTAGGGTTGTTCCCATCGCCGCAGCGGTAACGCTGCACACGCGGACGTAGCGCAGCTGGTAGCGCATCACCTTGCCAAGGTGAGGGTCGCGGGTTCGAATCCCGTCGTCCGCTCGGATTCCACAGTCGGGCCTCCAGCCTCTGCCGGGGTTCCGGTATCCAACTGCCGGCGGAGTGGCCGAGTGGCTTAGGCAAGGGCCTGCAAAGCCCTGTACGCGGGTTCGATTCCCGCCTCCGCCTCGGGCGATTAGCTCAGTGGGAGAGCGCTTCCTTGACACGGAAGAGGTCACAAGTTCAATCCTTGTATCGCCCACCAC
>DASWUV010000175.1:0-2275 GCA_036401495.1 Pseudonocardia sp. | reverse complement strand
CTGGCGGCCAGCCGGTAGCCGGTCACCACCTCCCGATGCGGCCTGCTGTCGATGCCTGCGGTGATCTGCTCGTCCAGCAGCTCGAGCGCGCACCGCGCGATCTCGTCCAGGTCGGGGGCGATGGAGCTCAGCGGGGGAGTGGTGAACTCCGCCTCGGCGACGTCGTCGATCCCCACGATCGCGAGGTCCTCGGGGATGCGCAGGCCGCGGCGCAGCACGGCCCGCATCGCGCCCAACGCCAGTGTGTCGTTGAACGCGAACACGGCGTCCGGCGGCGGTCCGGCCGCGTCGAGAGCGCGGTCGATCCCGGCCGCGCCTGCCGAACGGGTCCAGATCGGGGCCGACACGCGGAAACGCTTGAGGGGCTTCAGTCCCCGCTCGGTGTGCGCGTCGAGGTAGCCCTGGAGACGGGGGCCCGCGGCGGGCAGCGCCTCGGCCACGCCGAGAGCCAGGACGCGACGGCGGCCGAGGTCGAGCAGGTGCCCGACGGCGGTGCGCGCCGCGGCCACGTTGTCGATGCCGACGTGGTCGAAGTGCGCGTCGAGCTCGTGCTCGCCCAGCAGCACCAGCGGCACGTCAGGGCGTGGCCGCACAGGAGGCTCCGACGTCAGCGCGATGGGGCTGAGCAGGACCCCGTCGGTCAGGTGCGTGCGCCCACCCGTGATGACCTTCAGCTCGTGGTCCCGGACGCCGCCGGTGATCTCGATGAGCACAGTCCACCGCCTGCGTTCGGCCGCCCGGACGACGGCGTGGGCGAGCTCGGCGAAGTAGGGGGTCACGAGGTCGGGCAACGCGAGGGCGACGATGCCGGTGCGCCCCGACTTCAGGCTCTTGGCCGCGACGTTCATCTCATAGCCGAGGTCGTCGAGCGCCTGCTGGACCCGTTCCCTGGTGGCCGCGCTGACGTGGATGTAGCCGCTGACCACGTTCGACACCGTGCGCACCGAGACGCCTGCGCGCTCGGCCACGTCGCGCATTCGAACGGGCACAGTCACCTCCCTCGCGCTCACTGTCGCCGTCCCCGATCCCGATTCTCGCAAAGGAGCAGCCGGTGAAGGCATCACTGCAGGATGGCACCCACCCGCGGCCCCAGATGATCCGGGCGGACTGGGCCGTCCTGGACGGGCCGTGGCGCTTCGCCCACGACGACGACGGCCGTGGCCTGCGCGACCGCTGGTACGACCAGGCAGGCGGCGCTCCTTTCGACCGCGAGATCCAGGTTCCCTTCCCTCCGGAGTCGTCGGCCTCGGGGATTTACGACAACGGCTTCCACGCTGTGGTCTGGTACCGCCGCGCCGTCACGGAGCGTGACCTCGGTGTGGTGCCCGGCCTGCTCAGCCTGATCCACTTCGGTGCGGTCGACCATGCGGCCCGCGTGTGGTTCGACGGGGTTCCCGTCGGCGAGCACGTCGGCGGCCAGACCCCGTTCACGGTGGACGTGACCCACCTGCTCGACGGCGACGCGGACCGCGCACACCTTCTGGTGGTGCGAGCTGAGGACGACCCCCACGACCCCGCACAGCCCCGTGGCAAGCAGGACTGGGAACTCGAACCCCACGGCATCTGGTACCACCGGACCACCGGGATCTGGCAGACGGTGTGGGCCGAGTCGGTGCCGCCCCAGCACGTGGTCGACCTCGCCTGGACCACCGACCCGGCAGGGGCAGGCGTCCGCGCCGAGCTGACCCTCTCCGCACGCCCGGTCGAGCCCGTGTTCGTCACCATCGAGCTCTCGATCGGCGACGAGGTGCTCGCCGCGGTCACCACGCGGGTCGACGGGCCACGGGCCGCCGTCGACATCGCGCTGCCCGCCCTGGCCAACGGCCAGGACCGCGCCCGGCTGCTCTGGAGCCCCGAGCACCCCGCGCTCGTCGACGCGCGGGTCGTCGTCCGCGCAGACGGGGCCGTGCTCGACGAGGTCGACAGCTACCTCGGGCTGCGGACGGCAGCGGTCGGTCGCGGTCGGTTCCTGCTCAACAGCAGGCCCTACTACGTGCGGTCGGTCCTGGAGCAGGGCTATTGGCCCGACACGCACCTCGCGGCGCCGAGCGCGGGCGCGCTGCGGCGCGAGGTCGAGCTGATCAAGGAGCTCGGGTTCAACGCGGTCCGCCTCCACCAGAAGGTCGAAGACCCCCGCTTCCTGTTCTGGGCCGACCGGCTCGGGTTGCTGGTCTGGGGCGAGACCGCCGCCGCGTACGAGTTCTCCGCGCGGGCGGTCGAGCTGCTCACGCGCGAGTGGCTGGAGATCGTCCGGCGCGACCGCAGCCATCCCAGC
>DASWUV010000174.1:0-7277 GCA_036401495.1 Pseudonocardia sp. | reverse complement strand
CCACCGTCGGGTTCACGATCCTGCTGGCACTGTCGTTCATCGGGGTCGCCATCCCCAACGGCATCGTCTGGGCGATGGTCTCCGACGTCATCGACTACGGACAATGGCGCACCCGCAAGCGTCGCGAGGGCATCACCTACTCGATGTTCAACTTCTCCCGCAAGATCGCGCAGTCCATTGCGGGCGGCCTCGCAGGCTTCGGGCTGAGCCTCGTCGGCTACGTCGCGAACGCCGCGCAGACCCCCGGCACCCTGCTCGGGATCAAGGCGCTCCAAACGCTGTACCCGTGCATCGCGTTCCTGATCGCCGCCGCGGTTCTGCTGCTGCTCTACAAGCTCACCGACGCCCGCCAGGCCGAGATCGTGGGCGAGCTGCGGGCCTCGGAGCAGGTCGCCGAGGTCAGTGGCGAGATCGAGGGCGAGATCGACCCGCACGCCCTGCGCGTCGGAGCGGCCACTGCGCCGACCCCGGACCGGCCGGACGGAGATCGGCCGGACGGGACGACCCCCACCGGAGGCTGAGGCCGAGCACGCATCGCGCGCCGCACGGGACCAACCGGCCTGTGCGGCGCGCCGCGGCCGGACGCCACGCCCGTCCTGCTACCCGACACCGACGTCCGGGCCGCTCGGACTAGATCGGGTCCAGGATGCGCTGGAGGAACTGCCTGGTGCGCGCTTCCGACGGCGCACCCAGGACCTGCGCGGGCGGCCCGGACTCCAGCACCACCCCATCCTCGATGAAGAGCACCTGGTCGGCCACCTGCTGGGCGAACCTGATCTCATGCGTGACGATCACCATCGTCCAGCCGTCGGCGGCCAGGTCCCTGATCACCCGCAGCACGTCCCCGACGAGCTCCGGATCGAGCGCCGAGGTCGGTTCGTCGAACAGCATCAGCTTGGGCTTGAGCGCCAGCGCGCGGGCGATCCCGACCCGTTGCTGTTGGCCACCGGAGAGCTGATAAGGGAACTGGTCGGCCTTCTGCCCCAACCCCACCTGCTCCAGCAGTCGCCGCGCGTCGTCGATCGCCTCGGCCTTCGGCCGCTTCTGGACGATCACCGGGCCTTCGATGATGTTCTGCAGCACCGTCCTGTGCGGGAACAGGTTGTGGGCTTGGAACACCATTCCGCTCTGGGCGCGAAAGCGGGCCAGCGTTGCACGGTCAACGGGTTGGCTGAAGTCGACCGAGACGTCACCGATGCCGATCACGCCTGCGTCGGCCCGGTCCAGGGCGTTGAGCGTGCGCAACACCGTCGTCTTGCCCGAACCCGACGGACCGATCACCACGGTCACCGTGCCTGCGGGCACGGCGAACGAGATGTCGCGCAGGACCGCGAGTTCACCGAACGCCTTGCGGACGCCCCGCACGGTCAGGAGGTCGGGCTCTGTCGACGATTCGATCGCAAGCTCACTCATCGCGCCACGTACCTCTCGAGCCGAGCTTCCAACCGGTTCTGCGCGAACGACAGGATCAGACAGATGACCCAGTAGTAGACGGCGGCCACCCCGTAGAGCGCGAAGAAGTCGAACGTCGGGGCCGCCGCCAGCTGCGCCACCCGCAGCAGCTCGGTCACCAGGATCGTCGACGCCAGCGAGGTGTCTTTGACCAGCGAGATCAACGTGTTCGACAGCGGCGGTACCGCAGTGCGCGCCGCCTGCGGCAGGATCACGCGCTGCAAGGTGGTCGTGTAGCCCATGCCGATGGTCTCCGCCGCCTCCCACTGCCCTTTCGGGATGCTCAGGATCGCCGCCCTGATCACCTCGGCCGCGTAGCCACCGACGTTCAGGCTGAACGCGAACACCGCCGCCGGGAACGGGTCGATCACGAGCCCGATCTGCGGCAGCGCGTAGAACACGATGAACAGCTGGACCAACAACGGCGTGCCGCGGATGAGGGAGATGTAGACCCGGGCCGCGGCCGCGATCGGCCTGATTGTGGAGAGGCGGGCCAACGCCACGAACAGCGCGATCACCAGCCCGAACACGAAGCTGATGGCCGCCAGCGGGATGGTCTGGGTGATCGTGGCCACCAACATCGGCCAGAGGTTGCGCCCGATCAGCTCCCAGGTCGCAGAGTCCACCTACTTCCCGCTCACGTCGGATCCGAAGTACTTCTCCGAGAGCTGCTTGAGCGTGCCGTCGGCCCGCAACTGGTCCAGCGCCGTGTTGACCTGCGCGATCAGACCGCTGTCCTTGCGCGCCGCGAACGCCTGGTCGCTGGTGTCGCCGGTGGTGCCCGCGACCTTCACGCCGGTGTCGTTGGTGGTCTTCTGGTAAGCACCGACCGCGAGCGTGTCGTTCACCGTGGCGTCGACCCGGCCGTCCTTGAGCAGCTGCACGGCCTGCACGAAACCCTCCACGGCCTCCACCTTCGCCCCCGCGCCCCGGGCGACGTCAGCCCAGTTGCTCGTCGACGACTGAGCGGTGGTCTTGCCCTTCAGCCCCGCGAGGCTGGTGATGTCGGTGTTGTCGGAGCGGGTGACGATCACGCCCTCGGACACGGTGTAGGGCTCGGAGAGGTCGTACTTGGCCTTGCGGGCGTCGTTGATCGTCACCTGGTTGGCGATCAGGTCGAACCGCTTCGCCTCCAGTCCCGCGAAGATCGAGTCGAAGGGGGTCTGCACGAACTCGACGGTCTTGCCCAACTTGGCCCCGACGGCCTGCACGACCTCGATGTCGTATCCGGTGAGCTTGCCGTCGTTGCCCTGGAAGCTGAACGGCGGGTAGGTGCCCTCGGTCCCGACCCTCAGCGTGCCTGCGTCGGAGCCACTGCTGCAGCTGACGACCGACATGGCGGCCAGCAGTGCAGCGACTGCGGTGAGGAACATGCGGCGCACGGATTCTCCTTCGAATAGCGAATTGGGGGCGCGCGGCGACGCGCGCGGACCGCAGCAATCGACCGGTCCGGTCGAGGTGGGGCCGTGTCCGGACGCAGAGGCGTCGGAGGGTTAGGAACAGAGCGCGGCCTGGGTGCGGCACAGGTCGACGTGGCGGCGCGACCAGCGCGACCGCGGCGCCGCCGCGAGCCCGACCCGTCCAGCCCGCACGTCCACTCCCACCGAGGCTCATCGAGAAGCCCTGACACTAGGCGACCAGCATGTCCTGTCAAGGAGCGTGATCACCGAGATCGGGACGTGGGCTGCGCCTGCGCAGCCCATGTCCCTGGTCCGACGATCATGGCGCCGGCTGGGGCAGATGTCGATTGCGCGTCGTGTCGCATGCGCGCTAGCGTCTCGGCGATCGTGATTCCTCGGCAGGAGGTGAGACCCGTGAACGCAGTGTCCACAGTGGGTGCTCCCCTGCAGTCCACGATCGCGCGACTGAGGTAGTCGCCGCCGGGAGCGCCCGACAGGCAATTCGCGAAAGGCGACTCCCATGAATACGAACCCTTCTTCATCTGTGCACATCAGCTCGACGGCGGCCCACCGCGATCGGCCGACATCCGACCAGCAAGTCGACGCCATTACGCGGGCGCGCGGCGCGCGGGAGCGCGCGTTGGTCCTCGGTGGTGGCGGAGCGGCAGGCAACGCCTGGGAGATCGGCGTCATCGCAGGCCTGTTGGCCTGCGGGCTGGATGTGACCGACGCCGATCTGATCGTCGGGACGTCGGCCGGAGCGACGGCCGCAGCCCAGATAACCAGCACGACGCGACCGGCCGAACTGTTCGCCGACATCCTTGCCGCCGCTGCGCTCCAGCCGCGGACTGCTCCCGTCGGATTCGACCGCGGACATAGTCCGATGTCGGCGGCCGCCTACATGGAGACGACGAACGACATCATCCGTGCCGCTGAGAACCCGGCCGACATGCGCCGCAAGATGGGTGCGGCGGCGCTCGAGACGGATGCGACGTCGGACAACGCCGCCCAAGCGCGGCGGCGCGCTGTCGTCGCCGCTCGCCTGCCCGGTCAGCACTGGCCGCAACAACCGGTGCAGATCGTGGCTGTCGATGCCCATACCGGTGAACCGGTCGTGTTCGACCGACACAGCGGCGTCGACTTGGTGGACGCCGTCGCCGCCAGCACGGCCAACGGGTTCGGCGCCTTCCCGCCCTACCGCGTCGGCGACCACCGATACGTCGACGGCGGGTACCGAGCCAACGAGAATGCGGATCTCGCCGCCGGATATGGGCGGGTGCTGGTGCTGTCACCATTCGGCGGCAGATCACGGATGCCGCAGGCCTGGGGCACCCATCTCGCCGCACAGGTCGACGAACTGCGCGCGTGCGGCAGCAGAGTCGAGACCGTCTTCCCGGAGAGCAGTTCCCGCGAACTGTTCGGCGTCAACGCGTTGGACCCGTCGACCCGCCTGCCCGCCGCGAAGGCCGGTTACGACCAAGGCAGTGCGCTTGCCGAGCAGCTCGCTGAGTTCTGGCGCTGACGCCGGTAACGAATCGACCCGGTAGGCCCGTCACCACGGTGCTGCCTCCCCGGGGTCAGCCGTGTTGTCGGGCGAGGGCGGCGCCGATGACGCGTGCGGCGTCGGGGAAGCGGCCGGGGTCGGGGCCGGAGTAGTTGAGGCGGATGAAGGGGCCGGAGGGTTCGGCGGGGAACCATTCGGTGCCGGGCGCGATGAGGACGCCGTCGCCCTCGCAGTCGCGGGTGAGCCGGTCGAGGTCGGTGTCGTCGGGCAGTCGGGCCCAGAGGTTCAGGCCGCCGCGGGGTATGTGGGCGAGGTGAGCGTGTGCCGTGTGCGCGGCCAGGCTGTCGACGAGCAGGTCGCGGCGGGCGCGCAGGTGCTGTCGCAGGGCGCGCAGGTGGGTCCGCCAGCCGGGTTGGGTGACGACGTCGAGGGCCGCGGCCTGCAGCAGGTCGCTCACGTACATCGACTCGGCGCCGCGGTCGGCGAGGATGCGGTCGCGGGCGGGGCCACGGGCGATCACCGCGGCGACGCGGACCGACGGCGAGACCGTCTTGGTCAGTGACCGCAGGTAGACGACATGGCCTGCGTCGTCGTGGGCGGCCAGCGGCTGGGCGGTGGTGTCGATGCCGAGGTCGTGGGCCCAGTCGTCCTCGATGAGGAACCCGCCGTGCCTGCGGACGACGTCGAGGATCTGCCGTGCGTGGGCGGCGGGCCACTCGGCGCCGGTGGGGTTGGCGAAGTGCGGCTGGGCGTAGAAGACGCGGGCACCGGTGCGCTCGAAGGCGCGGTCGAGCTCGTCGGGGTCGGGCCCGTCGATCGAGCTGGGGACGGGGACGACGTGCACGCCCGCACGCGCCGCGGCCAGGATGGCGCCCCAGTAGGTGGGGGACTCGAGCAGCAGCGTTTCGCCTGCCCCGACGAGCGCTCGGAAGATCGAGCTGAGCCCGCTCTGGCTGCCCGGCACGATCACGACGTCGCGGGCCGTCGGCGGGGTGACGCCCGCCGGAGCGGTCTCGGCCAGCTCGGTGGCGAACCACGCCTGCAGTTGCGGGAGCCCCGCTGCCGCTGACCGGGAGACGGCCGCGTCGCTGCGGGCCGCGCGGGCCAGTGCCGCCCGCACCAGCCGCACAGGCAACAGGCTGCGGTCGGGGTAGCCCGCGTGCAGTCCGATCGCGTCGTCGGCGCCGGTCCGCATCGCCGTGGGCAGGGCGGGAAGGCGGGTCGCGGACAGCCCCAGCGCGCCGGTCTGCCAGCCGTAGTCCAGCGGGCGGGCGACGCGGACGGCGCGGACGAAGGTCCCGACCCCCGGTCTGCTCTCGATCAACCCCTGCAGGCTCAGCGTCCGCATCGCCTTCTGCACGGTGACCGGACTGGCTCCGTAGTCGGCGCTCAGCGCCCGGTTCGACGGGACCCGCGCGCCCGCAGGCGCTTGGGCGATCCACGTTCGCAGACCGGCCACGATCCGGGCAGTGCTATCCTCGGACATGAATAACGAGGATAGCGTTACTCATCTCGCGAGGCCAACGTTACTGCCTGCGCGGGCTGGTCTCGGCTGGGGCCTGCTCGGCGTGGCGGCGTTCTCGTTCACCGTGCCGTTCACGCGCATCGCCGTGGGCGGGCTGTCCCCCCTGTTCATCGGCTCGGGACGGGCCGTCATCGCCGCGTCCTTGGCCGCCGCCGCACTCGTCCTCACCAGGCAGCGCCCACCGACGCGCACTCAGTGGAGGCGGCTGGCCGTGGTGGCGGCCGGTGTCGTCGTGGGCTTCCCGCTGCTGACCTCGTACGCGCTGATGACCGCTCCGGCAGGGCACAGCGCGGTGGTCATCGCGCTGTTGCCCGCCGCGACCGCGGTCACCGCCGTTCTGCGCAGCAAGGAGCGGCCGCCCGCGTCGTTCTGGATCGCGGCTGGGCTCGGGGCCGTGTTCGCCTTGGGGTTCGCCTCGCTGCAGAGCGGCGGGCTCGGGACGCTGCACTGGTCGGACCTGCTGCTGTTCGGCGCGGTCGTCGCGGCCGCCATCGGGTACGCCGAAGGCGGGCTGCTCGCCCGCGAGCTCGGTTCGTGGCAGACCGTGTCGTGGGCCCTGGTGCTGGCCGCGCCGTTGATGCTCGCCCTCGCGGCCCTCTCGCTGATCAATCGACCCCCTGCCGCGACAGGGGTCGAATGGGCGGCGTTCGCCTACCTCGCCGTGGTCAGCATGTTCCTCGGCTTCTTCGCCTGGTACCGCGGCCTGGCCATCGGCCCCATCGCGCAGGTCAGCCAAGTCCAGCTGGTCCAGCCCGTCCTCACCATCATGTGGGCCGCTCTGCTGCTGCACGAGGAGCTGACCTGGCCGACCCTCCTCGGTGGCGTCGCGGTCATCCTGTGCGCAGGCCTCGCCGTCCGCATCCGCCTGGATCGCACCCGGCGGTGAGGCCACCGCGGCACGCTCGAGGACCGTTACGGTGTCATCTGGGTCGTCCGGCTCCGCAGTCAGCACAGCAGACTCGAAGGGAAGCTTGAGGATGAGTGCAGCCGACCTTCCCCCGTCCGCGCCGCCGCGGGTGCCGATGAGCGAGGCACTGGTGACGACGCGCATCGTCGCGATCCTGCGCGCCGAGAACGCCGCTCGGGCCGAGGCGGTGGTGGACGTGCTCCTGGACAACGGCATCCGCAGCCTCGAGCTCACGCTGACCACTAAGGGCGCTCTCGAGGTCGTCGAACGCCTTGCCACGAAGGTGCCCGCAGGCACCGACCTCGGGATGGGCACCGTCCTCACCGCGGAGGAGGTGGACCGCGCCGTCGACGCGGGCGCGCGCTTCGTCGTCTCACCCTCCGTCGTGCCCGCGGTGATCGAGGCGGCCGCGCGGCGCGGCATCGCGAGCTATCCCGGCGCGTTCACCCCCACCGAGATCCACACCGCCTGGAGCGCGGGCGCGAGCGC
>DASWUV010000173.1:0-44560 GCA_036401495.1 Pseudonocardia sp. | reverse complement strand
GGGGGGTGTGTGCGAGCCCCGCACGGTGTGTGCGGGCCGCCCGGCACACCGTCAGGTGATGGGGCGGTCCGTCGGGTTGACCGGGCGGGGGAGCACGGTGCGGCCGGTGAGGTACGCGTCGACGCCCGCCGCCGCCGCCCGGCCCTCCGCGATCGCCCACACGACGAGGCTCTGGCCGCGGCCCATGTCACCCGCCGAGAAGACGCCCTCGACGCTGGTCATGTAGCTCTGGTCGCGGGCGACGTTGCCCCGCTCGTCGAGCTGCACCTGCAGGTCGGAGAGCAGCTTGCCCTTCTCGGGGCCGACGAAGCCCATCGCGAGCAGCACCAGCTGGGCGGGCAGCTCGCGCTCCGTGCCCTCGACCGGCACGAAGCGACCGCCCGCGTCCCGCTCGACCTCGACGACCCGGATGGCGGCCAGCTTGCCCTCTGCGTCGGCGACGAACTCGGTGGTGTTCACCGAGTACAGCCGCTCGCCGCCCTCCTCGTGGGCCGACGAGACGCGGTAGACCGTCGGGTAGGTCGGCCACGGCATCCCGTCGGTGCGCCGCTCGGGGGGTGTCGGCATGATCTCCAGCTGGGTGACCGACGCGGCGCCCTGCCGGTGCGAGGTGCCCAGGCAGTCGGCGCCCGTGTCACCGCCGCCGATGATGACGACGTGCTTGCCCTCTGCGGTGACCGGAGGGGCGTCGAGGTCGCCGTGCTGCACGTGGTTGGCCCACGGCAGGAACTCCATCGCCTGGTAGACGCCGTCGACCTCGCGGCCCTTCGCGGGCAGGTCCCGCCACGCCGTGGCCCCGCCTGCGAGGACGACCGCGTCGAAGTCCGCCTGCAACTGCTCCGCGGTGACGTCCGTGCCGACGTCGACCGAAGCGCGGAAGACCGTGCCCTCTTCACGCATCTGCGCCAGTCGCCGGTCCAGCCGGGACTTCTCCATCTTGAACTCGGGGATGCCGTAGCGCAGCAGGCCGCCGATGCGGTCGGCGCGCTCGAAGACCACGACGTCGTGCCCGACGCGGGTGAGCTGCTGGGCCACGGCGAGACCCGCGGGTCCCGACCCGACCACCGCCACCTTCTTGCCGGTGCGCGTCGCCGGTTTCTGCGGCGGCACCCAGCCCTCTTCCCACGCCCGGTCGACGATCTCGATCTCGACCTGCTTGATCGTGACGGCGTCGGAGTTGATCGCCAGCACGCAGGCGGCCTCGCACGGCGCGGGGCAGAGGGTGCCGGTGAACTCGGGGAAGTTGTTGGTGGCGTGCAGCCGCTCCGTGGCCTCGCGCCAGTCCTGGCGGTAGACGAGGTCGTTCCACTCCGGGATGAGGTTGGCCAACGGGCAGCCCTGGTGGCAGAACGGGATGCCGCAGTTCATGCAGCGCCCCGCCTGCTTCTCCACCAGGTGGTGCTCGAAGTCCTCATAGACCTCACGCCAGTCCTGCAGGCGCAGGTCCACCGGTCTGCGCGCGGGCAGCTCCCGCGGGGTGGTCATGAACCCCTTCGGGTCACCCATGTGCCGCCTCCATGATTGCGGTGTCCACGTCGCGACCTTCCCTTTCCGCCGCCTCGCGGGCCTTGAGCACGCGCTTGAAGTCCTTGGGCATGACCTTCCCGAACCGCCCGACCGCGTCCTCCCACTCGGTGAGGAGGTCCTTCGCGACGGCCGACTCGGTCTCGGCGAAGTGGCGTTCCACGGCATCCCGCAGGAAGGCGCGGTCGGCGTCGTCGAGGGGATCGATGTCGACCATCTCCGGGTTGACCCGTCCGCGCGGCAAGTCGAGCACGTAGGCGACGCCGCCGGACATGCCCGCCGCGAAGTTGCGGCCGATCCGGCCGAGCACGACGACCTTGCCGCCGGTCATGTACTCGCAGCCGTGGTCGCCGACGCCTTCGACGACCGCCACCGCGCCGGAGTTGCGCACTCCGAACCGCTCGCCGACGATGCCGCGCACGAAGATCTCGCCCGCCGTGGCCCCGTAGAGGATCACGTTGCCCGCGATGATGTTCTCCTCGGCCTTGAACGGGGCCGTCGGGTCCGGCTTCAGCGTCAGCCGCCCGCCGGAGAGCCCCTTGCCGAAGTAGTCGTTCGCGTCGCCGATCAGCCGCAGCGTGATTCCCTTCGGCACGAACGCGCCGAAGCTCTGGCCCGCTGATCCGGTGAGCGTGACGTCGATCGTGTTGTCCGGCAGGCCTTCGCCGCCCCACGCCTTGGTCAGCTCGTAGCCGAGCATGGTGCCGACCGTGCGGTTCACGTTGCGCACCGGAAGATCGAGGCGCACCTTGTCGCCCGAGCGCAGCGCACCCTCGCACAGCTGGATGAGGGTGTTGTCCAGCGCCTTCTCCAGGCCGTGTTCCTGGGACTTGGTCCGGTGCCGCGCGGTGCCCGGGGGCAGCTGCGGCATCGCGAAGATCGGCGTGAGGTCGAGCCCCTCGGTCTTCCAGTGCCGGATCGCGTCGTCGGCGTCGAGCAGTTCGGCGTGCCCGACGGCCTCGGCGAGCGTGCGGAAGCCCAGCTGCGCCAGGTATTCGCGGACCTCCTGCGCGAGGAAGCGCATGAAGTTGACGACGTACTCCGGCCGCCCGTCGAACCGCTTGCGCAGCTCGGGGTTCTGGGTAGCGACGCCGACCGGGCACGTGTCGAGGTGGCAGACGCGCATCATGATGCAGCCCGACACCACCAGCGGCGCGGTGGCGAACCCGAACTCCTCCGCGCCCAGCAGCGCGGCGATGATCACATCGCGGCCCGTCTTGAGCTGTCCGTCGGCCTGGACGACGATCCGGTCGCGCAACCCGTTGCGCAGCAACGTCTGCTGGGTCTCGGCCAGCCCCAGCTCCCACGGGCCGCCCGCGTGCTTGATCGAGCTGAGCGGGGAGGCGCCGGTGCCGCCGTCGTGGCCGGAGATGAGCACGACGTCGGAGTAGGCCTTTGCCACGCCTGCGGCGACCGTGCCCACGCCGACCTGGCTCACCAGCTTGACGTGCACCCGCGCCCGCGGGTTGGCGTTCTTCAGGTCGTGGATGAGCTGCTTGATGTCCTCGATCGAGTAGATGTCGTGGTGCGGTGGCGGCGAGATCAGCCCGACACCCGGCGTGGAGTGCCGGGTGGTCGCGATCCACGGGTACACCTTCGGCCCCGGCAGCTGTCCGCCCTCGCCGGGCTTGGCCCCCTGGCTGATCTTGATCTGCAGGTCGTCGGCGTTGACGAGGTACTCGCTGGTGACGCCGAACCGTCCCGAGGCGACCTGTTTGATCGCGCTCCGGCGGTTGTCGCCGTCGGGGTCGGGGACGTAGCGGTCGGCGTCCTCGCCGCCTTCGCCGGTGTTGGACTTGCCCCCGATGCGGTTCATCGCGATGGCCAGGGTCTCGTGCATCTCCTTGGAGATCGACCCGTAGGAGATCGCGCCGGTCGCGAACCGCTTGACGATCTCCTCGACCGACTCCACCTCGTCGATGTCGACGGGCGGCCGCGTGCCCTCCTTGAAGCGGAACAGGCCGCGCAGCGTCATGAGCCGGTGCGCCTGCTCGTCGACCGCGCGCGTGTACTCCTTGAAGATGTCGTAGCGGCCCTGGCGGGTGGAGTGCTGGAGCTTGAACACGGTGGTGGGGTTGAACAGGTGCAGCTCGCCCTCGCGCCGCCACTGGTACTCCCCGCCGACCTCGAGCGCCCGGTGCGGGGCGTGCACCTCGTCCGAGGGGAAGGCGCGGCGGTGGCGGGTGAGCACCTCCTCGGCGAGCACGTCGAAGCCGACGCCGCCCAGCCGGGACGTGGTGCCGGTGAAGCACGCGTCGACCACGTCGTGGCCCAGCCCGACGGCCTCGAAGATCTGGGCGCCGGTGTACGAGGCCACCGTGGAGACGCCCATCTTGGACATGGTCTTGCGCACGCCCTTGGCCAGCGCCTTGACCAGGTTCTTGGCTGCGGTCTCGGCGTCGGTGCCCGGAATGTCGCCGCGCTCGGCGAGATCCTCGACCGTGGCCATCGCCAGGTAGGGGTTGACCGCCGCCGCGCCGTAGCCGATGAGCAGGGCGACGTGGTGCACCTCGCGTGCGTCGCCTGCCTCGACGACCAGCCCGACGCGGGTGCGGGTGCGCTCCCGCACGAGGTGTTGGTGCACGGCCCCGGTGAGCAGCAGCGAGGGGATCGGCGCGAAGTCCTTGGTGACGCCGCGCTGCGACAGCACGATCAGCCGTGCGCCGTCCTCGATCGCCTCCGACACCTGCGTACAGATCTGCTGAAGACGCGTTTGCATGCCCGCGCCGCCGTCGGCCGCCCGGAACGTGCCGCGGACGGTGACGGAGGTGAAGCCGGGGTACTCGCCGTCGTCGTTGATGTGCGCGATCCGGGCGAGTTCGTCGTTGGTGAGCACCGGATCGGGCAGCATGATCGTGCGACAGTGCGCGGCCGACGCGTCGAGCAGGTTCTGCTCGGGGCCGAGCTGGCTGCCGAGCGAGGTCACCAGCTCCTCCCGGATCGCATCCAGCGGCGGGTTCGTGACCTGCGCGAACAGCTGGGAGAAGTAGTCGAACAGCTGGCGGGGCCGCTCCGAGATCGCCGCGAGCGGCGCGTCGTTGCCCATCGAGCCGATCGGCTCGGCGCCGGTGGCGGCCATGGGCTTGAGCAGGATGTTGAGCTCCTCCTCGGTGTAGCCCATCGACTGCTGGCGCAACGTGAGCGCGGCTTTCTTCGGCACCTCGCGCTCGCGGTCGGGCAGGTCGGCGAGGTGGATGAGGCCCGAGTGCAGCCACTCCTCGTAGGGCTTCTCGGCGGCCAGCGCGCCCTTGACCTCCGCGTCGTCGACGAGCCGCCCGGCCGCCGTGTCGACGAGGAACATGCGGCCCGGCTCGAGGCGGCCCTTGCGGATGACCGCCGACGGGTCGACGTCGAGCACGCCGACCTCGGACGCGAGAACGACGAGGCCGTCCTCGGTCACCCAGTAGCGGGCGGGGCGCAGGCCGTTGCGGTCGAGGACCGCGCCGATGAGGGTGCCGTCGGTGAACGCGACCAGCGCGGGGCCGTCCCACGGCTCCATCAGCGTCGAGTGGAACTCGTAGAAGGCGCGGCGGGCGGGGTCCATCTCGGCGTGGTTCTCCCACGCCTCGGGGATCATCATCAGCACCGCGTGCGGCAGCGAGCGGCCGCCGAGGTGCAGCAGTTCGAGCACCTCGTCGAAGGTGGCCGAGTCGCTCGCGTCCGGCGTCACGATGGGCGAGAGCCGCATCAGATCGCCGGGGATCACGTCGGACTCCAGCAGCGCCTCGCGCGCGGCCATCCAGTTGCGGTTGCCGCGCAGCGTGTTGATCTCGCCGTTGTGCGCGACGTAGCGGTAGGGGTGGGCCAGGGGCCACGCCGGGAACGTGTTGGTGGAGAACCGGGAATGGACCACGGCCAGTGCGGTGACGACGCGCTCGTCGGACAGGTCCGGGTAGAACGCCTCGACCTGGGGCTCGGCCAGCATTCCCTTGTAGACGATGGTGCGGGGCGAGAGCGAGGGGAAGTAGACGCCGGTGGCGTGCTCCGCGCGCTTGCGCAGGCAGAAGGTGCGCCGTTCCAGCTCGATGCCGGTCTCGCCCGCGGCGCCCGCCACGAAGAGCTGGCGGAACACCGGCATGACGCTGCGCGCGGTGGGGCCGAGGTCGGCGCCGTCGGGGTCGGTGGGCAGCTCGCGCCAGCCCAGGACCAGCAGACCCTCCTCGGCGGCGAGCGCGTCGATCTCGGCGACGACCGACTCGCACCCTTCGGTGGGCAGGAAGGCCAGGCCTGCGGCGTAAGCGCCCTCCGGGGGCAGCTCGAACCCGACGACCGCGCGGAAGAACGCGTCCGGGATCTGAATCACGATGCCCGCGCCGTCGCCGGTGTTGTACTCGGCCCCACGGGCGCCGCGGTGCTCGAGGCGCAACAGCGCGGTGAGCGCCCTGCGCAGGATGGCGTGGTCGCGGCGGCCCTTCAGGTCGGCGACCATGGCGACGCCACAGGCGTCGTGCTCAAACTCCGGGACATACAGGTCTCGGGCCGGGGCCTGAATTCCGTCGGCTCGGTGTGCAGCCAAAGTGGGCCTCCTGTCGTCTCGGTGCACCCCGACAACCAGCATCGGGACGACGTTCTGGGTAGCGGGTATGCGGAATGGACCGCCCGGTTGTCTGCTGGACGGCCCATTCGGGCTCAATGCTGCGTGCAGGCGTCCCGACTCGTCGGCCGGAACCCGCACAGGGCGGACGCACACGACGATGAGTGCGATCGCGCACTACAGCGTCGCACGTGCCAACGACGATAACCAGAGATCAGGCAGGTGACCAGCGCGACCAGTACCGAGCGGTTGCGGGGCACCGCCGCGGGTATCACTCCAAGATCACATCGGCGACGGTCACGGTCACCCGCGCGGGCCGCCCCGTCTGCTCCGCCACCGCGCGCCCGACCGCCTCCTGCACGGCGGCGGCGAGGTCGCGGCAGTTGTGGCCGAGCCGGGCCGCGATCGCCACCTCCACCGTCATCTCCACCGTCATCGCCACCGCGGCCGCTTCGCTGGTCGCCGAGCCGTCGGTCGCCGCGCCACCGCTGACCGCATCGCTGGTCAGGGCCGTGGCGACGCCGGGCACGCCGACGGTCGTGGCGGCCGCGATCGAGGCGACGGCCGCCTCGGTGACGTGCAGCCGGACCGGCGCCGCACGTTCCGCCGACGATTCGCTCACGGGGCCGTCCACAGGTCCACCACCTCGATGTCCACCCGTCGCAGCGGCACGCCCAGCACCTGCGCGCCCGCGGCGAGCACCGTGCGCCTGGCCTCCGCGGCGACGGCGGCGAGGTCCGCGCCGAACGGCGCCACCACGGTGAGCGCAACGTCGGCGGCCGGGCCCTGCTCCTGGACGATGCGGCAGCTCCGGGCGCGCAGACCGCCGACCGCGTCGACGACGGCGCGCAGCACCGCCGCCGCGGCCGGGTGGCCGAGCCGGTTCGCACCGAGCGGCGACTCGAGGGCGAGCGTCGCCTGTGGGCGCAGCTCCGCGCGCACCGCCTCGAGCACGGCGTCCAGCACCGGAGGAGGCGGTTCGACGGGCTCGTCGGCCAGGCGTCGGACCGTTGCGTCGACCACGACCTCCGCCAGCCGCACCCACGCCTGCCGGACGCGGTCCCGCACGGCCCCTTCGCCCGCGCCGGTGATCTCGGCGACGTCCGCGTCGGCCATGCCTTCCAGCTCGCGCAGGACCCAGCACACGCGCTGGTCGTAGGGCAGGCCCCGCACGGCCCGACGCAACTCGGCCTGCTCGGCGTCGAGCCCGGCGTCCCGGTATGCAGAGTCCGCAGGCGCGGCGCGGGGGCCCGGGTCCGCCTCCCGCGCCGGACGGCGGCGCAGCACGGCGGCACAGCGGTCGGTCACGATGCGGTACATCCACGTCGAGAACGCCGCGTCGGCGGGGAAGCGGTCGAGCTGCCGCCATGCGGCGAGCAGCGCCTCCCGCAGCGCCTCCCCTGCGGCGTCGGGATCGCCGGTCACCCGCAGCGCGAGCCGGTAGAGCGCCCCCTGGTGGCGGCGGGCGAGCACCTCGAACGCGCGGACGTCGCCCTCCTGCGCGCGGACGACGAGCGTGCGGTCGTCCAGCTCGAGACCCCCCACCTGCCCCCCGGTCAGAACCACCGGGAACACGCTAGTGCGTCGTCCAGCGAGTCGGCGCGCAACCGTCATGATCGTGGGTGTCGGGACCGCTACCGTGGCGGCGTGGCCCAGGACCCCGCGCTCGCCGAGGCCGTCGCCGACGTCGTGCTCGCCCATCCCGCCGTGGTGCGGCTGTCCGGCGGACCCTTCGGCACGATCGCGTCCTACCTGCCAGGACGGCGGCTGGTCGGTGTGCGGCTTCCGCTGCGTGCCGCCGATCCGGTCGAGGTCGCCGTGGTGGCGCGGATGGGGTCGGTCCTGCCGAAGATGGCCGCCGAGCTGGGCGAGGCGGTGGCCGCCGTGCTCGGACCCGTCGCGCTTGACGTGACCGTCGACGATGTCGAGGCGGTCCCGGCCGAGGCCGACAGCCCCGCGCCCGACCCGGAACACCGCGCGACCGGCGGTCTCGCCTAGACTCGGCCGACGTCGTGGAGGCGGTCGCCCTTGTTCGGGCTGACCCCTGTCAGAGCTGATCGAGAGGTAGCAGAAGTGAAGAGCACCGTCGAGCGGCTGAGCCCGACCCGGGTCAGGATCAACGTCGAGGTGCCCTTCGACGAGCTGAAGCCTGATTTCGACCGCGCCTACAAGAAGATCGCCCAGCAGGTCAACGTGCCCGGCTTCCGCAAGGGCAAGGTGCCCGCCCGCATCATCGACGCGCGCCTCGGCCGCGGCGTGGTGCTGGAGGAGGTCGTGAACGGCGCGATCCCCGCCCGCTACTCCGAGGCCGTCACCTCGGCCGAGGACGTGTCGCCGCTCGGGCAGCCCGAGATCGAGGTCACCGAGATCGCCGACAACGAGCGGCTGGCGTTCACCGCCGAGGTCGACGTCCGGCCCCAGATCACGCTGCCGGACCTCTCCTCGCTCGCCGTCCAGGTCGACGACGTGACGGTGACCGAAGCCGACGTCGACGAAGGGGTGGCGAACCTCCAGGCCCGCTTCGCCACCCTGACCGGGGTGGACCGCCCGGCGGCGAAGGACGACTTCGTCCAGATCGACCTGTCGGCGACCGTCGACGGCGAGGTCGTCGAGGAGGCCGCCACCACCGGGTTCTCCTACCAGGTCGGCCAGGGCGGGCTCATCGACGGCATCGACGAGGCGATCACCGGCCTGTCCGCAGGCGAGTCGGCCACGTTCCCGACCACGCTCGTCGCGGGGGAGTTCCAGGACCGCGAGGCGGAGGTCGCCGTCACCGTCACCGCCGTCAAGGAGCGCGAGCTGCCCGCGGCCGACGACGAGTTCGCCCAGCTCGCCAGCGAGTTCGACACCCTCGACGAGCTCCGCGCCGACCTGCGTACCCGCCTGGAGCGCGTGAAGCAGATGGAGCAGCTGACGACCGCTCGGGACAAGGTGCTCGACGCGATCGTCGACGCCACCGAGGTGCCGTTGCCGGAGGCCGTCGTCACGTCCGAGCTCGACGCGCGCGTGCACGACGCGATCCACCCGTTCGACCACGACGAGGAGAAGTTCGCGGAGTTCCTCGCCGAGAACGGCAAGACGCGCGAGGAGTTCGACACCGAAGCCCGCGAAGACGCCGAGAAGTCGGTCCGCGTGCGGTTGGTGCTCGACGCGCTGGCTGATGCCCAGGAGGTGACGGTCAACGACCAGGAGCTGACCGAGCGCATCGTCTTCCAGGCCCAGCAGTACCAGATGACGCCCGAGGAGTTCGTCCGGCGGATCCAGGAGGCGGGCCAGCTGGGCGCCATCTACTCCGACGTGCGGCGCAGCAAGGCGCTGATCGAGGCCGTGCGCGCGGCGACCGTCACCGACTCCGCAGGCGAGCCGGTGGACGTCAGCGAGCTCCTCGGCGACGACGAGAGCATCGCCGAGGAGCTCGGCGAGACCCCCGAAGAGTCCGGAGAGGCCCCCGAAGAGACCGTGGACGCCTGAGCGCAACGCCCAGAGCGAACACGACGGCCGTTGACGACGGCGGAGAGCGTCCGCCGCGTAGGGTCGCGAACGTGCAGACCGAGCAGACACGAGCTATAGGCAGGATGAAGTGACGACCCACGACCGTCTCATCGGAGCGGCCATGCGGCGGGGCGGTTCGCCCTCGTCGATGACGTTGTCAGACTCGGTGTACGAGCGGCTGCTTCAGCAGCGGATCATAGTGCTCGGTCAGCAGGTCGACGACGACATCGCCAACCGGATTGCCGCACAGATGCTGCTGCTCGCCGCGGAAGACCCGGCGAGCGACATCGCGCTGTACATCAACTCGCCGGGCGGCTCCGTCACGGCCGGGATGGCCATCTTCGACACGATGGAGTTCATCCCGTGCGACGTGGCCACCTACGCCATGGGGCTGGCGGCCTCGATGGGCCAGTTCCTGCTGTCGGCGGGCGCCCGTGGCAAGCGCTACGCGCTGCCGCACTGCCAGATCCTCATGCACCAGCCGTCGGCGGGAGTCGGCGGCACCGAGTCCGACATCGCCATCCAGGCCGAGCTGTTCCGCCGCCACAAGCAGGAGATGGCCCAGCTGATCGCGGGCCACACCGGCCAGCCCGTCGAGAAGATCATCGCCGACTTCGACCGCGACCGCTGGTTCTCCGCGGACGAGGCGTTGGCGTACGGGTTCGTCGACCATGTCATCTCGCGCGCGGGCCAGCTGCCGGACGCGATCAGTGAGAACGGGAACGGGAGCGCCCGATGAGTTACCAGCCCGCCGCCCGGTCGGAGGCCGCGATGATGCCTCAAGCCCGCTACGTGCTGCCCTCCTTCGTGGAGCGCACCAGCTACGGGGTCAAGGAGTCCAACCCTTACAACAAGCTGTTCGAGGAACGCATCATCTTCCTCGGCGTGCAGATCGACGACGCGTCGGCGAACGACGTCATGGCGCAGCTGCTGTGCCTGGAGTCGGCCGATCCCGACCGCGAGATCAGCATGTACATCAACTCGCCCGGCGGTTCGTTCACCTCGCTGATGGCGATCTACGACACGATGCAGTTCATCCGGCCCGACATCCAGACCGTGTGCCTGGGTCAGGCCGCTTCGGCTGCTGCCGTGCTGCTCGCCGCGGGCACCCCCGGCAGGCGCCTGGCCGTGCAGAACGCGCGCATCCTCATCCACCAGCCCGCGGTGGAGGGGATCTACGGACAGGTGTCGGACCTGGAGATCCAGGCGGCCGAGATCTCCCGTATGCGCAGGCTCCTGGAGATGACGCTGGCCAAGCACTCGGGCAGGACCGAGGAGCAGGTGCGGCTCGACATCGAGCGCGACAAGATCCTCACGGCCCAGGAGGCCAAGGAGTACGGGATCGTCGACGAGATCATTCAGAGCCGTAAGCTCTCGGCCGCTTAGTCGCGGCACAGCCACCCGCCGACACCGCGGCAAGTCGGGGAGCCCGATGCTCCCCGACGGGCGGGTCTAACGGGTACCGTCACGAGGGCGCGCAATCCGCGCGCCGGATGGGACTGGGGTCTGCACTCATGGCACGCATCGGCGATGGCGGTGATCTGCTCAAGTGCTCGTTCTGCGGAAAGAGTCAGAAGCAGGTCAAGAAACTGATCGCCGGCCCAGGCGTTTATATCTGCGACGAGTGCATCGATCTCTGCAACGAGATCATCGAGGAAGAGCTGGCCGAGGCCGGTGAGGTCAAGCTCGACGAGCTGCCCAAGCCCGCCGAGATCCACGACTTCCTCGACCAGTACGTGGTGGGGCAGAGCCAGACCAAACGCACCCTCTCGGTCGCGGTCTATAACCACTACAAGCGCATTCAGGCAGGCGACAAGGGCCGCGGCCCCGATGGCGACGGCATCGAGATCGCCAAGTCCAACATCCTCATGCTCGGCCCCACCGGCTGCGGCAAGACCTACCTGGCGCAGACGCTCGCCAAGCTCCTCAACGTGCCGTTCGCCATCGCCGACGCCACGGCGTTGACGGAGGCGGGCTACGTCGGCGAGGACGTCGAGAACATCCTGCTGAAGCTCATCCAGGCCGCCGACTACGACGTCAAGCGGGCCGAGACGGGCATCATCTACATCGACGAGGTCGACAAGATCGCCCGCAAGTCGGAGAACCCTTCGATCACCCGCGACGTATCGGGTGAGGGCGTGCAGCAGGCGCTGCTGAAGATCCTCGAGGGCACGACGGCCTCGGTGCCGCCCCAGGGTGGGCGCAAGCATCCCCACCAGGAGTTCATCCAGATCGACACGACGAACGTGCTGTTCATCGTGGCGGGTGCCTTCGCGGGCCTCGAGAAGATCATCGGCGACCGGGTCGGGAAGCGCGGGCTCGGCTTCGGGGCCGAGATCCGGTCGAAGCGCGACATCGACACGTCCGAGAGCTTCTCGGAGACCCTGCCCGAGGACCTGATCAAGTTCGGGCTGATCCCCGAGTTCATCGGGCGGCTGCCCATCGTCGCGTCGGTGACGTCGCTCGACAAGGACGCCCTGGTCAAGATCCTCACGGAGCCGCGCAACGCTCTGGTGAAGCAGTACCGCAAGCTCTTCGAGATGGACGGCGTCGAGCTGGAGTTCACCGAGAACGCGCTGGATGCGGTGGCCGACCAGGCCATCCTGCGCGGCACCGGGGCTCGCGGGCTGCGCGCCATCATGGAGGAGGTCCTGCTCCCGGTGATGTACGACATTCCCAGCCGCGACGACGTCGCCAAGGTCGTGGTCACCGAGCAGACCGTGCGCGACAACGTCAACCCGACGATCGTGCCCCGCGTCCCCACCGCCCGCCGGGAGCGGCGCGAGCGCTCTGCCTGATCCCCGTTCAGAGGTCCGGCGAATGCGAGTTCCGCGCCGCGGGGCCCGCGATCGCCGGACCTTTTTACTTCCGGGTTGCGGTTGAGGGTTCATCTGCTTACCTTTCGTTCGCCATCGTCGGCGGACTCGGGGGAGCAGCTGTGGCCGCATTTCTTTCACGGGACGCGACGATTGCGTCGCCTGGCTGGAGCCGGTGGCTGATCCCACCCGCTGCGCTCTCGATTCACCTCGCGATCGGCCAGGCGTACGCGTGGAGCGTGTTCAAGACGCCGCTGGCCGCGACGATGCTGGCGGGCAACCCCAACTCCGGAGTGCTCACGGCGCTGCCGTTCCAGCTCGCCATCATCATGCTGGGCCTGTCGGCGGCGCTGTTCGGCACCCGCGTCGACGCCAACGGCCCGCGGTGGGCCATGGTCGTCGCGACCGCGTGCTTCGTCGCGGGCTTCCTGATCTCCGCGCTCGGCTGCTACACCGGCCAGTACTGGCTCGTCGTGCTCGGCTACGGCTTCGTCGGCGGCATCGGGCTGGGCGTCGGCTACATCTCGCCGGTGTCCACGTTGATCAAATGGTTTCCCGACCGCCCCGGCCTCTCCACCGGCATCGCGATCATGGGCTTCGGCGGGGGCGCGCTGATCGCCTCGCCGCTGACCAGCCAGCTGCTCGCCGCGTTCGGCGGCACCGGCAAGGGCGCGACGGCGGCGGGCGTCGGGCAGACGTTCCTCGTGCTGGGCCTGATCTACGCGGTGTTCATGTCGGCAGGCTGGTTGCTCATCCGGGTCCCCGCCGACGGATGGCGCCCGGCGGGCTGGACGCCGCCCACCGAGGGCGTGCTCGCAGGCCGCTTCGACGTGTCGGCGCGCAATGCGATCCGCACTCCCCAGTTCTGGCTGCTGTGGGTGGTGCTCTGCTTCAACGTGACGGCGGGCATCGGCATCCTCGAGCGGGCGGCGCCGATCTACGCGGACTTCTTCCCCAACGCCGCGTCGCCCGCCGCGCTGGCGGCGGCAGCCGCGGGCTTCGTCGCGATGCTGTCGCTGGCCAACGCGCTGGGCCGGATCCTGTGGTCCACCACGTCGGACCTGGTGGGGCGCAAGAACATGTACCGCTTCTACCTCGGCGTCGGCGCGCTGCTCTACCTGGTCCTCACACTCATCGGCAACGGCAGCAAGGTCCTGTTCCTGATCTGCGCGATCCTGATCCTCTCCTTCTACGGCGCGGGCTTCGCCACCGCGCCCGCCTACCTGCGCGACCTGTTCGGCACCTACCAGGTCGGGGCGATCCACGGGCGGCTGCTCACGGCGTGGTCGGTGGCGGGCGTGCTCGGCCCGCTGATCGTGAACGCCATCGCCGACGCGCAGATCGCGGCGAAGGTCGCGGGGCCTGCCCGCTACACGCCGTCGTTCATCATCATGATCGTGCTGCTGGCGCTCGGGTTCGTCGCCAACGAGCTGATCAAGCCGGTGGCCGACCGGTTCCACGAGGAGCGGGCCACCTCCACCCCGACGGGAGCCACGGCGTGACCACGCAGGACAAGCAGGCGAGCACGATGATCATCGGTGTGATCGCCTGGTTGTGGGTGCTCATCCCCTTCGGGTACGGCCTCTATGAGCTCGTGATCAAGATCCCGGCGCTGTTCGGGAGCTGAGCCGCGGTCACGGCAGGCCTGCGGGGCGGATCAGCCCGTCAAGTTCATGTTGGCGATGACCTTGGTCGGGCGGAGCTTCACCAGCAGCTCGCCCGGCACGGCGTTGCGCCTGCCGAACTCCGCACCGCGTTCCGCGCCCATGTAGCGGGTCCCGATCTCGATGGCCGACGCCAGCAGCTCGTCGGCGTCCTCGGACACCGTCGCCACGCCCTGGATCTGCACGAAGCCGAAGGGCGGCTCCTCGAAGTCGACGCAGAGCGCCAGGCGGGGGTCACGGGCGATCGCCCTGCCCTTCGCCGAGCCTGCGTCGGTGTTGAACCACAGCTCGTCCTCGTGCACGACGAACCAGACCGGCACGACCAGCGGGCGCCCGTCGCTCGCGAGATAACCGAGCTTTCCGGTGCGGGTGGCGTGGGAGAGGAATTCGCGGACCTCAGGGGTCAGTTCGGCCATCCCCGAACCCTAGAGGGCCCGCGCGAGTGTGGGCGCCTGCTCCTGCCGCCCAAGGGATCGCGGAGCGGCCCGACAGCAGGCAAGATTGCTGCTCATGCGGACCGTGTGCGGCTGGGGGCGCCTGGCGCAGGCTCTCGTGGGGCGCGGTGGCGCTGCCGCGGCGGCGGCGGCAGCCGTGCGGCCCCTCGCGGGCGGTCGGGCGCCGCTGATCGGCGACCAGGTCGGTCTCCAGACCCGCGGCGGCGCCAAGCTCGACCAGGTCGACGGCACCACCTGCGGCAGCGCCGTCCTCGTCGCGCTCGCGGCGTGGGCCGACCCGGGGGAGACGCGGCGGCTGGACGGGGCCGCCGCCGCCATGGCCGGGTCCACCGTCGCGGGCGTCACCGTCGGCTTCAGCGCACGGTATGACGCGCGGCAGCGCGAGGTGCACACCGAGTCGACCCGCTTCTGGCCGCAGGCACTGGGCACCTCCCCGTGGGGGATGGTGGCCTGGCTGCGGCGGCACGCGCCGGGTGCCGGGCCGTATCGCGTGCGGCTGGTGGACGACACCTCGGCGGCGGACGTCTCGGCGGCCATCGACGGGGTGGACGCCGCGCTCGCCGCGGGCCGCCCGGTGCCGCTCTTGATCGGGACGTTCGTGCCGCGCCACTACTGCCTCGCCCTCGCGCGGGCAGGCACCGAAGCCTGGCGGGTCTACGAGCCCACCAGCGGTGAGGTCAGGATGGTCGATCTCGAGATCGTGCGGCGCCGGGCGCTGGCTCCCGTGCTCGGCTTCGATCGGTTGCATGCCGTACTGACACCCGCCTGAGCGAGAGGACCGCAACGATGCCCGTCCGCCCTGATCCCGGCCGACCTCCGCTGCTGACCGTCATGGGCGTCTCGGGCTCGGGCAAGACGACGGTCGGCGCGGCACTGGCCCAACGCCTGCGCGTGCCGTTCGAGGACGCCGACGATCTGCACCCCGCCGCCAACGTCGCGAAGATGTCGGCGGGCATCCCGCTCGACGACCGCGACCGGCTGCCGTGGCTGCACACGGTCGGCAGGTGGCTGGCCGACCACAGCGGGACCGGGGGCGTCCTCAGCTGCTCCGCCCTGCGCCGCAGCTACCGCGACATCCTGCGGGAGGCTGCGCCGCGGCAGCTGTTCGTCCACCTCGAAGGCAGCCCGGAGGTCGTGGCGCGGCGGGTCGCGGGCAGGCCGGGCCACTTCATGCCCGCGAGCCTCGTACAGTCCCAGTTCGCGACGCTCGAGCCGCTCGGCGACGACGAGAACGGCCTCACCTTGGACCTCGACCAGCCCGTCGACCGGATCGTCGAGGAGTACCTCGCCGCGGTCGCCCCACTCACCGCGGAGGCCGGATCATGATCGCCACTGTGCTCGCCCAGGCCGCGCCACCGGCCCCGCTCGACGGGCCGCGCCTGATCCTGGCCGCCCTGCTGGGCATCGCGGTGATCGTCGTGCTGATCACGCGGTTCTCCGTCAACCCGTTCCTCAGCCTCACCGTGGGCTCGCTGGTGGTCGCCGCGGTCGCGGGCCTGCCGCTCGACGCCGCCATCGCGAGCTATTCCAACGGGTTCGGCAGCACCGCGGCGAGCGTCGGAACGCTGATCGCGCTCGGCGCCATGTTCGGCAAGCTGCTCGCCGACTCGGGGGGCGCCGACCAGATCGTCGACACCATCGTCGGGCGGTCGAGCACGCGCACGCTGCCGTGGTCGATGGCGCTCGTCGGCGCGCTCATCGGGTTGCCGATGTTCTTCGAGATCGGCCTGGTCCTGCTGATTCCGGTGATCTTCCTGGTGTCCCGGCGGTCGGGCCTGCCGCTGATGAAGGTCGGCATCCCGGCGCTCGCGGGCCTCTCGGCGATGCACGGCTTCGTGCCGCCCCACCCCGGCCCGCTGGTCGCCGTCGCCGCGCTGCACGCCAACCTGGGCCTCACGCTCGCGCTCGGCGTGCTGGTGGCGGTGCCGTCCGTGATCATCGCGGGCCCGCTGTTCGCCCAGTTCGCGGCGCGCTGGGTGCCCGTCGAGGCGCCCACGCTGTTCGACAGCGAGCCCGAGCCCGGTTCGGGCGGCGGGGTCGCCACCGAGCGCCGGACCCAGGCCGGGCCGACGTTCGCGGTCACGCTGGCGACGGTGCTGCTGCCCGTCGTGCTGATGCTGGCCAAGGCGTCGGCCGACATCTTCCTGGGCAAGGGCGTCGCAAAGGGCACGCTGGACTTCATCGGCACCCCGCTGATCGCGCTCCTGATCGGGGTCTTCGTCGCGATGTTCACCCTCGGCGGGTCGCGGATGGGCCTCAAGGGGGTGGCGCGCTCGGTGGAGCAGGGCCTTCCGCCGATCGCGGGCATCCTGTTGATCGTCTCGGCGGGCGGCGGGTTCAAGCAGGTGCTCGTGGACACCAAGATCGGTACCCTCGTGGCGGGCTTCGTCTCGAGCAGCGGCCTCTCGGTGCTGGTGGTGGGGTGGCTGGTCGCGGTGCTCATCCGGCTGGCCACCGGCTCCGCGACGGTCGCGACGGTGACGGCGTCCGGCCTCCTCGCCCCGCTGGTGACCTCGCTCGACCCGGCCACGGTGTCGTTGCTGGTGCTGGCGATCGGCGCCGGCTCGCTCTTCTTCTCCCACGTCAACGACGCCGGGTTCTGGCTGGTCAAGGAGTACTTCGGGATCACCGTGGGGCAGACCATCCGAACGTGGTCGGTGATGGAGACGTTGATCTCCGTGGTGGGCCTGGTCTTCGTGCTGCTGCTCAGCCTGGTGTTGTGAAAGCTGTCGGTGGCCCCTCGTAGACTGAGAATGTGACCGACACCCTCCCGACGCGCATGGCCGACCTCCCCGCCCAGTGGCTGCCGGGCGAGGTAGAGGCGGCCATGTACGAGCGGTGGGTCGCGGCGGGTTACTTCACCGCCGACGCCACGTCGGACAAACCGCCGTTCTGCATCGTCATCCCGCCGCCCAACGTCACCGGCAGTCTGCACATCGGGCACGCCTTCGAGCACACGCTGATCGACATCCTGGTCCGCCGCCGCCGGATGCAGGGCTACGACACGCTGTGGCTGCCGGGCATGGACCACGCGTCCATCGCGGTCCACGCGCTGGTCGAGCGCGCGCTGGAGGCCGAGGGCACGAGCCGTCGCGAGCTGGGGCGGGCGGCGTTCATCGAGCGCACCTGGGAGTGGAAGGCGGAGTACGGCGGCGCGATCCTGGCCCAGATGCGGCGCCTCGGCGACAGCGTCGACTGGACACGCGAGCGCTTCACCATGGACGAGGGGAGCAACCGCGCCGTCCTCACCATGTTCAAGCGGCTGTACGACGACGGGCTGATCTACCGGGCCGAGCGCATGGTCAACTGGTCGCCCGAGATGCGCAGCGTGCTCTCCGACGTCGAGGTCGAGCACAAGGAGGTCGACGGCGAGCTGGTGTCGATGCGCTACGGCGACGGCGAGGACGCCATCGTCGTCGCCACCACCCGCGTCGAGACGATGCTCGGCGACACAGCCGTCGCCGTCCACCCCGACGACGAGCGCTACACGCACCTCGTCGGGCGGGAGATCGAGCTCCCGCTCGTTGGTCGGCGGATCCCGGTGGTCGCCGACGAGCACGTCGACCCCGCGTTCGGCACCGGCGCGGTCAAGGTCACCCCGGCCCACGACCTCAACGACTTCGAGATCGGGCGGCGGCACCACCTGCCGATGCCGACGGTCATCGACGAGACCGGGCACATCGCGAACACCGGCACGGAGTTCGACGGGATGGACCGGTTCGAGGCGCGGGTCGCGGTTCGCGAGGCGCTGCGCGCGCAGGGCCGGATCGTCGCGGAGAAGCGGCCCTACCGGCACAGCGTCGGGCACGCCCAGCGCGGCAAGTTCGAGCCGATCGAGCCGCGCCTTTCGCTGCAGTGGTTCGTCAAGGTCGGGCCGCTGGCGAAGGCCGCGGGCGACGCGGTGCGCAGCGGCGACGTCGTGGTCAACCCGAAGGAGCTGGAGCCGCGCTGGTTCAGCTGGGTCGACAACATGCACGACTGGTGCATCTCGCGGCAGCTGTGGTGGGGTCACCGCATCCCGGTCTGGTACGGGCCGAACGGCGAGGTCGTCTGCTGCGGTCCCGGTGAGCAGCCGCCTGCGGGCTACGCCCAGGACGAGGACGTCCTCGACACCTGGTTCTCCTCGGGCCTCTGGCCGTTCTCCACGCTGGGCTGGCCCGAGCAGACACCCGACCTCGCGAAGTTCTATCCGACGTCGGTGCTGGTCACCGGCTACGACATCCTGTTCTTCTGGGTCGCGCGGATGATGATGTTCGGGCTCTACGCGATGCACGGCGTGCGGCCGTTCGACACGATCGCGCTGCACGGCATGGTCCGCGACCAGCACGGCAAGAAGATGTCGAAGACGGTGGGCAACACCGTCGACCCCAACCTGTGGATGGACACCTACGGCACGGACGCCACGCGGTTCGCGCTCGCGCGGGTGGCCAACCCCGGCACCGACGCCCCGATCGGGGACGACAACGTCGCCGCCGCGCGCAACTTCGGCACGAAGCTGTGGAACGCCACCCGGTTCGCCCTCGCCAACGGAGCCTCGCCCGCGCTGCCGCTGCCGTCCGCACCGACCGACGCCGACACCTGGATCCTCGGGCGGATGCGCGAGGTCACCGAGCAGGTGGACGCGCTCCTGGAGGACTTCCAGTTCGCCAAGGCCACCGAGGCGCTCTACCACTTCACGTGGGACGAGCTGTGCGACTGGTACCTGGAGCTGGCCAAGCCCCAGCTCGCGGCAGCCGAGACCGCCGACGGCACGCGGGCGGTGCTCGGACACGTCCTCGACGTGTTGGTTCGACTGCTGCACCCCGTCTCCCCGTTCCTCACCGAGGCGCTCTACCAGGCGCTCACCGGGGCCGAGTCGGTCGTCATCGCGCCCTGGCCATTGACGAAGGGGCCGGACGCCGTCGGGGTGCCGGTCGACGCCGGGGCCGCCACGCGGATCGCCGACCTGCAGAAGCTCATCACCGACATCCGCCGCTTCCGCACCGAGCAGCGGGTGCCCGACCGGCGGCGCGTGGCCGCCCGGCTCATCGGCCTCGACGAGGCGGGCCTCGGCGCGCACCGGGCCGCGCTCGCCGCGCTGGTCCGGCTCGACGAGCCCGAGGCGCAGTTCGCGCGCACAGCCACGGTGGAGGTCGCCCTCAGCGGCGCCCACACGGTCGTCGTCGAGCTGGACACCTCGGGCGCGATCGACGTCGCGGCCGAACGCGCCCGGCTGGGCCGCGACCTCGCCGCCGCCCGTAAGGAGCTCGAACAGACCGAGCGCAAGCTGGGCAACCCGGCCTTCGTCGCCAAGGCGCCCGTTCCCGTCGTCGAGGACATCCGCGGCCGCCAGGCCGCCGCCGCCGCCGACATCGAGCGGATCACCGCGCGCCTGGACGCGCTTCCCGCATGACCGGCCCCGAGGGGGAAGGGGAAGTCCCCGCCCCCGAAGACTCCCTGATCTCGCACGTGCTGGGCGCGATCCGCGGCGGCGACACGCCCGACGTCGTCCCCGCGACGTCGAGCGTCGTCAGCTACGCGGAGTTCCTCGCTGTCGAGGCCGCGCTGGACAAGCGCTGGCCGGAGACGGCGATCGAGCCCTCCATCGAGCGCATCGCGGCCCTGATGGACACGCTCGGCAACCCGCAGCGCAGCTACCCGGTGGTCCACCTCACCGGCACCAACGGCAAGACGTCCACGGCCCGGATGATCGACGCGCTGCTCTCGGAGATCGGGCTGCGCACCGGGCGGTACACCAGCCCGCACCTGCAGCGCGCCACCGAGCGGATCAACGTCGACAACCGGCCGATCACCCCGGAGCGCTACGTCGAGCTCTACCACGAGGTGGAGCCGTTCGTGGACATCATCGACGCGCGGCTCGGCGCGCTCTCGAAGTTCGAGGTGCTCACCGCGATGGGCTTCGCCGCGTTCGCCGACGCGCCGGTCGAGGCGGCGGTCGTCGAGGTCGGGCTGGGCGGGCGCTGGGACGCCACCAACGTCGCCGACGGCACCGTCGCGGTGCTCACCCCCATCGGGCTGGACCACACCGAGTTCCTCGGCACCGACGTGCTGGGCATCGCGAGGGAGAAGTCCGGGATCATCAAGCCGGGCGCGGTGGCCGTCATGGCCGCGCAGGACCCCGCCGTCGCCCAGGTGCTGCTGGAGCGCTGCATCGAGGTCGACGCGCAGGTCGCCCGGGAGGGCGCGGAGTTCGGCGTGGTCGAGCGCGAGGTCGCGGTGGGCGGCCAGCGGCTCACGCTGCGCGGGCTGTCGGGCACCGTCGACGAGATCTTCCTGCCGTTGCACGGCGAGCACCAGGCGTCGAACGCGGTGCTGGCGCTCGCCGCGGCCGAGGCGTTGATCGGCGCGGGGCCCCACCAGCCGATCGACCCGGACGCGGTGCGCGCCGCGTTCGCCTCGGTGCGCTCGCCCGGCAGGCTGGAGCGGGTGGCTGCGGCGCCCCCGACGGGCGGCGTGTCCGTCTTCGTCGACGCGGCCCACAACCCGCACGGCGCGAAGGCCCTGGCCGCTGCGCTCACCACCGAGTTCCGCTTCAGCAAGCTCGTCGGGGTGCTCGGCGTCATGCGGGAGAAAGACGCGCTGGGCATTCTCACCGAGCTGGAGCCGGTGCTGGCCGAGGTCGTCGTCACCGCCAACTCCTCGCCGCGCGCGATGGACGCCGACGCACTGGGCGCCGTGGCGAGCCAGGTGTTCGGGGCCGACCGGGTGAGCGTGGCCGCTTCGCTGCCCGTGGCCGTCGAGGAGGCCCGCGAGCTCGCGGAGGAGGGCGGCGAGTCCGGCGTCGGGGTCGTCGTCACCGGCTCGGTCGTCACGGCGGGGGAGACGCGGTCGCTGTTCGGCCTGGAGCCTGCGTGAGCGAGCCTGCGAGCGAACCGTCGGCGCCGAGCGAGCCGCCGGTGCCGGACGCGCCCGCGCCGCCTGATCCCATGAAGGGCATCCGCGGGGTGTTCGCCGCGACGCTGGTGCTCGAGGCGATCGTCGTCCTGCTGGCGCTGCTGGTGTTCGCGCGCTTCGGCAGCGGGCCGGCCCCGGTGGGCGTCGCGGTGATCGTCGGGCTGGCGCTGTTGATGATCGTCGGGTCGGGGCTGCAGCGGCGGCCGTGGGGCCTGTCGTTCGCGCTGGTGCTGCAGGCGGCGACGATCGTCGCCGGGTTCGTCCTGGTCACGCCGCTGGGTGTGGTCGGCGTGCTGTTTGCGCTGGTGTGGGCGGGGCTGCTGCTGATGCGCCGCGACGTCGCCCGCAAGATGGCCCGAGGCGAGCTCCCGAGCCAGCAGCAGGGCTAGCGCCCGGCCACCTGACCACCGCCGATAGGCTCTTCCCCTGTGACTGAACGCACCCTGGTCCTCGTGAAGCCCGACGGCGTCGGCCGCAAGCTGATCGGCGAGATCATCTCCCGCATCGAGCGCAAGGGCCTCGACATCGTCGCGCTGGACATGCGCACCGTCGACCGCGACCTGGCGAGCCAGCACTACGCCGAGCACGACGGCAAGCCGTTCTTCGGGAGCCTCTTGGAGTTCATCACGTCCGGCCCGGTGATCGCGGCCGTCGTCGAGGGGCCGCGCGCCGTCGCGGCCTGGCGCCAGATCGCGGGCGGCACCGACCCCGTCGAGAAGGCCACCCCCGGGTCGATCCGCGGCGACTTCAGCCTCGAGACCCAGTCCAACCTCGTCCACGGCTCCGACTCCCCCGAGAGCGCCGCCCGGGAGATCAAGCTCTGGTTCCCCGGCCTCTGACGAAGCCCGGCGAGGCCGCTGACGGACAAAACCGTCGGGCCCGCGGGTTACCGTCTCTCTTGTGGGGGACGGCATGGTGGCTGCGCGCGGGTTGCGAAAAAACTTCGGCACGTTCGAGGCCGTGCGCGGGATCGACGTCGACGTCGCGCGCGGCGAAGTGTTCGGCTTCCTCGGGCCCAACGGCGCGGGCAAGTCGTCCACGATGCGGATGATCGCGTGTGTGTCGCCGCGCACCGGCGGCAGCCTGTCGGTGCTCGGGCGCGACCCCGGCACCGAGGGGCCGCGCATCCGCGCCCGCATCGGGGTCGTGCCGCAGTTGGACAACCTCGACGCCGAGCTCACCGTGCGGCAGAACCTGCAGGTCTACGGGCGGTACTTCGGGCTGCCGCGGGCCCACGTGCGGGCGAAGGCCACGGAGCTCCTCGCCTTCGCCCAGCTCACCGAGCGGGCCGACGAGCAGGTCGAGCCGTTGTCGGGCGGGATGAAGCGGCGGTTGACGATCGCCCGCGCTCTGGTCAACGACCCCGAGCTGCTGCTGCTCGACGAGCCGACGACGGGGCTGGACCCCCAGGCCCGCCACCTGCTGTGGGAGCGGCTGTACCGGCTCAAACGCGAGGGCGTCACCCAGATCATCACCACCCATTACATGGACGAGGCCGAGCAGCTGTGCGACCGCCTCGTCGTCATGGACGCCGGGGTGATCGTCGCCGAGGGGTCGCCCGCCGAGCTGATCGAACGCTATTCCACGCGCGAGGTCCTGGAGCTGCGGTTCGCCCCGGAGGATCGCCCCGCCGCGGCCGCCCTGGTGCACCTTGCCGAGCGCGTCGAGGAGCTGCCTGACCGCCTGCTGCTCTACACCGGCGACGGTGAGCATCTCCAGGCGCAGGTGCACCTCGCGGGCCACCGGCCGCTTTCGGCGTTGGTGCGCCGCTCCTCGTTGGAGGACGTCTTCCTCCGGCTCACCGGCCGGAGCCTCGTCGAATGACCCCGGATCGCCTGACCCCGGATCGCCTGAGCGCAGACCGCCAGACCCCAGGACGCCAGACCCCCGATCGAACGGGGCCGACAAGACCGGCGCCCGGCCGAGCGAGCGCCGTCGACCCGCCGGGGCAGATCCGCTGCGTCCTGCTGGTCATCGAGCACTTCTGGACGTGGTACAAGCGCAACTGGCGAGCCACCGCGGTGTCGTCGGTCCTGCAGCCGGTGTTGTTCCTCCTGGCGTTCGGCGTCGGGTTCGGCGCCCTCGTCGCCGGTCGGCCGGGCGTGTCCGCCGCGACCGGCGGCGTGCCCTACCTCGTGTGGCTCACTCCGGCGATGCTCGCCGTGTCGGCCGTGCAAAGCGGGGCGTTCGAGTCCAGCTACCCGGTGCTCTCGGGGTTCAAGTGGCAGCGGATCTACCACGCGATGACGGCGGGCCCGATCACACCCACGCAGGTCGCGATCGGGCACGTGACCTGGGTGGCGGTCAAGCTGACCATCACGGGCTCGGTGTTCGTCGTCGTCGCGACGCTGGTGGGCGGCGTGACGAGCCCGGGAATCGTCGGCGCGCTGCTCGCCGCCGTACTCACCGGCACGGCGGTCACCGCGCTCGTCACGGCCTACGCGGCGACCGCCGAGCTCGACCAGGGGTTCAACGTGATCCTGCGGCTGATCGTCATCCCGATCACGCTGTTCTCCGGCACGTTCTTCCCGATCGACCGGCTGCCCGTCTGGCTGCAGCCGCTGGCGTGGGTCTCGCCGCTGTGGCACGGCACCGAGCTGGCCAGGGCGGCAGCGCTGAACCATTGGCAGGTGCTGCCCGCGCTCGGCCACCTGGCCTACCTGGTGGCGCTGGTCGCGGTCGGCATGGTGGCGGCGGCCCACTTCTTCGAGCGGCGGCTCAGCCTGTGACGCCGCTCGGCACCGCGCTCGACACGGCGCTCGGCGGCGCGGTCAGGCTGCTGCCCGCCGGGAGCTACGCGGGCCGCTCGCACGCGTTGTTGCTGCGCTCGGCCACCGCGTCGAGGCGCACGTGGCTGGCCTTCATCTCCGGGTTCTTCGAGCCGATCTTCTACCTGCTCGCGCTCGGCCAGGGGCTCGGCTCGCTGGTGGGCCAAGTCGACGGCCCTGGCGGGGCGCCGATCAGCTACGCGGCGTTCATCGCGCCCGGCCTGCTCGCCGCGGCCGCCATGAACGGCGCGGTGTTCGACTCCACGTTCAACGTCTTCTTCAAGCTCAAGTACGCCAAGCTCTACGACGCGATGCTGGCCACGCCGCTCGGCCCGATCGACATCGCGCTCGGCGAGATCGGCTGGGCGCTGATCCGCGGCGGGATCTACGCGCTCGGCTTCCTGACGGTGTTGGCCGGGTTCGGGCTGCTCATCTCGCCGTGGGCGCTGCTCGCGCTGCCTGCGGCCCTCGTGGTGGCGTTCGCGTTCGCGTCGGTCGGGATGGCGGCCACCTCGTTCATGCGTTCCTGGCAGGACTTCGACCTGGTCACGCTCGCGATCATGCCGATGTTCCTGTTCTCCACCACGTTCTACCCGCTCGCGGTGTATCCGCGGTGGCTGCAGGTGGTGGTGGAGTGCCTCCCGCTCTACCACGCGGTGGAGCTCATGCGCGCGCTCACGACCGGCATCGTGGGGCTGGGCCTGCTCGGTCACCTGGCCTACTTCGCCGTGATGATCGTGGTCGGCGTGACCGTGGCGGCCCGCCGCCTGGACGCCCTGCTCTTGAGCTGAGCACACCCGTTGTCACCACTCCTGAGGACTCCTGAGACCGCTCCGCGCCGAGGACGGCTACCTGGGTGGCCTGGCTGAGCAGCGAGGTCGACAATGCCTTCATGTCGGTCCTCTCGCAGCGTTCGGCCCGTGTGGACATTGTCCGCAGCGCCGTGGTGGCGGCGCTCGCCGTCCTACAGATCCTCGTTGCGGTGGTGGCGGGTGGATCGGTCGGCGTCGTCGCGA
This sequence comes from Pseudonocardia sp., assembly GCA_036401495.1. Lineage (GTDB taxonomy): Bacteria > Actinomycetota > Actinomycetes > Mycobacteriales > Pseudonocardiaceae > Pseudonocardia. The sequence continues at coordinate 19,397 of DASWUV010000173.1, read as the reverse complement.
ACTCGCTGCGCACGCCGCTGTTGGCCGCAGGCTGGGCCTTCGCGATCTGGGCGCCGATCTACGTCGGGTTCCTGGTCTACGCCGCCTACCAGCTGCGGCCCGCACAGCGCGGCCGGGAGGTGCACCGGCGCACGGGCTGGTGGATGGCGGCGTCGGCGGTGCTCAACCCGGTCTGGATCCTCGCGTTCTCCGGACATGTGATCCTGCTGGCCGAGCTGGCGCTGGTCGGGCTGCTGGTGGTGCTCGCCGTGGTGTTCGGGCGGCTCTCCCGTGAGCGCGCCGTCGACCGCATCGAGCGGGTCGCCTTCCGCGGTCCGATCGCCCTCTACGCGGGGTGGGCGTCGATGGCGACCGTGCTGGGCACCGCGGCCACCGGCGTGTGGATCGGGCTGCCGGGGGACAACGTGCTGGCCGCGATCGCGGCCGTCGTCATGGTGCTGGCCGCGTCCGGCATCGTCATGTGGGTCGTGTTCGCGGGCACTGCGGTGGTGCCCTACGTGGCCGCCGTGGTCTGGGCGTTGCTCGGGATCGCCCTGAACGCACCCCCCGCCGCGGTGGTCGTCGCGGGCGCTGTCGCGATCGTCATCGTGCTGGCGGCCACGGTGCGGAGGGTCACGACGGCAGGCAGCCGGGTGCGCGCGGCCTGGGGTTGACCGGCATCGCGGCGGGCCCGCCACGCCCGTACGCTGCCGATGGGCGAGCGGAGGACACCATGATCACGGGCAGCATCGTCGCGCTGGTCACCCCGATGCGGGCTGACGGGGCCGTCGACCACGAGGCACTCGCGAAGGCCGTCGACCGCGTGATCGAGGGGGGCTCGGCGGCGATCGTCTCGGTCGGCACCACCGGCGAGTCGGCCACACTCGACGTCGCCGAGCACACCGAGGTCATCCGCCGCACGATCGACGTGGCGGCGGGCCGGGTGCCGATCATCGCGGGCACCGGGGCCAACAGCACGTCCGAGGCGATCCACCTGACGGCCGCCGCGCACGCCGCGGGCGCCGACGCAGCGCTGCTCGTCACGCCGTACTACAACAAGCCGCCGCAGGAGGGCCTCTACCGGCACTTCCGGGCGGTCGCCGAGGCCGTGGAGATCCCGCAGATCCTCTACAACGTGCCCGGCCGCACCGCCGTCGACATGCTCCCGACCACGGTGGAGCGGCTCGCCGACCTGCCCAACATCGTCGGGCTCAAGGAGGCCAAGGGCGACCTGGACCGCGCGCGCGAACTGGTGGCGCTCGGCCTGCCCGACTTTGCGCTCTACACCGGTGATGACGCCACCGCGCGCGCCAGCATCCTGCTCGGCTTCCACGGCGACATCTCCGTCACCGCCAACGTCGCGCCGGCGGCCATGGCGCGCATGTGCGCTGCCGCGCTCGCGGGCGACGCGGAAACCGCCGCGGCCATCGACGCCGACCTGGCAGGCCTGCACCGCGCCCTGTTCGTGGAGCCGAACCCGATCCCGGTGAAGTGGGCGCTGCGCGAGCTCGGCCTGATCGACGAGGGCATCCGCCTGCCGCTGGTCCCGCTGGACCCGGCCTTCCACGACGAGGTGCGCGCGGCCCTGCGCACGGCGGGCCTGATGTGATCGACTCGGCCCGCCTTCCCGGGGGCCGGGCGCCCAGCGGGTGATCCCCCTTCAGGGCTACTCTGGGTCGGCGTGACACCCTCCGTGTTCCCGGCACTGGAAGCGCTGCTCCCACGCGTGGCCAAGCCGGTCCAGTACGTCGGCGGTGAGCTCAACGCGCAGGCCGCCGAAGATGCCGTGTGGGATGCGACAGCCGTTCGCTGGGCGTTGCTCTATCCCGACGCCTACGAGGTCGGCCTGCCCAACCAGGGTGTCCAGATCCTCTACGAGCTGATCAACGAGCGCGCCGACGCGTTGGCCGAGCGTTGCTACGCCGTCTGGCCGGACCTCGAGGCCCTGATGCGGGAACACGGGGTGCCCGCCTTCACCGTCGACGCGCACCGCCCGATCGGCGCGTTCGACCTGCTGGGGGTCAGCTTCTCGACCGAGCTCGGCTACACGAACCTGCTCACGACCCTCGATCTGGCCGGGGTGCCGCTGCACGCCGACCAGCGCACCGAGGAGCACCCGGTGGTCGTCGCGGGCGGACACGCCGCGTTCAACCCCGAGCCGATCGCCGCGTTCATCGACGTTGCCGCGATCGGCGACGGCGAGGAGGTCGTCGGGGAGATCACCGACGTCGTGCGCGACTGGAAGGCGGCGGCCCGCCCCGGCGGCCGCCCCGAGTTGCTGCTGCGGCTCGCGAACGTCGAGGGCTGCTACGTCCCGTCGCTCTACACGGTCACCTACGGCGACGACGGCATGTTGGCCACGGTCACGCCGACCGATCCGCGGGTGCCCCCCCGTGTCACCAAGCGCACCACCGTCGACCTGGACGCGTGGCCGTACCCGAAGGCTCCGCTGGTTCCGCTGGCCGAGACCGTGCACGAGCGGGCGAGCGTCGAGATCTTCCGCGGCTGCACGCGCGGGTGCCGGTTCTGCCAGGCCGGGATGATCACCCGCCCGGTGCGGGAGCGGTCGCTCGCCGGGATCGGCGCGATGGTCGACACCGCCGTGCGGGCGTCGGGCTTCGACGAGGTGGGTCTGCTCTCGCTGTCGAGCGCGGACCACTCGGAGATCGCCGACATCACGAAGGGCCTCGCCGACCGCTACGAGGGCACCAACACCTCGCTGTCGCTGCCCTCCACACGCGTCGACGCCTTCAACATCGACCTCGCCAACGAGATCAGCCGCAACGGGCGGCGCTCCGGCCTGACGTTCGCGCCGGAGGGCGGGTCGGAGCGGATCCGCCGGGTGATCAACAAGATGGTGTCGGAGGACGACCTCATCCGCACGGTGTCCGAGGCCTTCGGGCAGGGCTGGCGCCAGGTCAAGCTGTACTTCATGTGCGGGCTGCCGACCGAGGAGGACGAGGACGTCGTCCAGATCGCGGCCATGGCGCACAACGTCATCAGGGCGGGCCGCGCGGCGTCCGGGCGCAACGACGTGCGCTGCACGATCTCCATCGGCGGGTTCGTGCCCAAGCCGCACACGCCGTTCCAGTGGGCCGCGCAGGCTCATCCCGACGTCGTGGACGGGCGGCTGCGCAAGCTGCGGGCCGCGGTCAACGCCGACCGCAAGCTGGGGCGCAACGTCGGCATGCGCTACCACGACGGGCAGCCCTCCCTCATCGAAGGCCTGCTCGCGCGGGGAGACCGGCGCGTCGGCGCGGTGATCGAGCGGGTGTGGCGCGAGGGCGGCCGGTTCGACGGGTGGAGCGAGCACTTCTCCTACGAGCGCTGGACCGGCGCAGCCGCCGCGGCGCTGGAGCCGCTCGGCGTGAGCCTGGAGTGGTTCACCACGCGCGAGCGGACCCAGGACGAGGTGCTGCCGTGGGACCACCTCGACTCCGGCCTCGAGCGCGACTGGCTGTGGGCGGACTGGCAGGACGCGCTCGCCGCGCGCGAGCAGGACGACTGCCGCTGGACGCCGTGCTTCGACTGCGGGGTGTGCCCCTCCACCGGCACCGAGATCGAGGTGGGGCCGAGCGGGACGAAGCTGCTGCCGCTCACCCCGGTCGTCAGAGCTGGCCAGGGTGACTGAAGGGCGCCAGTTCACGGTTCGGGTGGCCGACGAGCGGGACATGACCGCGCTGGCCCGACTGCGTCGGTCCTGGCTGGAGGAGCGCGCGGGACACCTCGTCGACGCGCCGGGGTTCGAGGAGGCGTTCGCGGACTGGTGGCGGGTCGAGCTGCCGCGACGGACGTTCTGGCTGGCCGAGGTCGGCACCGAGCGCAGCGGGTTCACCGCGATCGGGTCGATCAACGTCGTGGAGATCGTGCACATGCCGCGCCCAGGCGCCCGCCCCGGACGGATCGGGCACATCGGCAACGCGTTCGTGCTCGCCTCGTTCGCCGACCGCGGGGTGCCCGCCGCGCTGCTCGCCGCGGTCGTCGAACACGCCCGCGAGCGCCGCTACCGTCGACTGCTGCTGGCCCCGACGGCCGGGAGCACCGCCTTCTACCGCAGAGCGGGGTTCGCTCCGGCAGGCGAGTCCCTGCTGTCGATCGACACGGCCGAATAGGCTGTCGGCCATGGCTCGCGTGCAGCCGGGGGAGGCCGCCAACCCCGCACCGCCCACGGTGGTGCGCATCCGGCTGCGCTTCGCCAAGCGCGGGCGCCTGCGGTTCCTCTCCCACCGCGACATCGCCCGCAGCTTCGAGCGGGCCGTGCGCCGGGCCGGGCTGCCCGTCGCGCACTCGCACGGGTTCAACCCGCATCCCCGGCTGTCATGGATGGGGGCCGCGCCCACCGGGTCGGCGAGCGAGGCCGAGTACGTCGAGATCGGGCTGACGAGGGTCGTCGACCCCGGGGAGCTCGCGGCCGCGCTCGACGCCGCCCTGCCCGACGGGCTCGACGTCCTCGCCGCCGCGGTCGCCGAGGGTCCCGCGCTCGCCGACCGCATCGACGCGAGCTGCTGGCGGATCGAGCTGCCCGGTGTCGCACCGTCGGCGCTGGGGGCCGCGCTCGCCGCCCTGCTCGCTCGCGAGTCGGTCGTGGTCGAGCGGGTGACCCCGGCAGGGCGCCGCCAGATCGACGTTCGGGCCGCTCTGATGCGGGCCGAGGCGGGTTCCGCGATCGACTCGCCCGCGACGATGACCGTCGATGGCGGTGCCTGTGCGATACTGACAGCGGTCGTGCGGCAGACGACACCCGCTGTTCGACCCGATGACGTGTTGGGTGCGCTCGACGTTGTCGCAGATTTGAGGCTTCCGGCGCCCGCGCGAGCGACCCGGATGGCTCAAGGTCTGCTCGATGACGGAGGTCACCTCGCTGATCCGCTCGGCCCCGACCGGGTTACCACCCGGGCTTGACGAGCAGACGGCAGCGTCGTCGAGCAAGGCCCGCACGACAAGGATTGCCCGTCGCGTACCGCGCGACGCGGAGTAGAGCACGTGCCCCTGCGCGGCTGCCCTCCCACGAGGCGCCCGGGGGCGGAGGAGCTGCATGTCAAAGAACGAACCGCTCGCCGGTAACACCGGCGGGCCCGTCACCGTACCCGCGCTGGACGATCTCCCCGAGAAGATGCGGGTTCACGCGCTGGCCCGGCTCATCGGACTCACCAGCCGCGAGGTCCTCGCGGCGCTGACCGGACTCGGGCACGAGGCGCGCAGCGCCCAGTCCAGCGTCGACCGCAAGGTCGTCGAGCAGGTGATCACGGCGCTGGTGCCCGGCACGGGCGAGGCGTCCGCGCCTGCCGTCGCGAAGCCGGAGCCCGGGCCTGCCGCCGAGCCCGGGCCTGCCGCCGAGCCTGAGCTGGTCGCTGAGCCTGGGCCGGTCGCCGCGGAGCCGGACCTGTCGGCCGCGCTCCGGCCTGCCGCGGCCGCTCCTGCGCTCGCCCCGCTGTTCGCCCCGCCTGCACCGCTGTTCCAGCCCCCGCAACCGCCGCAGCGCGCCTCGCGGTCCCGCCGCGCGCCGGAGCCCGAAGCCGTCGAGGAGCCCGCAGCGGAGGCGCCTCCTACGCGCAGGCGCCGCCGGGCCCGGGTCGAGGAGCCCGTCGAGGAGCCGCCGCCCGTCGAGATCCTCGACGAGGAGACCGAAGACGCCGACGAAGCACCCGACGAAGCGCCCGACGAAGCCATCGACGACGAGTCGGCCGAGAGCGCGCGCCGGAGGCGGCGCCGAGGCCGCCGCGGGCGCGGGCGCGGCCGGGGCATTGACGAGGACGGCGAGGTGGGCGAGGAGGTCGCCGACACCGCCGACGAGGCCGAGGAGACCGACGAGGCGGAGGACGACGAGTCCGACGCGGGCGAGTCGGAGGGCAGCCGCCGTCGGCGCCGTCGCCGTCGCCGCCGCGGAGCGGGCGACGAGACCACCGAAGCCGTGGACGACGACCCGCCCGGCACGGTCACCCGCATCCGCGCGCCGCGCGAGGTCCGGGACGAGCCCGCCGACGGCGACGGCGTCCAGAGCGTCCGCGGGTCCACCCGCCTGGAGGCCAAGCGCCAGCGGCGCCGCGACGGGCGCGACGCGGGCCGCCGCCGTCAGCCGATCCTGTCCGAGTCCGAGTTCCTGGCCCGGCGTGAGTCGGTCGAGCGGACGATGGTGGTGCGCGAGCGTGCCAGCCGGGTCGAGATCGGGGTGCTGGAGGACGAGGTGCTCGTCGAGCACTTCGTCACCGGGCGCGACGGTGGCTCGCTTGTCGGCAACATCTACCTGGGCCGCGTGCAGAACGTGCTGCCCTCGATGGAGGCGGCGTTCGTCGACATCGGCAAGGGCCGCAACGCCGTCCTCTACGCGGGCGAGGTGGACTGGGACGCGGCCGGGCTCGGTGGCAAGGCCCGGCGCATCGAGCAGGCGCTCTCCAGTGGCGACAGCGTGCTCGTCCAGGTGACGAAGGACCCGATCGGGCACAAGGGCGCCCGGCTGAGCACCCAGATCAGCCTCGCGGGTCGGTTCCTGGTCTACGTGCCGTCCGGCGGCGCGGCGGGCATCAGCCGCAAGCTGCCCGACGTCGAGCGCCGCCGCCTCAAGGACATGCTCCGCGACATCGTGCCGAGCGAGGCCGGAGTGATCATCCGCACGGCCTCGGAAGGCGTGAGCCACGAGGCGCTGGAGCGCGACGTCCGCAGGCTGCAGGCGCAGTGGGAGGTCGTGAAGGCGAAGTCGGAGCAGACCGGACCAGGCCGCCCGAAGGCTCCCACGCTCCTCTACGAAGAGCCCGACCTGTTGATCAAGGTGGTGCGCGACCAGTTCAACGAGGACTTCTCCCGCCTCGTCGTGCAGGGTGACGACGCGTGGGACACGCTCTACAGCTACCTCTCCCACGTCGCGCCGGAGCTGGCCGAGCGGATGCACCGCCACGTCGGCAACCACGACGTCTTCGGCGCGTACCGGATCGACGAGCAGCTGCTCAAGGCGCTGGACCGCAAGGTGTGGCTGCCCTCGGGCGGCACGCTGGTGATCGACCGCACCGAGGCGATGACCGTGGTCGACGTCAACACCGGCAAGTTCACCGGGTCCGGCGGCAACCTCGAGGAGACGGTCACCCGCAACAACCTGGAAGCGGCCGAGGAGATCGTGCGCCAGCTGCGGCTGCGTGACGTCGGCGGCATCATCGTGATCGACTTCATCGACATGGTCCTCGAAGCCAACCGCGACCTCGTCCTGCGGCGGCTCACCGAGTGCCTCGCGCGCGACCGCACCCGCCACCAGGTGGCCGAAGTGACCTCGCTCGGCCTGGTGCAGATGACCCGCAAGCGGGTCGGCGGCGGGTTGCTGGAGCACTTCTCCGTGCCGTGCGAGCACTGCCGTGGCCGCGGCGTGATCATCGACACCGACGGTATCGAGCACGTCGAGACCGAACACGTCCACGAGCAGAACGGCGGCGGACGTCGCTCGCGCGGCGGCCACGGCCGCCGCGGGGACGGCGAGTCGAACGGCCAGAACGGCAACGGTCGCCAGTCCAACGGGTCGGGCGCGCCCGACCTCGCCGCCGCGGCGGACCACGCCGCTGCGGTAGCGGCCACCGCGGCGATCGCGGCGGCGGCGCGCACGGCCACGCTGTCCGGTTCGACCGCCGGGTCGGTCGCCGGTTCGGTCAGCGGCGAGGAGATCGCGGTTGCGGCGCAGGGCGGGCCGGCGGTCGGGTCGGCCCTCGCGGTCGCGACCGACGGCGCCGGGGTTGCCGACTTTTCTTCCGAGGTGGACTCCGGCGGTGCTTCCGAGGGCTCCGGCGTCGACGCTGCGGTCGACCCGGTGGTCGCTGAGGTCGCACCGGCTCCGCGCGCGCGCCGCCGCGGGCGGGTCACGCGGACGGCGGGCGCGCCGACGGTCACCGAGGGCGATGCGCCCGCCGCCGCGGTGGTGACGGTGCCTGCGGTGCAGGACGGGGCGGCCACGGGGGCCACGGCCCCTGCGGCCGAGGCCGAGGCCGACGCCGAGGTGCCCACCCCGGCCGTGTCGCCTCCGCTGGTGTCCGCTCCGCTGGTCTCGCCGCAGCCGGAGCCCACGGCGGCCGTTCGTCCCCGAAGGGGCAGGCGCGCCGCGTCCCGGCCTGCAGGTCCGCCCGTCGAGGGCGCGGACAGTGCGGGAGGAGACCCGGTTTGACCCTCCGCGAAACGCTTCCGTACCCTGGAGGACCTGAGCCGCGCTTGGGCAAGCGTCAGCCGCGGCCGCGGGGGCACACCCCGCACTACGACCTTCGAGCTTTGGAGCAGTGCGTCGATGTACGCGATCGTCAAGACCGGCGGTAAGCAGTACAGGGTGGCCTCGGGTGACATCGTCGCCGTCGAGAAGATCGACGGCCCGGTCGGCACCGAGATCGCCCTTCCCGCCCTGCTCCTGGTGGACGGCGACGACATCGTGAGCGACGCCGCGGCGCTCGCCTCGGCGTCGGTCACCGCCACCGTCGTCGAGCACACCAAGGGCCCGAAGATCCGTATCCACAAGTTCAAGAACAAGACCGGCTACCACAAGCGCCAGGGGCACCGTCAACCGTTGACGCGCGTGCAGGTCACGAGCATCGCCCAGAACAAGGCACAGTAGGAGAGACGCAGCCATGGCACACAAGAAGGGCGCGTCCAGCTCGCGCAACGGGCGCGACTCCAACGCGCAGCGCCTCGGCGTCAAGCGCTTCGGCGGTCAGGTCGTCAACGCGGGCGAGATCATCATCCGGCAGCGCGGCACGAAGTTCCACCCGGGCACCGGCGTCGGCCGCGGCGGCGACGACACGCTGTTCGCACTGGTCGAGGGCGCCGTCGAGTTCGGCGTCGCGCGCGGCCGGAAGGTCATCAACGTGGTTCCGGTCTCCATCTGAGACCGGTCCCCCAGCAGATTTCCGCGACGGCGGGCCGCCCGAAAGGGTTGGCCCGCCGTCGCGTGTGAGGAGAGCTTCATGGCCAAGTTCGTCGACCGGGTGGTGCTGCACGCCACCGCAGGGGCGGGCGGCAACGGCTGCGCCTCCGTACATCGCGAGAAGTTCAAGCCCCTCGGCGGGCCGGACGGCGGCAATGGCGGCCGCGGCGGCTCCGTTGTGCTCGTCGTCGATCCGGGCGTGCACACGCTGCTCGACTTCCACCACCGCCCCAACGCGGTGGCGAGCAGCGGCAAGCAGGGTCAGGGCAGCTTCAAGGCGGGCGCGAACGCCGAGGACCTCGAGCTGCGCGTGCCCGACGGCACGGTGGTGTTCGACACGGCAGGCGAGATCGTCGCCGACCTGGTCGGGTCGGGCACCCGCTTCATCGCCGCGGAAGGCGGGCGCGGCGGCCTCGGCAACGCCGCGCTCGCCTCCTCCGCGCGCAAGGCGCCGGGTTTCGCGCTCCTCGGTGAGCCCGGCACGGCCTGCGAGCTGGTGCTCGAACTGCGCTCGATGGCCGACGTCGGGCTCGTCGGCTTCCCGTCGGCGGGCAAGTCCTCGCTGGTCGCGGCGCTGTCCGCGGCCCGTCCGAAGATCGCCGACTACCCGTTCACCACGCTCGTGCCGCAGCTGGGCGTCGTCACGGCGGGGGAGGAGGTCTTCACCGTCGCGGACGTGCCCGGGCTGATCCCCGGCGCCGCCGAGGGCCGTGGGCTCGGTCTGGACTTCCTGCGCCACATCGAGCGCTGCTCGGTGCTGGTGCACGTCGTGGACTGCGCGACCTTCGAGCCGGGCCGCGATCCCGTGTCCGACATCCAGGCGCTGGAGGACGAGCTCGCCCGCTACACGCCCGCGCTGGGCGGACAGCTGGCCGACCGCCCCCGGATCGTCGCGCTCAACAAGATCGACGTGCCCGACGCGCGCGAGCTGGCCGAGATCGTGTCCGCCGACGTCGCGGAGCGGTTCGGCTGGCCGGTGTTCGCGATCTCGACCGCGAGCCACGCCGGGCTGCGGGAGCTGACGTTCGCGCTGGCCGCGGCGGTGCGCGAGTTCCGGGAGGCGCAGCCCGTGCTGGAGCCCACCCGCGTGGTGCTGCGGCCGGAGGCCGTCGACGACGCCGGGTTCACGATCGAGCCCGATCCCGAGCTCGACGGCGGGTTCGTCGTCCACGGGGCTCGTCCCGAGCGCTGGATCCGCCAGACTTCTTTCGAGAACGACGAGGCGGTCGGCTACCTCGGCGACCGGCTCGCCCGCCTCGGCGTCGAGGAAGCGCTGGCCAAGGCGGGCGCGCAGCCCGGCTGCCCGGTGACGATCGGCGACGTCACGTTCGACTGGGAGCCCAGCACCCCGGCCGGCATTGCGGTGCTGCTGTCGGGCCGGGGCACCGATCGGCGGCTGGAGTCGAACGACCGCGTCGGCGCGGCGGACCGCAAGGTCGCCCGGTCGGAGCGCCGCAAGCACCGCTCCGACGCCGAGCTCGCCTTCGAGCGCTGGACGAAGGAGCGGTAGCGCGCCGTGACCCGCCCCGCCCTCGCCGCGGCTCGGCGCGTCGTCGTCAAAGTGGGGTCGTCGTCGTTGACCTCGCTGAGCGGGGGCCTCGACCCGGCCCGGCTCGATGCGCTCGTCGACGCCCTCGCCAAACGGCGCGCCGCGGGCGGTCAGGTCGTGCTCGTCTCGTCGGGGGCCATCGCTGCCGGTCTCGCCCCGCTCGGCCTCCTTCGCCGCCCGCGGGATCTCGCCACCCAGCAGGCAGCTGCGGCCGTCGGCCAGCTCCTGCTCGCCCAGGCCTACGCAGGCTCGTTCGCCCGCTACGGGCTGGCCATCGGACAGGTGCTGCTCACCGCCGACGACATGATCCGCCGCGCGCACTACCGCAACGCCCAGCGCACGCTGGAGCGGCTGCTCGGCCTCGACGTGCTGCCCGTGGTCAACGAGAACGACACGGTCGCCACCGATGAGATCCGCGTCGGCGACAACGACCGGCTGGCCGCGCTCGTCGCCCACATCGTCGGCGCGGACGCGTTGCTGCTGCTCTCCGACGTCGACGGCCTCTACGACGGCGATCCCCGCAGCCCCGGGTCCCGGCTGCTGACCGAGGTCGACGCACCGACCGACCTCGACGCCGTCACGGTCGCCCGTTCGGAAAGCGGCGTCGGCACCGGCGGGATGGGCACCAAGATCACCGCGGCCGGCATGGCGGCGGCGTCGGGCATCCCGGTGCTGCTCGCGGCCGCAGAGTCGGCCGCCGACGCGCTGGACACGTCCGCGGCCGGCCCTACGGTGGGCACCGCGTTCCGGCCGTCGGGCAGGCGGATGTCGGCCCGCCGGTTCTGGCTGCGGCACGCCGCCGACGTGCACGGTCGCCTCGACCTCGACGCAGGCGCCGTCGCGGCCGTGCTCGACCGACGGCGCTCCCTGCTCGCGGCGGGCATCCACGGCATCGAGGGCGAGTTCGTGGCGGGCGACGTAGTGGATCTCGTGGGCCCCTCCGGCATGGTCGTGGCGCGCGGGGTGGTCGGCTTCGACGCCGCCGAGCTCCCCGCCCTCATCGGGCGCCGTAGCCGCGACCTACCCCCCGAGCAGCGCCGCGAGGTCGTCCACGCCGACGACCTGGTCCCCCTGGCCTGACACCGGGCCCGGCCCGCCTCCCTACCCCACCTCCGCCAGCGCGAAGGGGAGCACGGCGGTGGCCCCCGCCCGACGGAGCAGCCGGGCGGCGACGGTCATCGTCCAGCCGCTGTCGATCAGATCGTCGACGAGCAACACCGGCCCGGCCCGCATCGCGAAGTCGGGTTCCGCGAAGCCGTCCCACACCGCCGCGAGCCGCTGGGCGGAGTTCGCGTGGGCGCCCGGTCGCTCGCCGCGGGGTTCGAGGGCGCCCAGCAGCGGCAGACGGCCGATCTCGGCGATCCTCCTGGCCAGCTGCGCGAGCTGGTGGGGGCGGGTGCGCGAGCCGACCCCGACCACGCCGACCGGCCGCTCCGCCCAGCCCCAACCGGCGAGCACCCGCACGCACGCGTCCAGCACGTCCTTCGGCACCGGCACGTCCTCGCCCTCGGTGAGCTCGCGCAGCCGGGCGCCCCACCCGATGTCCGACAGCCGCCCGATCACGCGGCCCGGCTCGGCCAGCTCGGCCGCCGCGATCCGCCCGGACACCGGGACGGCGAGCTCGGCCATCCCCGACGGCCATTGCTTGCGCGGCGCGACCTCGACCCCCGGGCGGAAGAGGCGTTCCTGCGCGGCCTCGGCGTCAGCCGACGCCACCTCGGAGCTCCACACCGTGCCGGTGCACGTGTCGCAGCGTCCGCAGCGTGCTGCCTGGGGGTCGTCGAGCTGGCGGCGGAGAAAGACCAGGCGGCACTCGCGCGTGTCGAGGTACTCCAGCATCGCCCGCTGCTCGGCCACGCGGGCCTCGGCGATCCGCCGGTGCCGGTCGCGGTCGTACACCCACTCGGCGCCGGTGCCGACCCACCCGCCCTTGACGCGTTTCGCGGCGCCGTCGGCATCGAGCACCTTGAGCAGCATCTCCAGTCGGGTGCGCGACAGGTCGACCCGCGTCTCGATCGCCGCTGTCGACAGCGGCTGCTCGCAGAGCACCGCGAGCGTCTGGCGCACCAGCGGCTCCGGCGGGAACGCGAGCGACGCGAAGTAGCGCCAGATGTCCTGGTCCTCGTGGCCGGGCAGCAGCACGACCTCGGCCCGGTCGACGGCCCGTCCGGCGCGGCCGATCTGCTGGTAGTACGCCACGGGCGACGCGGGCGCGCCGAGGTGCACGACGAAGCCCAGGTCGGGCTTGTCGAAGCCCATGCCCAGCGCGCTCGTGGCCACGAGCGCCTTGACCCGGTTGCCCAGTAGATCGGCCTCGGCGGCGAGGCGGTCCTCCGGGTCGGTCTTGCCGGTGTAGGACGCCACCCGGTGGCCGCGTTCGCGCAGGAACGCGGCGACGTCCTCGGCGGCTTGGATCGTGAGCGTGTAGACGATGCCCGCGCCGGGCAGCTCGTCCAACCGGGCTGCGAGCCAGCCCAAGCGCTCGGCCGCGGTGCGCAGCCGCACGACCGAAAGCCGCAGGCTCTCCCGGTCGAGTGAGCCGCGCAGGACCAGCGGCGCACCGGCTTGCCCGTCGGCCCCTTGCGGGTCAGCTGAGCTGAGCCCCAACTGCTCAGTGACGTCGATGACCACCCGGTCGTTCGCCGTGGCCGTGGTGGCCAGCACGGGGATGCCGGGCGGCAGTTCGGCGATCAGGGCCCGCAGCCGCCGGTAGTCGGGCCGGAAGTCGTGCCCCCAGTCCGACACGCAGTGCGCTTCGTCGACCACCAGCATCCCGGCGCTCGCCGTGAGCCGGGGGAGCACGCGGTCGCGGAAGTCGGGGTTGTTCAAGCGTTCGGGGCTGACCAGGAGCACGTCCACCTCGCCCGCGTCGACGGCCGCGTACGTCTGCTCCCAGTCGGCGGTGTTGGCGGAGTTGACCGTGACGGCCCGGATGCCTGCCCGCTCGGCGGCCTCGATCTGGTTGCGCATCAGCGCGAGCAGCGGGGACACGATCACCGTGGGCCCTGCGCCTTCGGCCCGCAGCAGCGCGGTGGCCACGAAGTACACCGCCGACTTGCCCCACCCGGTGCGTTGCACGACCAACGCCCGTCGGCGCTGCGCCACGAGCGCGTGCACGGCGTTCCACTGGTCCTCGCGCAGCCGCGCCCCCGGGCCTGCCAGCCTGCTGAGCGTCTCCTCGGCCCGTGCCCGCAGGTCCTGCTCCGTGGTCGTCACAGAAGCCATCGTGCCCCGCGGGTCCGACAGGTCCCGCTCCGCACCGGCGTTCTGGTGCGCACACCCCCGTCCTGGCGCAGGTGTGGCCGCGACGATGTCGGTGCGGTGCACCAGTTGTCGCGAACGCGCCCCGCGCCACGGCTGTTGTGCCCATGCTTTTCGCGTGGATCTGCCGACTCTCGGGCCCGGACCGCTGTTGCGCCCCGGGCTGCTCGCCGCCGGTGTGACCGACGACGAGGTGCGCCGCCTGCTGCGGCGGGGCGAGCTCGCCGTCGTCGAGCGGGGCGCCTACCTCGATCCGGCCGACCCGCGGCTGCGCCGTCCGGAAGAACGGCACGTGCTGCAGGTGGCGGCCGCGCTCCCCCGCATCGCCACCGACTCGGTCGTCAGCCACCAGTCCGCCGCGGTGCTGTACGGGCTTCCGGTGTGGAACCTCCCGTTGACCCGCGTGCACGTGACCCGACCGAGGCGGTCGAGCGGGCTGCGCACCGGACGTCTCCACGTCCACACCGCACCGCTGGAGGCCGACGAGATCAGCCTGGTCGGCGGCAGGGCGGTGACGTCCGTCGCGCGCACGCTCGTCGACCTCGCCCGCACGGTGGGCTTCGAGGAGGCCGTCGCCGTCCTCGACGCGGCGTTGCACAGACATCTCGTCACCCGCGACGAGCTGTTGGTGGCGCTGGAACGCACAGCGGGCTGGAGGGGTGCGCCGAGGGGCCGCCGGGCTGTGGACTTCGCCGATCCGCGGCCCATGTCCGTCGGCGAATCCCGCAGCCGGGTCGCGATGGCCCGTCTCGGCGTGGCCACCCCGGTGTTGCAGTGGAAGGTGGTGGGCTCCGGCGGGATCGTCCTGGGCACCGCTGACTTCGGCTGGCCCGATCACGGCTACGCGGGGGAGTTCGACGGGTTCGTCAAGTACGGCAGGCTGCTGCGCCCCGGCCAGGTGCCCGCCGACGTCGTGTTCGCCGAGAAGCGCCGGGAGGACGGAATGCGCACGGTGCTGCGGGGGCTCGCCAGATGGGTCTGGGCCGAGATCGACACGTTCGAGGAGGTGGCGCGGCGGTTGCCGCGGTGACGGCACCGGCGTTGTGGTGCCCGCACCGGCGCCGGGACGCCCGTGTGAGCACGACGTCGCCGGTGTGCTGCCGCGTGGCCGCCCCGCAAGGCAGGATGGCCGAGTGAGCACGCCCCAATCGCCGCTGTTCGGCTCCGTCGCCGATGTTGCCCAGCGGCTCGCCGACGTCGGGTACCTGGCGTCCACGGCCGTGTCCACCACCGTCTTCCTCGCCGACCGCCTGAGTAAGCCGCTGCTCGTCGAGGGCCCGGCGGGGGTCGGCAAGACCGAGCTGGCCAAGGCCGTGGCGCAGGCGACGGGGTCGGGGCTGGTGCGGCTGCAGTGCTATGAGGGCATCGACGAGGCCCGCGCGCTCTACGAGTGGAACCACGCCAAGCAACTGCTGCGGATCACCGCGGGCCAGGGGCGGGAGAGCTGGGACGAGACGCGCGACGACGTGTTCAGCGAGGAGTTTCTCCTCCCGCGCCCGCTGCTGACCGCGATCCGGCGCACTGAGCCGACGGTGCTGCTCGTCGACGAGATGGACAAGGCCGACGTCGAGGTCGAGGGGATGCTGCTGGAGGTGCTGTCGGACTTCCAGGTGACCGTGCCGGAGATGGGCACGATCACCGCTGTGCGCCGCCCGTTCGCCCTGCTCACCTCCAACTCCACCCGCGAGCTGTCGGAGGCGCTCAAACGCCGGTGTCTGTTCCTGCACCTCGATTTTCCCGACGCCGACCTCGAACGCCGCATCGTGTTGTCCCGCGTGCCCGAGCTCGCCGAGCAGCTGGTCGACGCGCTGGTGCGCACGGTGCGGGTGCTGCGCGGGCTGGAGCTGCGCAAAGCCCCCAGCGTCGCCGAGACGATCGACTGGGGGCGCACCCTGCTCGCCCTCGGGCTCGACACCCTCGATGACGACGCCGTGCGGGCCACGCTGGGCGTGGTGCTCAAGCACCAGTCGGACGCGGTCAAGGCGGCGGCGGAGCTGCGGCTCAACTAGGGCTGCGAAATTGTCGCCCCCGCCCGCCATGATGAGGACATGACGTCAGCGCGCGCTCCCGAGCACGGCCTGCCAGGGCACCTGGTCGAGTTCGTGGGTGCCCTGCGCCTGCACGGTGTCGCGGTCGGCCCCGGTGAGACGATCGACGCGGCGCGGGTGCTCGGCGCGCTCGACCTCGTCCACCGCGAGCACCTGCGCGAGGGCCTGGCCGCCGCGCTGCTGCGCCGCTCGGGGCAGCGCCAGGCGTTCGACACGCTCTTCGACCTCTACTGGCCCGCAGCGCTCGGAGCGGGCTCCGGTGCGGTCGAGGTGCCGCGCGTCGACGACGCCGACGACGGCCCCGTCGATGTCGACGCCTTGCGCGACGTCCTCGCCGAGCTGCTCCGCGACGGCGACACCGCGGCGTTGGCCGAGCTCGCCCGCGCGGTCGTCGAGGCGCTGGGTCGCTCGGGCGCGGCAGGCACCGGGATTCGCGGGGTGAACGGGCAGCCCAGCTGGTCGGCCTACCAGGCGTTGCGCATGCTCTCACCGGAGACGCTGCTGGCGCGGATCATGGCTGAGCTGCGCGGCGATCTCGAGGAAGGCAGCTTCGCCGACGAGGTGCTGCGCCGCGAGATCCGCGACCGCATCGCCGCCTTCCGGAAGATGATCACTGATGAGGTGCGCAGGCGGACCGCGGAGATGCGCGGCCGTGAGCAGGTGGCGCGCTCGGCCGTGCCGAAGCAGGCCGAACAGGTGGAGTTCCTCTCCGCGCACGCCGAGCAGCTCGCTCAGTTGCGCCGTACCGTCCAGCCACTGGCTCGACGCCTGGCGGCCCGGCTGGCGGTCCGGCGCAGGCACGCCAAGCGCGGCAGGCTCGACATGCGCCGCACGCTGCGCCGCTCGATGTCCACCGGTGGGGTGCCGATGCGTCCGGCGTACCGCACCCGGCGGCCCGGACGGCCCGAGCTGGTCATCCTCTGCGATGTCTCCGGCTCGGTCGCCGGGTTCAGCCACTTCACGTTGCTGCTGGTCCAAGCGCTGCGCGAACAGTTCTCGAAGGTGCGGGTCTTCGCCTTCGTCGAACGCGCCGACGAGGTCACCCATCTGTTCTCGCCGGGCGCGGAGCTGTCCGGTGTGATGCAGCGGGTGCTGCGGGAGGCCGATCTCGTCACGTTCGACGGACACAGCGACTACGGCGGCAGCCTCGGCGGTTTCGCCGAGCACTGGGGAGACGCGATCACGTCCAAGACCTCGTTGCTGATCCTCGGCGACGGGCGCACCAACTACCGCGACCCGAACCTCGCCGTGCTGCGACGGCTGGTCGGCGTCGCGCGGCACGCACATTGGCTCAACCCCGAGCCGCGGCATCAGTGGGGCAGCGGCGACTCGGCTGCGCTGCGCTATGCCGATGTGCTCCCCATGCACGAGTGCCGTACCGCCGCCCAGCTCGCGGCCGTGGTGGAGGCGTTGCTCCCCGTCTGAGGGCGATCGCCGGAGTGACCTACGAGACGTTCGATCATCGTTGACCGGCTGGCCAGTCAAGCGTAAACCTGAGTGTGTCATAAGGAAGGGAAGTGGTGGCAATGGCTACCGAGCAGGTCGGAGCGTGGCGTCGCTGGCAGGACTGGGCGGCGCTGGTGATCGGGGTACTCGTCGCGCTGGCGCCGGTCGTCGTGACGACGTCGGCCGCGGCCGTCTGGGGAATGGTGGTCTTGGGGGTCGTGCTCGCCCTCACCGGACTGTGGTCGCTTGCGGCTCCGGGGTCGGTGGCAAGTGAGTACGGCCACGTCGTCCTCGGCGTACTGCTGTTCATCGCGCCCTGGGTGCTGGGCTACAGCGCGCTCGCCGGAGCGTCCTGGACGTCCTGGATCGGCGGCATCCTCGCGGTGGCCGTAGGCGCCGTGGCGATCCGGTCGGCCAACGAGCAGCACCGCTTGGTCGCGCAGCACTGACCGTCGAACGCGGAACGGCCGAGCCACCGCGCCCGGCCGTTTCGCATGTCCGACACTGTTCACCGATGGACGACGAGCCCGCGCGCGAGCGCATCCTGTCCGCCGCTGAGGCGCTGTTCGCGCAGCACGGCTTCGCGGCGACGCCGACCTCCCGGATCGCCGACCGGGCAGGCGTGCCCAAGGGACTGGTGCACTACTACTTCACGCGCAAGGCCGACCTGCTCGAAGCGCTGGTCGAGCGCCTGCCATCCGACCACGGCGAGGTCGAGGCGCTGCCCGGTGGTCTCGCAGGCAACCTGCGCCGGGTCGTCCGCGAGCTCGACGCGGAGCTGGCGTCCTCGGCCATGCTCTCCCACCTGCTGTGGCGCGAGGCCGACACCCATCCGGCTGTCCTCGACGCGCTGCGGGACCGCTACGACCGCATCGCCGCTGCCGTCGCCGCTGTCATCGCGGCGAGCGTCGACGCGCCCCGCTCGGCGATCGACGGCGCGGCCCGGCTGTTGACCTCGGCGTTGTCCTACCGCCACTTCACCGCCCGGCACGGTGAAGCCGAGGACATGGACGCGGAGATCGACCTGATCGTCGCCGCCCTCGCGGCGGAGGCGCACTGACGTGGTCGCACTGACCCGCCGCAGGCTGCTGGCCTCGGCCGCCGCGACAGCCGCGGCCGCGACGGCGACCGCGCTCATGCCGCCCAACCTGCGCCGCGTGCTGACCGCCGCGCCGAACACGGCGTCGACCCGCCGAGCGTCGCTGCGCGACATCCGCCACATCGTCCTGCTCATGCAGGAGAACCGGTCGTTCGACCACTACTTCGGCATGCTGTCGGGCGTGCGCGGGTTCAACGACCCGAACGCGGCTGTGCTCCCGAACGGCGACAGTGTCTTCCAGCAACCGGACCCGCAGCACCCCGCGGGCCACGTCCTGCCGTTCCATCTGAACACCCTGACGAGCAAGGCCGCGGCCATCCCGTCGACGTCGCACGAGTGGCAGGTGCAGCACGACGCGTTGAACGAGGGGCGCATGGACGGCTGGATGGCGGCCCACCGCGCGGTCGACGGCGCCCACGCTCCCTACGTCATGGGCTATTACACGCGGGCTGACCTGCCCTTCCAGTACGCGCTCGCCGAGGCGTTCACGATCTGCGACGCCTACCACTCGTCGGTGCTCGGCCCGACGTGGCCCAACCGGATGATGTGGATGACCGGGACCATCGACCCCGACGGTCGCGGCGGCGGCCCGATGCTCGACAACGCCACGCCGCGCGGCGGCTACCGCTGGACCACCTACCCGGAGCGCCTCACGCGCGCGGGCGTCAGCTGGCGGGTCTACGAACAGGAAGACACGTTCGGCTGCAACGTGCTCGAACAGTTCGCGGCGTTCCGGGGCGCGCGCAGCGGCTCGGCGCTGGCGGTCAACGGCGTCACCCGCAGGCCGGACGGGGCCTTCGAGAGCGACGCGCGCGCCGACCGGCTGCCCACGGTGTCCTGGATCATCTGCACCAGCAAGGGCTCCGAGCACCCCTCGTACCTGCCCGCCGACGGCGCGGAGTTCATCGCGAGCAAGCTCGACGCGATCGCGGCCAACCCGGACGTCTGGGCCAAGACGGCGTTCGTGCTCGCCTACGACGAGAACGACGGGCTGTTCGACCACGTCGTGCCGCCCGCCCCTCGGCCGGGCACCGCGGGCGAGTTCGTCCACTGGACCTCGCCAGGCGGCACGCCGGGCAACGGGTTGGCCGTCGGAGCGGGCTTCCGGGTGCCCGCCATCATCGTCTCGCC
>DASWUV010000172.1:0-2785 GCA_036401495.1 Pseudonocardia sp. | reverse complement strand
AGGCGGAGTCGGTCCCCGAACTGACCGCACGGGAGAAGACGTTCCTGAGCGTGGTCGCCGACGTCTGCCAGCCGAGTCTGGGGTTCGCCTTCGAGGCCCACGTCCGTGCGGGCCTGGCGCAGGGCGTCTCCACCGCGGACCTCCGGGCGCTTCTCCGCTTCATCTCCTACGACTGCGGCTACCACGCCGCGACCGCGGGGTTCGAGCGGCTCGCCCGGTTCGAAGCCGACCACGGCATCGCGCGACCGGAGGTCGAGCCGCTGGCCGACGACCTGGTCACGACCGGCCCCTCCGCCGCACCGAGCCCCCTGCCGCCTGCGCTCCGGGCGCAGGTGGGCGGGTTGGATCCGCACTACCTCGAGTACTTCGACCTCCAGTCGCGGATGCGCTCCGGACACGGCCCCGGCACGCTCACCGATCGGGAGCGCGGGCTCGCCAGCCTCAGCGTGGACGTGCACTACCAGACGCTGGGCCAGACGTTCCGGGCGCACGCAGGCCGCGCGCTGGGCAGCGGCGCTTCCCGGGAGGACGTCCGCGGCGCCCTGCGCTTCATCGCCCCGTTCGGCGTGACCAGGGCGTGGCACGGCTGGCAGGCGCTGAACGCCTTCTTCGCCGAGCTCGACGCGGCGAGCTGACCCCCCCGCCCGCGTGCACGGGAGTTGACCTCGAGTCGACTGCAGCTCTTAGCGTCGTCGGCATGTCCACACCTGCGGTACGACCCGACACCGCGAACGAGACCGCGATCCGGGATCTGGTCGGCCGGGCCGACCTGGCTCAGAAGGACCCCGACGCACTGCTCGCCCTGCACACCGACGGTGCAGTAGTGGTCAACATCGCCGGCAGGCGGGTGTGGGGCCGGGCAGCGTTCGCCGAGGCCATGAACGCGGCGATGACCTCACCGCTGCAATCCATCCGAACCAGCATCGAGGTGGTCGATGTCCGGCTGATCAGCCCCGAGGTCGCCCTGGTGAGCTGTACGAAGACGGTGCACGACGGGCGCGCCGACACCGACCGCACGCCGCTGCCGTCGACCGGCGCGCTCACCTACGTGCTGGTCCGCGAGGCCGTCGGCTGGCGGATCGCGCTGGCTCAAACCACTCCGATCGCCCGCTGAGCGGACAGGTGTACGGCACGGTCACGGCGCCGATGGTTCGGCCCAGACCGAAGGGATCCGGCGGAAGACTCGGCGTATGACTCCTTCGTATTCAGACGGCAGTAGACGGCTGGTGTTGGCGGTCATGTGCGTCGGCTACTTCCTGGTGCTGCTGGACGTGACCGTGATCAACGTGGCGCTGCCGCAGATCGGCGCGGGACTCGGGGCAACGGTGTCCGGGCTGCAGTGGGTGGTGGACGGCTACGCCCTCGCGCTGGCGTCGCTGCTGCTGGCCTGCGGCACGATCGGAGATCTGCGCGGGCACCGGTCGGTCGTGCTGGTCGGGCTCGCGGTGTTCGCGATGGCGTCGCTGGTGTGCGGGCTCGCCCCGACAATCGGCGTGTTGGTCGCCGCGCGGGCGCTGCAGGGCGTCGGCGCCGCGTTGCTGCTGCCCGGGACTCTGGCGATCATCAGCAACGCGTTCCCCGAGCGCGGCGAACAGGCCCGCGCGATCGGCATCTGGGCCAGCGTGGGCAGCGCAGCACTGGCAGGCGGGCCACTGCTGGGCGGCCTGCTCGTGCAGGGGCTGGGTTGGCGGTGGGTGTTCTTCCTCAACGTCCCGATCGTGCTCGTCGCCGGGACGATCGCCGTGCGAGCCGTCCGTCCCGACATCAAGCGCGCCACCGCTCGGCTCGACCGCGCGGGCGTCGTGCTCGGCGCGGTGACTCTGGCCGCGGCGACGTTCGCGATCATCCAGGCCGGACACGGCGGTCTCGACGCGGAGACGGTCGTCGCGATCGCCGTCGCGGTGCTCGCGCTGGCCGCGTTCCTTCGCGTCGAACACACGGCGCCCGACCCGATGCTGCCACTGGGGCTGTTTCGTCGCCCGGCCTTCTCGACCGCCAACGCCGTCGCCGCCGTGATGAACCTCGGCACGCTCGGGCTGCTGTTCCTGCTCACGCTGTTCCTGCAGACCACGCAGCACCGCTCGGCGCTCGGCGCGGGTCTCGCGGTGCTGCCGCTGTTCCTGCCGTTGACCGTGCTCGCCCCGACCGTGGGCCGCGTCACCGCCCGTCGGGGGCCGAAACCGATGATGGTCGCCGGTCTGCTGCTCGCCGCGGTCGGCGTCGGGCTGGTGGCGACCTGGGGCGCGGACACTCCCTACCCGCTGCTGCTGCCTGCGATGCTCGGCTGGGGCGTCGGGCTGGGCCTGCTCACCCCCGCCGTCGTCGCCGCGGCGATCGCCGCCGCGCCACCCGAGCGGTCCGGCCTCGGGTCCGGCGTCAACAACACCGCACGCCAAGCGGGCGGCGCGATCGGCATCGCCACGTTCGGCGCCATCGCGGGCCGACCGGGGCCCGACGGCCACTTCCTCACCGGCCTGCACGTCAGCGGACTCATCACCGCAGCGCTATTCGTCTCGGCCGCAGCGGCCACCGTCATCCTGACTCGGGGCGACGCCGGGTTCGCCAGCCAGAACCGGGTGACCGGCGGTTCGTCGAGGGTGCCGAGCAGGGTCGCCAAGGCACCGGTCGAGTCGCGCCAGGCGATGTAGGCCTCCTGCTGGGCTCGGCTGTCCCACTCCTGGACGAGCAGGATGCGGCGCGGGTCGTCCGCGTCGACGCGGGTGCGCGCCGATCGGCAGCCCGCTCGGGTACGGGTCACCGGAAGGGTCTGGGCGAGGATCTGCAG
>DASWUV010000171.1:0-20074 GCA_036401495.1 Pseudonocardia sp. | reverse complement strand
GCCGCTCTCGGCTTCCAGGACTGTGCGGACCCGACGCGCCGCCTCGTCCTTCGCTGAAGCCTCATGCGCCGACGGTCGGCAACAGCCGGTGGCGGTCTCCCCGCTGCAGGCTGTGCGCGAACAGTGTGGTGTCGAACCAGGTGGGGAACGCCGTCGCCAGGCGGCTCGGTCCGCGGAACCGGGCGTGCCGGTTCGTGATGAGGTCCCGGAACGGTACGAGGCCGATGAGCCAACGGTGCATGTGCGCGGTGTCGGCCTCGAGGGCGAGATCCACGGTAAGGCCTTGGTCGTCTTTGCAGACGGTGATTCCCGGTCGCTTGATGTCGAGCCAGCCTTGGGCGCCGCCTGCTCCGGTGAGGACGAGATGCACCACGGTGCGGGTCTCGGGCAGGTTGGCGGGAATGGCGTACTGGTGTGTTCGCCAGATCAGTGACAGGCCATCGCATTCTTCGTCATGGGGGTCGCCGAACATCCATTCCGCGGCCCAGTGGCCCATCGCCCAGACGATCGGCGTCAGCGCCTCGCCTGCGGCGGTCAACGTATAGGTCCCGGGGCGGCCGCGCCTGCTCGCCTCGTGGGTCATGAGCCCGCGGCGCTCGAGGTCGCGCAGCCGCTGGGTCAGCAGGGTCCGGCTCATCCGGGGGACTCCCCGGTGGATGTCGTTGAAGCCGCGGGCACCGACCATCAGCTCGCGGATGACCAAGGGAGTCCAACGGTCGCCCAGTACGTCGACCCCGACAGCGATGGGGCAGTACTCCCTGCGGCTCACCATGGGCTCATCGTCCTCCGGATGCGGCCACGTCGGGTAGTACGACATTGCGACTCGTTTCAGCGCTGCGATGCGACGCATCCTGGGTCGGCCCAGTAACGCGCAGAGCCTCGGGAGAGTGCAATGAAGACAGAGTCATCCGTTACCGAAACCGTCGTACGCAACCATCTGCAGGCCTTCTTGGAGCAGAAGGGCGTCGCCGCCATACTCGGCGACTACGCCGACGATGCACGGTTCTACAGCGAAGCCAAGATCTACCGGGGGAAGCAGGAGATCGGCGAATTCTTCACGGGCTTCATCAACGCTCTACCCGAAGGCGGCATCAGCCGCTTCGCGCTCCGCAGTCAGTGGGTCGACGGCAATCTCGCGTACATCACCTGGAGTGTCGGTGGCGATATTCCGCTGGGCACCGACACCTTTGTCGTCGACCACGGGAAGATCGTGTCCCAGACGTTCGCCATGCACCTGCGAGCTCAGTGAGGCGAATGTGTCACCGGTTTGCGGGTGATTGGGTCGGTCGCCATGTCGACGAAGGTGCGCGCGAGCTGGGACAGGCCGCTCGCTCTCCACGCCAGGTGGATGGCTGTGGTGGCAGGGGGACCCTCGATTGCCCGGACAACCGTTCCGACCGGTGGTGGCGTCGCATTGGCCTCGGTGAGCAACGTCCACGCCGCTCCGGCGCTGATGATGCCGAACGCCTCCTGCAGATCCTGCAGTGGCGGTCCCAACTGGGGTTCGAGGCCGCGGTCCCGGCACAGCGCCAAGAGCCGCTGACGCATTCCCGGGTTGCTCGATGACGGGCCCAGGATCAGGGGCAGTGCCGACAGCCGACCGAGTGCGACGGCCGTTTCGCCGCTCGCCGGGTGTTGTTCCGGCATCACCACAACGAGGACTTCCGTCCACAGCTGCACCATCCGCAGGCCGGATACCGCCGCGGGCGCACGCACGAAGGCGACGTCGAGTTCGCCGGAGCGCAAAGCTCGCAGTTTCGCCGGAGTGTGCAGGGCTTGCAGTCGGACGCCTGCCCGCGGCCTGCGCTCCGCGAACCGGGCCATCAACAGGTTGAGGTTGGGGCCGATGCCCTCCGACGTACCGACGCGCAGCACGCCTTGCTCACCGCGGACCAGTGCAGCCGCGGTCTCCGCCACGAGATCGCGCGCCGCCAAGACCTGGCGAGCTCCGGGCAGTAGTTCCGCGCCTGCACCCGTGAGCGTCACGTGGTGGCTGGAGCGGTCGAACAGCACGATCTCCAGCTCGCGTTCCAGTCGGCGGACCAACTGGCTGACGGCCGGTTGCACAGTTCCGAGGCGCTCAGCGGCCCGACCGAAGTGGCGCTCGTCGGCCACGGCGACGAACGCGGCCAGTTGCCGCAGCTCCACCGGTCCACGATAGCGCGACGTGATCGCAACCAGATCGATCTTGCCGTTGTCCAGGAGCGCGGAGCCGGATTGACTCGGTCTCCCAGAACGCCGAGGAGGTTCCGCAATGTATGCACTGGTCCGCGACGAACACAGCGATCCACCGGTGGCGGTGCACGACGTACCCGAGCCGCAGCCTGCGCCGGACGAGGCCGTTGTCGAGGTGCACGCGAGCTCGGTGAACAGAGGCGAGCTGGCCCTTCTCGGCGTGCGGCCGGACGGGTGGCGGCCGGGTCAGGACATCGCCGGTGCCGTGGTCCGCTCCGCGAGCGACGGGAGCGGGCCGCCCACAGGCGCGCGCGTCGTCGGGCTCGTCGAGTCCGGCGGGTGGTCCGAGCGCACCGCCGCGCGCACCAGCCGACTTGCGGTGCTGCCCGACGGTGTTTCCTTCACCGACGCCGCGACGTTCGGGATCGCCGGGCTGACGGCGCTTCGCGTCGTACGGCTGGCAGGCCCGCTGTTGGGGCGCACCGTGCTCGTCCTCGGCGCCGGAGGCGGCGTCGGTCATTTCGTCGTGCAGCTGGCGGCGCGGGCAGGCGCCCGGGTGACGGCCCACGCGAGCGCTGCAGGCCACGGCGTGGACCTCGTCGACGTCGGTGCCGAGTACGTGCTTTCCGGCGAGGAACCAGAGTCGGGCGGCTTCGACGTCGTCCTCGACGGCGTCGGAGGCGCCTCGCTCGAGCGGGCCATCCGCGCCGTCCGCCCGTCGGGCACGATTGTGCTGTTCGGCGCGACCGACGCCCATCCGGCCGAGCTGCGGCTGACCGACTTCTTCGGTCACGAGGGGGCCAGGATCCTCACCTACTTCTCCTACGCTTCGGGGGATGACGCGAGCGTCGGGCACGATCTCGCCACGCTTGCCGACCTGACCGACCGCAGGTTGCTACGCCCGACGATCGGAACGGTCGTCGACTGGCGAGACGCAGGTGAAGCCCTGACTGCACTGCGGGAGAGGAAGTTCGCAGGCAAGGCGGTGTTGTCCTTCGTCAACTCGGTGTCGGCGCCCCGCGGCCGCCGAACGGATCACGGGGGCTCGACCGGGTCGTGATCAGCTGGGGCTCGGTGAACTCGTCGATGCCGGGACCTGTGCCGAACCGGCCCCACCCGCTCTCCCGCGAGCCGCCGAAGGGCATGTGCGGTTCGTCGTTGACCGGCTGGTCGTTGATGTGGACCATCCCGGCGGTGAGCCGGTGGGCGAGGCGCAGGCCTGCCATCTCGTCGCCGGTCATGATTCCGGCCGACAGCGCCCACGGCGAGTCGTTGGCCCTGGCCACCGCCGCGTCGGCGTCCGCGACCGGCTCCACGATCGCGACCGGCCCGAACGTCTCCTCCTGGCTCAGCTCGCAGTCAGCGGGCACGTCGGTCAGCACGGTCGGCGGGTAGCAGGGCGGAGCGGCCTTCCCGCCGGTCAGTACGCGGGCGCCGCCGCCAACCGCGTCGCTGACCCGCCGATCGATCAGGTGCAGCGCCCACTCGTTGACCAGCGGGCCGACGATGGTGGCGGGGTCGCGCGGATCCCCGACGCCGAGCCGCTCGGCCTCCGCGACGAACGCGGCGGTGAACCGCTCGGCAACCGGCTCTTCCACGAAGATCCGCCTGCAGCACATGCAGACCTGGCCCTGGTGGACGAATGAGCCATAGGCGGCGGACCTGGCCGCGCCTGCCAGGTCCGCGTCGGCGAGGACGATCAGCGGGTTGTGCCCGCTCAGCTGCAGCAGCAGTGGCTTCAGGTGCCGGGCGGCCAACTCGGCGAGGCGCCTGCCGGTGGCGGTGGACCCGGTGAAGTTCAGCCGCCGCACGTCCGGTGACGAGACCAGCGCCTCCGCGACGACTCCGGCCTCGCCGGGGGCGTGGGTGACGACGTTGAGCACCCCGGCCGGGAGGCCTGCCTTCTCGAAGATGTCGGCCAGGAGCACGCCGCCGCTCCACGGCGACTCCTCCGACGGTTTCAGCACCACCGTGTTGCCCGCCGCGAGCGGCACGGCGATGGCCCGCGCGGAGAGGATCACCGCGGCGTTCCACGGCGGGATGGCGCCGATGACGCCCACGGGCCTGCGCCGCACCAGCGCCGTCGTGCCCGCCCGGTCCGACGGCGTCACCTCACCGGTGGCGCGGTAGGGGATCTGCGCCGCCTGGGTGAACAACGACGCCGTGAACGCCGTCTGCAGGGCCGCGTAGTGGGCGCCGCAGCCGGTCTCCACGGCGAGCAGATCGCGGATCTCGGCTGCGCGCGCCTCCACCTGCGCGGCGGCGTTGAGGAAGACCCGCTGCCGGTCGGCCGGGCGTGCCGCGGCCCACGAGGGGAAGGCCGCGGCCGCGGCGGCGACGGCGTCGCGGGTGTCGTCGGCGTCGCCTGCGGGCACAGTGGCCACGACGCTCTGGTCCCACGGACTGCGGTCGTCGAAGGTGCGCCCGTTCTGCGCGCTGCGCCACGTTCCGTCGATCCACATGTCCAGGCGCGGTGGGGCGGGCATCTACTCACTCATCGGGGTCGGGGCGGTGACTCATGACGGTCTTGAGACGGTAGCCGACGGGCAGCAGCTGGCCGGGCATCCGGTCCGCGACGAGGCTCCACAGCCCGCGGGGGAGCACCAGTGCGAACACCACGGCGATGAGCCCGAGCGCGATGAGGTACCACGCCCCGAGGTCGGCGAACCGGTACTGGATCAGGAAGTACACGACGGCGCCGAGGATCGGCCCCTCGAACGTGCCCAGCCCGCCGACCAGCACCATGAAGATCATGAAGGCGCTGTACTGCACGCCGAAGATCGACTGTGGCTGGATGAACAGCGTGTTGGTCAGCGTGAGCGCACCGGCCGCGCCGCAGCCGAAGCCCGCCAGCACGAACAACAGCAGCTTCAGCGGGCGCACGCGCACCCCGACGGACGCCGCGGCGTCCTCGTCGTCCCGGATGGCCTGCAGGGCGGCGCCGGTCCGCCTGCGCAGCAGCAGCGCCACCGCGCCGAGCAGCAGGAGGACGAAGGCGAGCGTGAGCCAGTAGGTGTAGGCCCGGCGGGTGTCCGCGTCGAACACGTTCAGCCCGCGCAGCGAGACGCCGGTACCCCCGCCGAGCGCGGTGTCCAGCACCACGACCAGCGCCAGCGCCTCGGCGATCACCCAGGTACCGATGGAGAACTGGCCGCCGCGCAGGCGGAGCACGAGCGGCGCGATCACCAGGGCCAGCACCCCCGCGGCACACGCGGCGAACACGACGGCCAGGTAGGGCGCGACGCCGTGCTGGGTCAAGAAGATCACGGCGTAGGCGCCGAAGCCGATATAGGCCTGCTGGCCCACCGAGACCAGGCCGCCGTAGCCTGCCAGCGCGTTCCACATCACAGCGAGGATGACCAGGATCAGGAACGACGTCAGCTGCTGGATGACGTTCGCGCCGAACAGGAGCGGGGCCAGTGCCAGTACCACCGCGACGGCGAGGTAGCCCGCCGTCCCCGCCCACGACGTCGGGGTGGACCGGGTCACGGTGAAAGGAGCCGTAGTGCTCATGCGCGGGCACCGCCCATGGCGAGCGACCGCCCCCGGGGGGTGGCCAGGATGACCAGGAACACGAGGTGGCCCGCGAGGATCGAGAACTGGGGGTCGATGACCGCGCCGAGGCTCTGGGCGACCCCCAGCACGATCCCGCCGACCAGCGTGCCCCACAGGGAGCCGAGGCCGCCGATGACCACCGCCTCGAAGGCGAAGATCAGCTGGGTGGGGCCGCTCGCGGGGTCGAACGTGCCGCGGACGGCGAGGAAGGCACCCGCCACGGTCGCGGTCGCCACGGCGATCGCGGTGGCCCTCGCGTAGACCGACGACGCCGGGACGCCGAGCAGCCCTGCCGTGTCCGGATCCTGGGCGGTGGCCCGCATCTCCCGGCCGACGCCGGTGTGGCGCAGCATCAGCTGGAGCCCACCCAGCACGACGACCGCGACAGCGAGGACGACCAGCCCGAAGATCGGGATGCTGATCGTGTCGGTGAGCCGTGCGCTCGCCGTGGTCAGGCCGCCCGCCTGCGGCCCGAGTGACCGCACGTCCGGGGAGAAGGCCTGCAGCAGCCCGTTCTGGATCACGATCGCGATGCCGAACGTCGCCAGCAGCGGGATCAGCTGGCCGGAGCCGATGCTGCGGGTGAGCACGAGCCGTTGCAGGAGATACCCGAAGGCGAGCATCAGGACCAGCGCTGGGACGAGCGCCAGGAACGGGTTCAGCCCGAACGAGGTCGCGATCGCCCAGACCACGTACGCCCCCAGCACCGCGATGTCGCCGTGGGCCAGGTTGATGATGCGCATGACGCCGAACAGCAGCGACAGCCCGCAGGCGAACAACGCGTAGAGGCCACCCAGGAAGATTCCCTGCACGACGGCGTTGACCCAGTTCACGGCAGCTCCGATGCGGTGCGGTCAGCAGCGTGGTCGACGCCGAAGTAGGCGGCCGTGACCTGCTCGCGGCTCAGGTCGGCCGACCGACCCGTCAGCACGATGGCCCCCTCCAGGACGCACAGCACCCGGTCGGCGACGGCCATCGCGCGTCCGAGGTCCTGCTCGACCAGCACCAGGGTGGCGCCGTCGGCGATGAGGCGGGCCAGCGCGTCGTAGACGCCGTCCACCGCGATCGGCGACAGGCCGAGCGACACCTCGTCGATGAGCAGCAGGGTCGGGTTGGTCATCAGCGCGCGGGCGATCGCGGTGGCCTGCTGCTGGCCGCCGGACAGGCTGCCCGCGGTCCGGGCCCGCAGCGGGGCGAGCGCGGGGAAGGCATCGAGGACGGTGTCGAGATCCCAGCGGCCGGGGCGGGCGCGCCTGCCCGCGACACGCAGGTTCTCCTCGACGGTCAGCTCGGCGAACAGCTTGCGGCCCTCCGGGACCAAGGCGACGCCGCGCCGGACACGTTGGTCGGCGCGCATCGCGGTGACGTCGACGCCGTCGAACACCACGCGGCCGCCGCTCGCCGGGTGCGCACCGGCCACGGTGCGCAGCAATGTCGTCTTGCCCGCGCCGTTCGCCCCGATGAGGGCGACGGTCTCCCCTTCGGCGACGGTCAGGCTGACGTCGCGGACCGCGGGCAGCAGCCCGTGCCGCGCGTGCAGCCGCTCGACCTGCAGCAGCGCGGTCACGACGCCCGTCCCAGGTAGGCGTCGATCACCGAGGCGTCGGCCAGCACGGAGCGGGGCTCGCCGTCGGCGATGACCCGTCCGCTGTCCATGCAGACGAGCCGGTCGACCACCTTCAGCAGCACGTGCACGATGTGCTCGATCCACACGATCGCCACGCCCCGGGCCCGCACCCCGAGGATGGTGTCGACGAGGGCAAGGGCCTCGGCGTCGGTCAGGCCGCCGCCGATCTCGTCGAGCAGCAGGACCTTGGGGCCCGTGGCCAGCGAGCGCGCGAGCTCGAGCCGCTTGCGGTGCAGCAACCCGAGGCTCTCTGCCCGGCGGTTGGCCAGCTCGACGAGCCCGCAGACCGCCAAGACGTCGATCGACCGCGCGTAGCTCTCCGCAGGGTTCAGCGCGCCGCCCGCCGAGGCGCCGACGATGACGTTCTCCAGGACGGTCATGCCGCCGAAGGGGCGCGGCACCTGGAAGGCGCGGCCGATGCCGCGCCTGCACCGGATGTCGGGACGGGCGGTGGTGACATCCTGCCCGAGCAGCAGGACGTGGCCCGCCGACGCGGGCGTCGAGCCGGACAGGACGCTGAGCAGCGTCGTCTTGCCCGCCCCGTTCGGGCCCACGATGCCGACGGCCTCGCCTTCGCCGACCGCGAAGTCGACCTCATCGAGCACGGTCAGGCTGCCGTAGCGCTTCGTCAGCCCGTGACCGACCAGCACGCGGGCGTCAGCCGCGGTCACAGGCTGCCGTAGGGCTTGAGCGAGGCGCCGATGGGCACGTTGGGGTCGGCGGAGTTCTCGCACAGCACGAAGTCCAGCGGGTACTTGCCGGAGGTCGAGGCCACCCACTGGCCGCCGATGATCGGGGTGGCGACGACATTGCCGTTGGGGCCCTTGCCCCACACCAGCCTGCCGATGGGCGTCTGCACGTCGAGCTTCCCGATCGCCTCGGCGACGCTGTCCTTTGCCTTCGGGTCGGCCGCGGTCGTGAACGCTGCTGCGGCGGCGTCGAACAAGGCGAGCGTCGCGCCGAGCTGCTGGGTCCACTGCTTGCCGCTCGTCTGCTGGTAGCCGGACGCGAGATCGGTCGAGCTGACCTTCGTCAGCGACGAGGTGTACGGGAAGGCCGGAGTCCAGTACGCGGCGCCCGCGAGCCCCAACCCGAGGTCGCCGAGCGCCTCCACCTGCGACGGGAAGAGCCCGGTCTTGGCGGCCTGCGCGATCAGCGGCCGGTAGCCCTGCTGTGCGGCCTGCTGCCAGAAGGTCGCGAAGTCCGAAGGGATCGGGAAGGTGTTGAAGATCTGCGCGTCGGCCGCCTTGAACTGCCCGATCTGCGACGAGAAGTCGTTCGTGCCGTCCGTGTAGGCCCCCGGATCGACGATCTTGTAGCCCTTCGCGGTCAGCATCGGCCCGAGCGCCGACCGGATCGCGTTGCCGTCCGAGTCGTTCGGCCACATCACCCCGGTCTGCATGTTCGTCTTCACCTGGGGCCACATCGTCGTGTAGGCCGAGGCGAACTGGGCCACGCCGAAGCAGAAGTGGTAGGTGTACTTGTAGGCCTTGGTGTCGGTGGGCTTGGCGCCACGGCCGAAGTACCAGGCTTCCCACGGCACCACCGTCGAGATGCACGGCACGCCCGCGGCCTCGCAGGCGTCCGACACGGGGTTGACCGTCTCCGGCGTCGAGGTCGTCAGCATGAGGTCGACGCCGTCGCCGTTGATCAGATCGTTGGCGACCTGGCTGGCGCGCTGGGGGTTGGACTGCCCGTCCTTGTCGACGATCTCGACCGTGTAGCTGTTCGCGCCCACGGTGAGGCCGGACGCGAACGCCTTGCGGGCCAGGTCGAGCACGTAGCCGTCGGGCTCGCCGAAGCCTGCGGCGGGACCCGTGCGCGGGCTGACGAAACCGATCTTCAACGACTTGCCGCCGCCGCCCCCACCCCCGCCGCCGACCGCGCTGCCTGCGCAGGCGCTCAGCAGCGGGCCGGACATCGCCAGCCCGGCGCCCAGAAGACCTGCCGAGCGGAGCAGGCCCCGACGGCTGACGTCGCGGCCCAGCAGCCTGTTGAGCGGTTGTTCCACGTCGTCGCCTCCACCGTTGGACAAGTGGACGCAACGTAGGAAGCCGAGATGTGGCCGTCAACACACTGTTCTACTCTGTCGAACATGCCTCCCACGGAGCCGAACGAGCGCCAAGCTGGAGACCGCGTCAGCGGGTTCTCCCAGTCGTTGGAGCGTGGTCTGGCGATACTGGCGAGCTTCACCGGCCTGAGCGCCACCCTCGGCATCGCCGAGATCGCCAGGGAGGTGGGGCTGACCAAGAGCACCACGCACCGCTACGTCAACACGCTCGCGACATTGGGTTACGTGCAGCAGGACGAGGAGACGCGCAAGTACCGGCTGGGGGCGAAGTCGGTGGAGATCGGCTTCGCCGCCCTGAACTCGATCGAGATCACCCGGGTCGCCGCCGCGTCGCTGCAGCGCCTGGCCGACGAGACCGGGTTCACCGTCAGCATGGCCGTGCTCGACGGTTCGGAGATCGTCTACGTCGAGCGCCGGCGCAGCGGGCGGATCCGCCAGCTGGACCTGAACTTGCAGGTCGGGTCCCGGTTGCCGGCCTACTGCACGGCGCTGGGCAAGGTGCTGCTCGCCGCGGAGGAGCCGGGCAGACTGCGGATGCTCCTCGACGGCGTCGACCTCGCCCGGCGCGCGCCGAACACGATCACCGCCCGCGAGCACCTGTTGGCCGCCCTGCACCGGGTGCGGCGGGGGGCGATCGCCGTCAACGACGAGGAGCTGACCCAGGGCCTGCGCGCGGTCGCCGCCCCCGTGCGCGAGCGTTCAGGGCACGTCGCCGCCGCGGTCAACGTCGCCGTGCACACCGCGGGGTGGAACGCCTCGATCGACGCCGTCGTGCGGCGGCTCGAAGCCCCCCTGCGGCGGACGGCCGCCGAGATCTCCTCCCGGCTCGGGTACCGCGAGCCGTCCTAGCCGTTCCGCTGGGCGGACACGGCGTTCGGACTGGTCGAACGTCGCGTTGTGGGATCGGGACACGCCGCTTACCGTCCGCGACCACATCGCCCGGCAAAGGAGCTCGCGTGTTCCTCGATCAGCAGGTGTGGCAGCAGAAGATCTACGTCGACGGGCGGTGGGTGGCGGCTTCGCAGGATGCGCCGGTGACGGAGCCCGCGACCGGCGCCGAGCTGGGCAGGATCGGCATTGCGACGCCCGACGATGTCGACACCGCGGCCCGCGGCGCGGCCGCCGCCCAGCGCGAGTGGGCGCGGGTGCCGCACACCCGGCGCGCGGCGGTCCTGCGCCGGGCCGCCGCGCTCTGGGTGGAGCACGCCGAGGAGATCGCCGACTGGAACGTCCGGGAGGTCGGCGCCGTGCCCGCCATGGCGGGCTTCGCCGGGCACGTCGCCGAGCAGGAGTGCTACGAGGCGGCCGCGCTCCCGAGCCGCGCCTACGGCGAGCTGCTGCCCAGCGAGGAGCCGCGGCTGTCGATGGCGCGCCGGATGCCCGCGGGCGTCGTCGGCGTGATCTCGCCGTTCAACGTGCCGATCATCCTCGGCATCCGCTCGGTCGCGCCCGCGCTGGCCCTCGGCAACGCGGTGGTGCTCAAGCCCGACCCGCGCACCGCCGTCACCGGCGGGGTCACGATGGCGCGCGTCTTCGAGGAGGCGGGCCTGCCCGCGGGGCTGCTGCAGGTGCTGCCAGGGGGAGCGGACGTCGGCGAAGCGCTCGTCACGCACGAGTTGGTCCGGGTCATCTCGTTCACGGGGTCGACGGCGGCAGGGCGCAGGGTCGGGGAGCTGGCCGGGCGCCACCTCAAGCGGGCCCACCTGGAGCTGGGCGGCAACTCGGCGCTGGTGGTCATGGCCGACGCCGACCCCGACGAGGCCGCGAACCTCGCCGCATTCGGGTCCTTCTTCCACCAGGGCCAGATCTGCATGACCACCGGACGGCACCTGGTGGCCGACGGGCTGTACGACGCCTTCGTCGAGCGGCTCGCGGCCAAGGCGACCGCGCTCACCGTGGGCGATCCCGCTGTCGAGCAGGTCGCGCTCGGCCCGGTGATCGACAAGGGGCAGCGCGACAAGATCGACGCCGTGGTCCGCGGAAGCGTCGAGGCCGGGGCCGCGGTCGCCAGCGGGGGCACCTACGACGGCCTGTTCTACCGGCCGACGGTGCTGGCGGGCGTCACCGCGGACGCGCCCGCGTTCACCGAAGAGATCTTCGGCCCGGTGGCGCCCGTGACCCGGTTCCACGGCGTCGACGAGCTCGTCGACCTGGCCACCCGCACGCCCTACGGGCTGTCGCTGGGCATCGTGACCCGCGACGTGCTGGCAGGCCTGGAACTGGCCGACCGCATCCCGACGGGGATTGTGCACATCAACGACCAGACGGTCAGCGACGAGGCCAACAGCCCCTTCGGCGGGGTCGCCGCGTCCGGCACCGGGTCGCGCTTCGGCGGTGCTGCGGCGAACATCGAGGCGTTCACCGAGACACGCTGGGTCACCGCGCGCCGGACCCCGCCCACCTACCCGTTCTGACTCCGGAGTTCCCGTGAAGATCACCGCCGCCGTCGTCGAGCAGCTGCACGGCCCGTTCTCCGTGCAGGAGCTGGAGCTGGACGAGCCGGGGCCGGGCGAGGTGCTCGTCCGCGTCGCGGCCACCGGCTTCTGCCACACCGACGGCATCGCCCGCCACGGCGACCTCCCCTTCCCGCTGCCGGGCGTGCTGGGGCACGAAGGTGCGGGCACGGTCGCCGCCGTCGGGCCGGGGGTGGCCGACGTCCGCGAGGGGCAGGCGGTCGTCATCGGTTGGCCCTCCTGTGGCCGGTGCCGCAACTGCCTGGACGGCGAGCCGCGCTACTGCCTGCGCTTGGCCGAGCAGATCGTGGGCGGCCACCGCCTCGACGGGCCCGCCGCTCTGCGCGGCACCGAGGGGAAGCCGGTGGCCAGCCACTTCTTCGGGCAGTCCTCGTTCGGCACGTACGCGCTCACCACGGCGAACTCGCTGGTCCCCGTGCCCGACGGCCTGCCGGTCGCGCTGATGGGTCCGCTGGCCTGCGGCCTGGCGACGGGCGCAGGTGCGATCTTCCACACCGCGCGGCCCGCGCCGGACGCCGCGATCGTCGTGTTCGGCGTGGGCACGGTCGGGCTGGCCGCCGTGATGGCCGCCCGCAACTCGGCGGCCACGACGATCATCGCGGTGGACCGGCACCCGTCGCGGCTGGAGCTGGCCAAGCGGCTGGGGGCGACCGACGTGGTGGACGCGACCCACGACGATCCCGTCGCCGCCGTCACCGACATCTGCGGCGGCCCTGCCGACTACGCGCTGGAATGCACCGGCGTCGTGTCGGTCGTCCGCCAGGCCGTCGACGCCGTCGGCATGCGCGGCACCACCATCCTCATCGGCGGTGCGCCCGCCGGTGCCGAGTTCACCGCGGACCACCTCAGCACGTTGTGGGGCAAGTCCATCGTCGGGGTGTTGGGCGGGAGCGGCCGCAGCCAGCGCCTCATCGGCAGCCTGATGAAGCTCTATGCCGCGGGCCGGTTTCCGTTCGACGAGCTCGTGGCGTACTTCCCGCTCGACCGCATCGAGGACGCCGTGGAAGCCTCGTACAGCGGCGCGGTCATCAAGCCCATTCTGACCATGCCGTGAGGCGCGGGAGATCGCCGTGGCGGGAAATAGCGCAACCCCGGGGGTCAGCGTGTCGGCGCGCCTGCTCGCGGTGCTGGGGGCCTTCGACGCCGAGCACCCCGACCTGTCGCTGACGGAGCTGGCGCGCCGCGCCGAGGTGCCCGTCACGACGACGCATCGGCTGGTCGGTGAGCTCGTCGAATGGGGCGCCCTCGCGCAGACACCGTCGGGCAGCTACGTCATCGGCAGGCGCCTGTGGGACGTGGGGCTGCTGGCGCCGGTGCCGTCCGATCTGCGGGAGGTCGCCTCGCCGTTCCTGCATGACGTGTACGGCGCAACCCTGGCCACCGTGCACCTGGCGGTCCGCGACGGGACCGGGGCGCTGTACCTCGAGCGGCTCGCCGGGCACAGCTCCGTCCCGGTCATCAGCAAGGTCGGCGCCCGGCTCCCGCTGCACGCCACCGGCGTGGGGAAGGTGCTGCTCGCCCACGCCCCGCAAGAGGTCACGGCCGCGGTCCTCGCCCGACTCACGCGGCACACGCCTTACACCGTGATGCAGCCCGGACGGATGGCACGGCAGCTGGGCCGGATCCGGCAGGAGGGGTACGCGCAGACCGTCGACGAGATGACAGTCGGGGCGTGCTCGGTCGCCGTCCCGGTGCGTGGCCGCGACGACGAGGTGGTGGCCGCGCTCGGCGTCGTGGTCGCCGATCTGCGGCGTGGGCGGGACCGGCTCGTGACGGCCCTGAGTGTCGCGGCCCGCGGCATCGGCCGCGGACTTCGGGTGCGCGAGCACCACTGAGTGGAAACGGCCACTAGCCCGACAGGCGTGCATCGGCTGAACTTGCGCCATGCGGACCGAAGTCGCGATCGTCGGTGCAGGCCCCGCGGGGCTCCTGCTGTCCCACCTGCTCGCGGGGGAGGGTGTGGCGTCGGTGGTCGTCGAGACGCGCAGCCGGGCCTACGTCGAGTCGCGGATCCGGGCGGGCATCCTCGAGCACTCCACCGTCGAACTGCTCACCGCGGCCGGGCTTGGCGACCAGTTGGCCGCACAGGGCGACCGGCACCGGGGCATCTACCTGCAGTGGCCGCAGGAGCGCCACCACATCGACTTCGTCGACCGCGTCGGACGCAGCGTGACCGTGTACGGCCAGACCCAGGTTCAGGCCGACCTCGGGCGGGCCCGCGACGCGGCGGGCCAGGAGATCCACTACGAGGTCACCGACACCGCGCTGCACGACATCGAGACCGACCACCCCTTCGTCACGTTCCGCGATGCCGACGGCCACGAGCAGCGCCTCGACGCCGAAGTGGTCGTGGGGTGCGACGGATCGTTCGGGCCGTCGCGCGCGGCTGTGCCCGCGGCGGCCCGGCAGACCTGGCAGCGCAACTACCCGTTCGCCTGGCTCGGTGTGCTCGCCGACGTCGCGCCCTCGACCGACGAGCTGATCTACGCCTGGCACCCCGACGGCTTCGCGTTGCACTCCATGCGTTCGGCCACCGTCAGTCGCCTCTACCTGCAGGTGCCGCCGGACACCGACGTCGCGGCCTGGTCGGACCAGCGCATCTGGGACCAGCTCGCGGTGCGCCTCGGCCACGGCCAGGACGGCTGGGCCCTCACGCCGGGGCCGATCTCCGACAAGAGTGTGCTGCCGATGCGCAGCTTCGTGCAGCAACCCATGCGCCACGGCAGGCTGTTCCTGGCGGGCGACGCCGCGCACACCGTCCCGCCCACCGGCGCCAAGGGCCTGAATCTCGCCGTCGCCGACATCGCGCTGTTGGCGCCCGCGCTCGTCGCGCTGATCCGCAAGAAGGACCCCGCGCTCGCCGACGGCTACTCCGACGCCGCACTGCGGCGGGTCTGGCGCTGCACGCACTTCTCCTGGTGGATGACGACCATGCTGCACACCGGCACCGACCCGTTCGACCAGCAGCTCCAGCTCGCCCAGCTGCGCTGGGTCACCAGCAGCGAGGCGGGCGCCACCGGGCTCGCCGAGAACTACGCGGGCCTCCCGATCGGCTTCTGAGGGGCGGGGGGTAACTGCACCGTGACGCGGAGCCCGCCTGCGGCCCGCGGGGTGAGGGTGAGGGTTCCGCCGTGTGCCCGGGTGATGCTGTTGACGATGGCCAGGCCGAGGCCGACACCTGCGTGGCAGGCGCGCGTGCGTTCGGTGCCGCGCCGAAACGGCTCGACCAGCGTGGCCGCCAGCTCCTGCGTGAGCTTCTCGCCGGTGTTCTCGACGGTGAGCTGCACACTCTGGGGGTGCACGCTGCTCGTGACGCACACGGTGCCCTTTCCAGGGCGATTGTGGACGATCGCGTTGTGCACGAGGTTCGTCGTCATCTGCAGCAGGAGCGCGCGTGAGCCGACGGTGGGGCTGATGTCCCCGGAGGTCTCGATGGTGACGCCGTGCGTTTTCGCGAGGGGGAGGAGCGTTTCGGTGGCCTCTTCCGCCAGGAGGGACAGGTCGACGGCTTCTCGGGTGAAGGACCGCTGGTCGGTGCGGCTGAGCAGGAGCAGCGCCTCGGTGAGATCGATCGCCCGGGAGTTGACGGTGTGGAGGCGGTCGACGAGTTCGCTGGTGTCGCGGTGCGGATCGGTGCGGGCCACGTCGAGAAGCGTCCGCGTGATCGCCAGCGGGGTGCGCAGCTCGTGCGAGGCGTTGGCGGCGAATCTCCGTTGTTCGGCGACGTGTGCCTCGAGCCGCGCGAGCATGGTGTCGAAGGCGTCGGCGAGCTCGCGGAACTCGTCGCTGCGGCCCGGCAGCCGGATTCGGTGGGCGAGCGATCCGTCCGCGGCCAAGCGGGTGGCGTCGGTGATGCGCGTCAGCGGCGCGAGCATGCGGCCTGCGAGGATCCATCCTCCCACCAGGCCGAATACGAGCAGGAAGGCCAGGATTTCGGCCGCCGCCGGGCCGAAGACGGCCGTGCCGAAGTTATGGGGGTCGAAGGCCAGCAGGAGGTTGGAGAAGTCGGGAACGACCATGCTGGCAGGCACGCCTCGCAGCAGGAACACGCAGACGGCACCGAGCAGCAGGCCACCGGCGAGCATGAGGAACCCGGCGTAGCTGAGAGTGAGCTTGAGGCGAACGCTCAACCCGGGCTGCCTGTCCATGGTCTGCTCCCTCACGCCTGCGTGCCGGTGTCGATGCGGTAGCCGACGCCCGAGACGGTGACGATGATGCCGGGTTCGCCGAGCCGTCTGCGCAGTGCCGAGACGGTGATGCGCACGGCGTTGGTGAAGGGGTCCGCGTTCTCGTCCCACGCGCGTTCCAGGAGTTGTTCGGCGCTGACGACACCGCCTTCGGCAGCAACGAGGACGTCGAGCACGGCGAACTGTTTGCGCGTGAGCGCGACGTAGCGGCCGTCGCGGTAGACCTCGCGGCGGAACGGGTCCAGGCGCAGGCCTGCGATCTCCCGCACGGGTGGTCGGTTGTGGGCGCGCCTGCGGTCCAGTGCCCGGAGCCTGAGCACGAGTTCGCGTAGCTCGAACGGCTTGGTGAGGTAGTCGTCGGCGCCGAGTCCGAACCCGGAGGCCTTGTCGTCGAGCCGATCGGCGGCGGTGAGCATGAGAATGGGCATGCCGCTGCCGGAGGTGACGATGCGTTCGGCGATCTCGTCACCGGAGGGTCCGGGGATGTCGCGGTCGAGGACGGCGATGTCGTAGGCGTTGACGCTGAGCAGCTCCAGAGCGGTGTCACCGTCACCGGCGATGTCGGCCGCGACCGCCTCCAGGCGTAGGCCATCGCGGATGGCCTCGGCCAGAAGGGGTTCGTCCTCGACGATCAACACACGCATAGGCGCTCGACGTTACGAACCGGAACATATCGCGGGCATATCGAAAACCGCATACGCGCTGGTAACTGCCCACCGCCTTGGCTTGTCGCCATGACCTCCAGCGGACCAGCACGAGCAGCGGCCCGGTCGCTGCCGTCGCCGCCCCGATGGCTGCTGACGGCCGTCGCCCTGGTCGCCCTGATGGGCACCGGCTGCTCGAACGCTCCCGGCGAGACCGGTGGCGGTGCCGGTGGCGGTGGCGGACAGGACAACCCCTCGGCGGCCGCTCCGGATTCCGCCACGCTTCACGAGCTCCAGAAGAAGCTCCCCGAGTACGCCCTCTGCATGCGCGCGAACGGCGTGAAGGACTTCCCGGACCCCGGCCCCGACGGGATCGTCCAGTACTACGGCGACTCCCACTCCGCCGCGTTCACGTCCGCGACCAGGAAGTGCGCCGACATCCTGCCCGGGGACCGGGGCCCGAACCCGTGACGCACACGACGTGGGCGCCCGTCAGAGCCGCCGACCTCGGCAGGGCGACCGGCAATGGCGACGGGTTCGCCGACACCTTCCCGACGCAGCCCATCGCCGCAGGCCCGGCCGCGCCCGCCCTGGACGACCGGCCCACCCGCCCTCCCCGTTCCGTGATCCGCATTGCCGTGGCGGTGGTCATCGCCCTGGTCGTCGGCGCCCTCGGCTATCGCGCATGGGTGCCCTCGTCTTCGGCGGCGACACACACTCCCGCAACGAGTCCGCCAACGGTGGCCCGGCAGGCAGAAGGCGTTGCGCCGCCTCCGCCGCCACCAGGCAGCGACGTTCCCCACCGCGGCCGCATCGGCGCGGTGGGCGAGGCCGACGGGGTCGTCCCCGCAGGCGTGACGATCTTCGACAACGACTATCCGGCCGTGGCAAAGCTCAACCCGGCTTTGCTCAAGGCCCTCCGCCGGGCGGCAAGGAGTGCCG
The DNA here is from genome assembly GCA_036401495.1 of Pseudonocardia sp. Lineage (GTDB taxonomy): Bacteria > Actinomycetota > Actinomycetes > Mycobacteriales > Pseudonocardiaceae > Pseudonocardia. Next base: position 2,399 of record DASWUV010000171.1, on the reverse strand, counting down.
CGCGCGGCGGAGTCGAGTTCTACGTCAACAGCGGCTGGCGTTCCCCGCGGTACCAGGATCAGCTGCTCCGCGACGCCATCTCCACGTACGGCTCGGCACAGGAGGCCGCCCGGTGGGTGGCCACCGTGGCGACCTCTCCGCACGTGTCCGGCAACGCGATCGACATCGGGCGCTCCGACGCCGCGGCGTGGCTGTCCCAGCACGGCGCCACCTACGGGCTGTGCCAGATCTACCGCAACGAACCCTGGCACTACGAGCTGCGCCCCGCCGCCGTCGACCGCGGTTGCCCTGCCTTGTACGCCGACCCCACGCACGATCCGAGGATGCAGAAGTGACCAGACTGCTCGGCGACTCCCAGCCCGCCACCGAGGAGATCCTGGCCGCCCGCGCGCGGAGGCTGACCAAGACCTACGGCCGGGGCGACGCCGAGGTACACGCCCTGCGCGGCGTCGATCTCGATCTGCCCCGAGGCAGGTTCACCGCCATCATGGGGCCGAGTGGCTCGGGCAAGTCCACGCTGATGCACTGCCTGGCAGGCCTCGACCAGGCAGGCGGCGGCACCGTCACCGTGGCAGGCACCGACCTCGGCTCGCTCGACGACGACGCCCTCACGATCTTCCGCCGCAGGCACGTCGGGTTCGTGTTCCAGGCGTTCAACCTGCTGCCGATGCTCACCGCGGAACAGAACATCCTGCTTCCGCTCGAACTGGACGGCCGCCGGATCGACGGCGCGGCGCGGGAGCGCGTGCACGTGCTCGCCGACACCCTCGGCGTGGCCGACCGGCTCGGCCACCGGCCCGCAGAGCTGTCCGGGGGCCAGCAGCAGCGGGTCGCGATCGCCCGCGCCCTGATCACCGCGCCGGACCTGCTGTTCGCCGACGAGCCCACCGGGAACCTGGACAGCACCACCTCGGCGCAGGTGCTGGAGCACCTGCGCCGGTCGGTGCGCGAGCTCGGCCAGACCGTCGTGATGGTCACCCACGAGCGGGACGCGGCGGCCTACGCCGACGACGTCGTCGTCCTGCAGGACGGGCGGATCGCCTGATGCGCGCCGTCTTCCGCGCCTCGCTGCACACCCACGCCCGCAGGTACGTCGCCGCGGCGGTTGCGGTCGTCTTCTCGGTCGCCTTCGTCGTCGTGATCGGCGTGCTCACCTCCGGCGCGCGCGCCGGACTCATGGAGAACGACGGGGCGCCCTACCGCGGTGCCGACTATGTGGTCTTCGCCCCCGCGGGCGGACCGGAGCGCGGCCCGGCATGTTGCCCAGGGACCCTGGCCACGTCCGCCGCGATCGCGCTCATCGAGCGCCTCGGCGACAACGCATCCGGGCTCGGGCGGGTCCTGCTGCCTGCCCATCGCGAAGGCGGGCCGCTCGGCGCGGGCGACTCGTCGGATACGGCGACCGTGGCGCCGGTCGCGGCGGCGGCGGAGCTGCGTTGGCAGAAGCTCGTCTCGGGCCGCTTCCCGGCCCGCACGGGCGAGGCGGTGGTGCACGTGTGGGACGCCCAGGCCTGGCACCTCGCCGTCGGCGACCGGATCCGGGTCGGCCAGGACGCCACCGCGGCCGACCTGGACGTGGTCGGCCTCGTGGAGTCGCCCTCCACCTGGACCCAGGCCTCGGTGTACGTCACGTGGCCGCAGTACCTGCTGTGGCGCCACCAACCCACCTTCCATGTGGGCAGTGTCGCGGTGCGCGGCGAAGTGGGGCCGCTTCCGGACGGCATGGCGGTGCAGCCCGTACAGGAGTACGTCACGGACGGCCTCACGGGACTCAACAACGGCACGGACGTGTTCGCGTTGATGCTGTTGCTGTTCGCGGGCGTCGCGCTCGTGGTCGCGGTCCTGGTCGTCGCGAACACCTTCTCCATCCTGTTCGCGCAACGCCTGCGCGATTTCGCTCTGCTGCGCTGCGTCGGCGCGACCCGACGACAGGTGCTGGGTGCGGTGCGCCGCGAGGCCGCCGCGGTCGGGGTGCTCGGGTCGCTGACCGGGACGGTGGCAGGCGTCGGACTCGGCTACGGCCTGCTCCCGCTCATCAACGCCCTCGCACCCACCACCCCGATGGCGGCGCCCGCGCTGCCCACACCCTGGCTGCTGGCCGGGTTCGCCGTCGGCCTGCTCGCCACCATGGTCGCGTCCTGGTTGCCGACCCGCCGCGTGGTCGGGGTGAGCCCGCTGGCGGCGCTGCGCCCGCAGGCCGCGGTCGACGGGCACACGGCCCCGGGTCGGGTGCGGCCTGCGCTCGCCACACTGCTGCTGGTCACCGGCCTCGCCCTGCTCGGGATGGCGATGATCCAGCACAGCACGGTGTGCATGCTGGCCGGAGGAGCGTCGTCGTTCACCGGCGTCCTGCTGTTCGGGCCGGTGCTCGTCCCCCGCCTGGTCCGGATCGCAGGCGC
>DASWUV010000170.1:0-4749 GCA_036401495.1 Pseudonocardia sp. | reverse complement strand
CCCAGGGTGCCGCGGTGGCGCACCTGGCTGTCGGCCACCGTCTGCGTGGCCTGGGCCAGCAGCGCGACGTGCTGCTGGATCAGGTCGTCGCGGATGATGTCGTAGTAGGGCGTCATGGCCCCGACGACGATGCGGTCGCCGTCCTCCCGGATGCCCCTCAGCTCGGCGATCCCACCGAGGTCGATGAGCACCGAAGGGGCGGCGAGCCGCAGCCGCAGCACCGGGATGAGGCTCTGGCCGCCCGCCAGGATCTTGGCGTCCTCCCCGGCATCGGCCAGCGCCGCGATGGCGTCCGCGACCGATGCAGGCTTGACGTAGTCGAACTGCGCGGGGATCACTGAACCTCTCCCTGGGGGTTGTTCGGGTCGATCGAGCCCAGCCCGGCGCCCGGGGAGTGGGTGTCGACCGGGGTCTCTTCGGTGGCGTGGCCCTTCGCCTTCTGGATGGCCCGCCACACGCGCTGGGACGTCGTTGGCATCTCGATGTCGGTGACGCCGAGATGGCGCACGGCGTCGAGCACGGCGTTGACGATGGCCGGGGTCGAGGCGATCGTGCCCGCCTCGCCGACGCCCTTCACACCCAGCGGGTTCGACGTCGACGGCGTCGAGACGACCGCGGTGTCGAAGTTGGGCAGGTCCGCGGCCGACGGCAGCGTGTAGTCGACGAAGGTGCCCGTGACCAGCGTCCCCTGCTCGTCGTAGTTCGCCTCCTCGAACAGGGCCTGCGCGATGCCCTGCGCGAGCCCGCCGTGCACCTGGCCCTCGACGATGAGCGGGTTGACGACCGTGCCCACGTCGTCGACGCACACGTACTTGCGCAGGTGCACCTGACCCGTCTCGGTGTCGATCTCGACGGCCGCGAGGTGCGTCCCGTGCGGGAACGAGAAGTTCTCCGGGTCGTAGATGGCGTCGGAGTCCAGCGACGGCTCCATGTCGGCGGGGTAGTCGTGCGCCATGAACGCGGCGAACGCGATCTCCTGGATGGCCTTGCCCTTGTCGGTGCCGCGGACCGTGAACGTGCCGTTCGCGAACTCGAGGTCGTCCTCGGACGCCTCCAGCAGGTGCGCGGCGATCTTCTTGGCCTTGGCGACGACCTTCTCGGCCGCCTTCACGATCGCGACGCCACCGACCGCCAGCGAGCGCGAGCCGTAGGTGTCGAGGCCCCTCGGCGAGATCTGGGTGTCGCCGTGCAGGATCTCGACGTCCTCGAACGGCACCCCGAGCTGGTCGGCCACGATCTGGCTGAACGCCGTCTCGTGCCCTTGGCCGTGCCCCGACGATCCCGTGACGACCTCGACCTTGCCGGTGGCGAGCATGCGGACCGACGCCGCCTCCCAGCCGCCCGCACCGTAAGCCAGCGAACCGAGCACCCGCGAGGGGGCCAGCCCGCACATCTCGGTGAACGTCGAGATCCCGATGCCGAGCTGGACCGGGTTGCCCGAGCTCCGCCGTTGCTCCTGCTCGCGGCGAAGGCCCGCGTAGTCGAACGTCGCCATCGCCTGGTCGGTGGCCTGCTCGTAGTTGCCCGTGTCGTAGGTCAGGCCCACGACCGTGGTGAACGGGAACTCCTCGTGCTTGATCCAGTTCTGCCTGCGGAGCTCCATCGGGTCGCGGCCGAGCTCGACGGCGAGCTCGTCCATCATCCGTTCGATGGCGAACGTCGCCTCGGGGCGACCGGCGCCCCGGTAGGCGTCGGTGAGCGTCTTCGTCGTGAACACGTTCGTGCAGGTGAACTTCAGCGCCGGAATCTTGTAGATCGCGTTGTACATGAACGCGCCGAGGATCGGCACGCCCGGTCCGACCAGGCCGAGGTAGGCGCCCATGTCGGCGTAGAGGTGCACGTCGAACCCGGTGAGCGTGCCGTCCTTCTTGGCCGTCAGCACCAGGTCCTGGATCTGGTCGCGGCCGTGGTGTGCGGCCAGCAGGGACTCCGAGCGGGTCTCGGTCCACTTGACCGGCTTGCCGAGCTTCTGGGCGAGGGTGACGCAGAGCATCTCCTCGGGCAGCACACCGATCTTGCCGCCGAAGCCGCCACCCACGTCGGGCGCGATCACCCTGAGCTTGGACTCGGGGATACCGAGCGTCACCGTCGTCATGGTCCGCAGGATGTGCGGGACCTGGGTGGCCGCGTAGATGGTCATCTGCTCGCCGGTCGGATCGACCACACACGAGCGGGGCTCCATGAAGGCCGGGATCAGCCGCTGCTGGCGCAGCCTGCGGCGGACGACGACCGAGTCGGGATCCGCCTCGGCCGCGGCGACGGCCTCGTCGACGTTGCCGCCGGTGCCCGCCGCGCCGGAGTCGAAGACCCAGGTGGCGTTCTCGTTCGTGCCCAGGTCCGGGTGCACGAGCGTGGCGCCCTCCTTGACGGCCTCCTCCATGTCGAGGACGGGCTCCAGCGGGTCGTAGTCGACCTCGACGAGGTCACCCGCGTCGCGGGCCTCCTCCGCGCTCCGTGCGACGACGACGGCGACGCCCTCACCGGCGAAGTGCACGGTGGTCGTGGCCAGCAGGGGCCGCTGCGGGGCCTTCATGTCCGGCGTGATCGGCCAGGCGCAGGGCAGGCCTACGGATTCGACGCCGAGGTCGGCCGCGGTGTACACGCCGATGACCCCCGATGCCTGTTTGGCGGCGGACGAATCGAGGCTCGTGATCGTCGCGTGCGCGACCGGCGACCGGACGACGTGCACGTGCAGCGTGCCCGGCGGGGTGATCGCGTCGGTGTAGCGGCTGCGGCCGGTGATCAGGCGGGCGTCCTCCTTGCGGACGCGGGCCCGGCCGATCTCGGGGCCGACCGCGGGCTCGGCGACGGCGGTCACTGGCCTACTCCTGCCGTGGTGGGGGTCTCGGCGGGAGCACCCGGCTTCATCTTCTGCGCCGCGCTCTGCACCGCCTTGACGATGTTCTGGTAGCCCGTGCAGCGGCAGAGGTTGCCCTCGATGCCTTCGCGGACCTCGTCCTCCGTCGGGTCGGGGTTGTCGCTGAGGAAGTCGATCGACTGCATGATCATTCCCGGCGTGCAGTAACCGCACTGCAGGGCGTGGTTCTCGTGGAACGCCTCCTGCACCGGGTGCAGCTTGCCGTCGCGGGCGACGCCCTCGATCGTCGTGACCTCGCCGCCGTCGGCCTGCACGGCGAGCACCGAGCACGACTTCACGCTCTGCCCGTTGAGGTGCACCGTGCAGGCACCGCAGTTGCTGGTGTCGCAGCCGACCAACGTGCCGGTCTTGCCGAGCCGTTCCCTCAAGTAATAGACGAGCAATGTGCGGGGTTCGACGTCGTCGGCGTAGTTAACGCCGTCGACCGTCACCCGGACCTGTGCCATAGGAATTCCTCTCGAACCGCGACGCTGTGGTGGCGAGCACATCAGACCGCCGATCTTGGGGTGGTGCAATGGGGCATGATTCGCCGACTCACACGCCCTACACCTGAAGGAGAACCAACTCCGCGGCCGCGGAAATCCAGCCCCTACAGCGCCGCAGACGCGCAGATTCGACCCTTCCCGATTCAGTCTTTCGGAGCAGCCCTCTCGGTGGGTGCGACGGGGCGGAGCGGCGCGAACGTGCGCTTGCTCGCGGCACCCCACCAGAGGCCTGCGCCGTACGCGAGGTCGTCGAGGCGGCGGGCGAGCAGGAATGCGGGCAGGGCGGGTCGGACCGGGTCGGCGCGCAGCCAGTCGACGACCCCACCCGCGACCGCGATCGCGATCACCGTCCGGCGGGCGCGGCGGGACACGACCGCGGCCACCGCGGAGAGCGGCCAGTAGTGGCGCGTGACGGCGTCGGCGGTCTGCGCCGCCGCCCCGACGGCGGCCAGCCCGATCAGCCGGGCCGCCGTGGCCTGTGGGTGCCGCAGTCGGCCGAGCTTGCGCGACAGCCGGATCGTGGCGACGGCGGCGACGGCGAGAGCGGCCAACGGCCGTCCGATCAGCAGCAGGACGCTCATCGCCGCCGCGCTCGGACTCAGCACCATAGGCGGCACCGCGCCGCGGTGGCGCAGCGCCAGCGGGGCCGCTCCCGTTCCATAGAACGCCTTGCGCAGCCACCAGGCGCGCAGGGTGGTGCGGTGGTCGTGGGCGACGCGCGCCGCGGGCTCGTAGCGCAGCCGCCACCCGGCGGCGTGCAGGCGCAGCACGAGATCGACGTCCTCGGCGACGTGCATGTCGACGTCGAACCCCGCACCGACGGCCGCGCGGCGGACGACGAGCGCCGCGCTGGGTACGTACGCGACACGGGATCGCGGCACGACCAGGGCGGGGTCGGGGCCGAGGTCCAGCGACGAGCGGACGGCCTCGTAACGGCCGAGCCAGCCGGTGACCGGCGGCAGGGCGACGATCCGCGGGGCGACCAGCCCGACGGCCGGGTCGGCGAAGCGGGCCAGCAGCGCGGGGAGCCAGCCGGGCCGGGGGACGACGTCGGAGTCGAGGAAGGCGACGAACGGGGTGCTCGCGGCGGCGAGTCCGGCGTTGCGGGCGGCGGCAGGCCCACGGGAGACGGGGTGGCGCACGACGTCGGCGCCCGCGGTGCGCGTCACCTCCTGCACCGCGGCGGGGTCGGCGGAACCGTCGTCGACGACGATCACGCGCCCCAGCGGTTCGCCTGCCAACGCCGTGAGCAGGCGGGCGAGGCCCTCGGTGCGGTCCCTGACCGGAATCACGACGGTGACGTCGGTCGGCGGCGGGACGGCGTCGGGGGGCTCGGCGACCGGGTGCGCGATCCCCGCGTCGAGCAGGTGGCGGGCCAGCGCGGCG
>DASWUV010000169.1:0-33323 GCA_036401495.1 Pseudonocardia sp. | reverse complement strand
CCAACTCGCCCTTGCGGGCGATGGCGGCCAGCACCGCCAACTGCGGCATCGACAGGCGCGACGGCCGTGGCCCCGGCCGCAACCGGATCCGGCGCGCGGCCCGTAACAGCTCGAGAACGGCCTCAGCAGGCACGGGCACCTGCGCCGACGATCTCTCGGTCCCCTTGCCCACGGCAACTACATTACATACTATGGATTTGGCAGGGCGGATCCACACCGAGGTGGGCGATAGCGATGAGCAGACGTCATGACGACGCCGACGGTGCGGTGCCACCGGTAGTAGTTGCCGTCGACGGCAGTCCGACCGGGCGTGCCGTACTGGCCTGCGCGATGGCCTTCGCCGACACGGTGTGCGCGCCCGTGGTCGCCATCCACGTCCGCATGCGCCCGACGATGATCGAATGCCTCGGGATGGGCAGCATCTACGTCGACTCCGACCGGCTCCCCGACTGGCGTGACGAACTGGAGCTGGACGCCTGGCTCGACTGCGTCAGCGTGCTCGGGCCCACCCCCGTGAACTGGCGGTTCGTGGCCGCGCAGGGCGACGTCGTGCGGACCATCAAGCAGTTCAGCGAGCAGGTGGGCGCCACGGCGGTCTTCCTCGGCACCCGCGCACAGGGGCACTCCTCCCTGCACCGGTGCCCCGCCCGGGCGCTCGCCCGCGTGTCCGGCTCGACCGTCCACCTCGTGGAGCACCCCTGAGGCAGCCCCGTGCCGCGCCCGACCTCTACAGGGTGCTCGGGTCGTCGGGAACGTCGACGGCGTGTTCCCTGAGCATGGTGATCGGCACGATCTGCAGGACCGCCTCGTGGGTGGCGGCGAGCACGACCGGGGCCGCCACCCCGTCCCGATAGGCCCTGGCCCAGTTCACGGCCGTCACGCACCAGCGGTCGCCAGGGACCAGCCCGGCGAAGCGGAGCTCGGGCCGCGGCGTCGTCAGGTCGTTGCCGATGCCGCGCTGGTGCTCGAGGAACTCCGCTGTCACGACCGCGCAGATCGTGTGGCTCCCCCGGTCCTCCGGCCCGGTCCGGCAGCAGCCGTCACGGAAGAAGCCGGTCATCGGCTCGGTGCCGCACGGCTCCAGCTCGACACCGAGGACATTGCGCTCCGCCACGGGCCCATCATGGCAGTCGCCCACCTCGAGCTCAGCTCTCCGCGTTGTTGGCGGGGCGGGCGGGTTCGCGGACCGCGTCGGTGAGCTCCTCGAACGCGGGCAGGGCCGCCAAGAGCGTTGCCGACGTCGAGGCGGGCAACAGCTCGATGACCCTGAGCAGCTCGCTCGTGCGCAGCTCCCGGATCCGCTGGCTCTTCGCCCGGCCCGCAGGCGTGGCGCAGGCGACGACCCCGCGCTGGTCGCGCTCGTCGACCGTCCGCTCGATGAGGCCCAGCTCGTCCAACTTGCCGACCACGCGCGACAACATGGTCGGATTGAGCCCCTCGATCTGCGCCAGCGCCGAGAGGCGGATGCGGTCACGGGCGGCGACGACCGCCAGCACGGACGCCTGCGTCGGCGTGAGCTCCTCGCTCGACGCGGACTGGTTCATCGCCCGCGCGAGCCGACCGATGGTGCGCCGCAACCGGGCGGCCGAGTCGCCGTCGAAGCTCGGCCGCACCTCGGCGGCCGCCGACTGCGCCGACTGGTCCCCCGACTGACGCGCCGCCTGGTCCACCGACTCCTCCGCGGGCTTTCCGGTCCCTGCCTCGTGCACCTCGCTCATCGCGGCCATCCAACCAGGTCGTGAACCGTGCGCGGGCCATGTCCGCCGCGCACCGCCCTTTGATATTGCCTGCTGGCAGGCAAGAGTAGTCTCCTGGGCATGAGCAGCCCGTCAACCGCAATGCCGACGGCGACCAGCGACGATCGCTACAAGTGGGTCGCGCTGACCAACACGACGGTCGGCGTGCTGCTCGCGACGATCGACTCCTCGATCATGCTGATCGCGATGCCGGACATCTTCCGCGGGATCGGGCTGGACCCGCTGCTGCCGGAGAACAGCTTCTACCTGCTCTGGATGATCCTGGGCTACCTCGTGACCAGCAGCGTGCTCGTGGTGAGCGTCGGGCGGCTCGGCGACCTGTTCGGTCGCGTCCGGATGTACAACCTCGGGTTCGTGATCTACACCTTCGCGTCCCTGATGCTCACGATCACGTGGATGACCGGGCACGCGGGCGCGATCTGGCTGTTGGCCTGGCGCGTCGTGCAAGGCGTCGGCGGCGCGTTCCTCGTCGGCAACTCGGGCGCGATCCTCACCGACGCCTTCCCCGCCCGCCAGCGGGGCCTGGCGCTGGGGATCAACAACGTCGCGGGTATCAGCGGGACCTTCATCGGTCTGGTGCTGGGCGGTCTGCTCGCCCCCGTCAGCTGGCGGCTGGTGTTCCTGATCTCCGTGCCCGCCGGGCTCTTCGGAGCGGTCTGGGCCTACCGCAAGCTCCGTGACATCAGCGCCCGCTCCCGTGAACAGATCGACTGGCTGGGCAACGTCACCTTCGCCGTCGGGCTGGTGCTGGTCATGGTCGGCATCACCAGCGGCATCCAGCCCTACGGCAACCAGACGATGGGCTGGACGAGCCCGCTGGTGATCGGCTCGCTCGGCGCAGGAGTCGCGCTGCTGCTGGCGTTCGGGGTGATCGAGACACGGGTCCGCTTCCCCATGTTCCGGCTGCCGCTGTTCCGCATCAGGGCCTTCACCTTCGGCACGCTCTCGACGTTCTTGTCCGCGCTCGGGCGCGGCGGCCTGATGTTCATGTTGATCATTTGGCTGCAGGGGATCTGGCTGCCGCTGCACGGCTACTCCTTCGAGCAGACGCCGCTGTGGGCGGGGATCTACATGCTGCCGCTGACGGTCGGGTTCCTCGCCGCGGGCCCGCTGTCGGGTGCGCTGTCCGACCGGTTCGGCGCACGGCCGTTCGCTACCGGCGGGATGCTCGGCGCCGCCGTCAGCTTCGGCCTGCTCGAACTGCTCCCCATCGACTTCCCCTACTGGGCGTTCGCCGGGATTCTCCTGCTCAACGGACTGGCGATGGGATGCTTCGCGTCACCCAACCGGGCCGCGGTCATGAACAGCCTGCCGATGCGCGACCGCGGGGCGGGCGGTGGCATGAACTCCACCTTCCAGAACTCCGCGCAGGTGTTCTCGATCGGGATCTTCTTCACCCTGATGATCAGCGGGCTGGCCGCCGCTCTGCCGTCGACGCTGACAGCGGGCCTGGAAGCACACCACGTGCCCGCGGCCGCGGCGTCAGCCGTCGCGGCGAGCCCGCCGGTCTCGGTGCTCTTCGCCGCCTTCCTCGGCTACAACCCCATCCAGCACCTACTGGGGCCGAGCGTGATCGCCGGGCTGCCGCCCGCCGACACCGCGGTGCTCACCGGCAACACGTTCTTCCCCAGCCTGATCTCCGGGCCCTTCGAGGCGGGTCTGCACATCGCGTTCGGCTTCGCGATCGCGGTGTGCCTGATCGCCGCGGTGTCGAGCCTTTCCCGCGGAGCGCGGTACGTCGCGGCGGAGCAGGCCCGCTGAGAGTCACCGATCTGCTGCGCCGACAGCGGATTGATGCTTCTCGGCGGCGCGGCGCGCGATCGCCGCCCGCACCCGGGCTGCCACCAGCGCAGGCTGGTACACCTCCCTCGCCAAGAAGCGCAGCACCTCCCACCCCACGCCGGACAGGTACGCCTGACGACGCAGATCATGTAAAGCCCGCTTCGGTGTGAGGTGCTGCGACCCGTCATATTCGATCATCAACTTGAGCTCGGGGTAGGCCAGATCGAGCAGGTACGGCCCCACCCGATGTTGCAGAACGGGCAGCGGCAGCCCAGCGTCCTCGATCGCCACCCGGATCCGGGTCTCCATCGGCGAGTCCGACAGCGGGCTCGACCTCCGCAGCACCTCGGGCAGCTGCATCGACCCCCGCGCACCACAGAACCGTTCGGCGAACGCGGCGATCTCTGCAGCCGTGACCGCGCACCTGCGGGTGAGGGCGTCCACCGCGCAGATCGCCTCGGCCACCGGCGGGCGCCGACCCAGATCGAACGCCGTGCGCACCGCCGTCGTGGCCGCGACCCCGTCCCGCCAGGTGATCTCGCCCTCGGTCAAGCGGTCGGCGCGCACGACCAGCCCCCGGCGGGTCGGCGCCGAACTGCCCGGCACGACCAGCTCGACCGGAGCGTCCCGCGGCGCACAGGATGCGCCCAACAGCTCGGCCGCCGACCACCCGCCCAGCACGCCGCGACCCTCCACGGTCAATGCGCCCGCCCGGCACCTCATCGCGTAGTCAACCTCGACGTCAGCGTGCACGAAGATGCCGGAGAACAGCGTGCGAAACCGCGGGCCACGCAGCTCCCCCGACGTGACGAGCCCGGCCGCGACGGCGTCGCGCCCGCGAAAAGGACTACCCAACACACCCAGCGCAGACGAAGGCCGCGGCGAACCGGTTCCACCGGCCGTCGAGAATCACGGATCCGTCGTCCGAAGTGCAGATCCGTGACTCTCGCGGCCGTACTACCGTAGGCGCGTGAGTCGGCCCGTGTTCGTCCTGCACGAGCACGACCGGCCCCGCCACCACTTCGACCTCCGGCTGGAGGAGGACGGCGTGCTGCGGTCGTGGGCGGTGCCGAAGGGGCTGCCCACGGAGCCTGCGCACAACCGACTCGCCGTCCCGGTCGCCGACCACGAGCTGGAGCACGCCTCCTACGAGGACGCCACCAAGCGGATCGCCGACACCGGCTGGTGGGAGCTCGAGGATCGCGACGAGCGGCGCTTCGTCTTCGTCCTGCACGGCCGCGCCGGGCCGCGCCGCTACGCGCTGATCTCCACCGGCACCGACGCGCTGCTGCATCTGGTGCACCAGCAGCCGCCCGACGGGCGCTGACCCGAGGTCGTCACGCCTTCACGTCGAACGTCGTGCCGAGCTCGGCCGTGGAGTCACCGCCCACCCACACGTCGAACGTCGACGCGTCGAGCACCCACTCGCGGGTCGCGGAGCTCCAGTAGCGCAGCTCCGCGGGGCCGAGCGTGAACCGCACCGGCATGGACGCCCCGGCCGCGAGGGTGACGCGCTGGAAGCCCTTCAGCTCGCGGACCGGGCGCGAGGCCGACCCGTACCGCTGGTGGATGTAGAGCTGCACCACCTCGTCGGCTTCGCGATCGCCACCGTTGGCCACGACGACCGAGACGGTCACGGTGCCGCCCGGCGCGATGACGTCCTGGTCGACGACGAGGTCGCGGTAGGCGAACGGGGCGTACGCCAGGCCGTGCCCGAACGGGAAGATCGGCGTGCTCGGGCTGTCCCAGTACCGCGCGGCCTGGTTGCGTGGTTCGTGGGAAAGGGTGTGCGCGTAGATCGTCGGGAGCTGCCCGACGTCGCGCGGCCAGGTGAACGGCAGCTTGCCGCCCGGCGAGACGTCACCGAAGAGCAGTCCGGCGACGGCCGCGCCGCCCTGCGTGCCGGGGTACCAGATCTCCAGCACGGCGGGCACGTTCTCCGCCGCCCACCGCAGGTCGACGGGGCGCCCGTTCATGACGAGCAGCACGACGGGCGTGCCGGTCTGCGCCACCGCCTGCAACAGCTCCAGCTGGCGCCCCGGCAGCTCCAAGGTGGAGCGCGACGCCTGCTCGCCGACCATGTTCTGCCATTCGCCGACCACGACGACGGCCACGTCGGCGTCCCTCGCGACGTCGATCGCCCGGCGGAACTCGGCGTCGTCGTCGAAGTTCTGCGGGTCCTCGGGCCGGTTGTTGCCGTGCACGTCGAAGATCGAGGGCGTCGGCCGCTGGACCGGTCGGATGCCCGGCGCGTAGCTGACCCTGGCGCTCGCCCCCGTCCGCTGCCGGATGCCGTCGAGGATCGTGACCGTCTCGTCGAGGTCGTAGGCGAAGCACCACGGACCCAGGATGTCGCGCCGCGAGTCGGCCAGCGGGCCGATCACCGCGATCGAGCCGGGGTGCGCCGGGTCGAGCGGCAGCAGGCCGTCCTCGTTGCGCAGCAACACCGCGGAGCGCTGCGCGGCGACCCTGGCCACCTCGCGGTGCGCGGGATCGCCGAGCACCTCACGGGCCCGGTCCTCGTCGACGAAGGGGTCGTCGAGCAGGCCGAGGCGCAGCTTGGCCTCGAGCACCCGCCGCACGCTCGCGTCGAGGGTCTCGACGTCCACGGCACCCTTCTCCACCGCGTCGGGCAGATGGCCGTAGGCGGGGTCGACGATGGCCATCTCCATGTCGACCCCGGTGTTCAACGCCCGCGCGCCCGCGTCCGTCAGATCGGCGGCGAACCCGTGCGTCAGCAGGCTGCGCACCGCGTTGGCGTCGCTGACGACGAAGCCCTCGAAGCCGAACGTGTCGCGCAGGACGTCGCGGAACAGCCAGCGGTTGCCGGTGGCGGGGACCCCGTTGAGATCCATGTAGGCGGTCATCACGTTCCCGGCGCCCGCGGCGAGCGCGGCGCGGAAGGGCGGGAAGTAGACGTTCCACAGTTCGTAGTCGGAGAGGTTGACCTCGTCGTAGTCGCGGCCGCCGAGCGCGGCGCCGTAGCCCGCGAAGTGTTTCGGGCCCGCGATCACGTGGTCGGCCGAGCCCGGATACGGCCCCTGGAACCCGCGGACCTGGGCCGCGGCGACGGCGGCGCCGAGGTAGGGATCCTCCCCCGCCCCCTCGATGATCCGGCCCCAGCGCGGGTCGCGGGCGATGTCGACCATGGGCGCGAAGGTCCAGTGGATGCCCACGGCTCGAGCCTCGCGCGCGGCGACCGACTGGCCCCGCTCGATCGTCTCCGGATCCCAGGACGCGGCCATCGCGATCGGCACGGGCAGGACGGTGCGCAGTCCGTGCACCACGTCGAACCCGAACAGCGCGGGGATGCCGTGCCGGTTGCCGTCGACGACCGAGCGCTGCAGCCGGTTGATCTCCGCAGGGTCGGTCACGAACAGCAGCGAGCCGACCTCTCCGCGGGCCATGGCCGCCTCGACGACGGCGCCCTGCTGCGAGGGCAACAGTTCGGCGGTCGGTCCCGCGTCCGCGTCCCGCAGGCCCCCGAAGTAGAAGTACTGGGTGAGCTGGCCCGCCTTCTCCTCGACGGTCATCTGCGCGACCAGCTCGTCGGCACGCGACCGGATCGCCGCATCGGACAACGGCGTGCGTTTCTCGTCGACCACCGCGACCTCCTCCTAGACCGACGTCCAGAACTTCGCCAGCACCGCGGCGCCCCGCTGCGGGTCCTGCGTCATCCACCAGTGGCCGAGGCCGTCGAGCACCTCGACACGGGCGCCCGCCCGCGCCGCCGCGCGACGGCGCTGCTCGTCGGTGCCGACCATGTGGTCGTCGGCGGCCTGGATCGCCAGGCCGGGACGGGCCGCCGCGGCCTCGAGCCCCGCCCCGAGCCGGGCGAGCGCAGGCTGCGCCGCGGAGCGGTACAGCTTCAGGATGCAGTCGACCATCGTCGCGTCGAAACCGTCCGCGAGCCGCTCGGCCACCCCGGCGCTCATCCCCCGCTGCACGTAGCCCGCCGCCCGTGCCGCGGGCGGCGCCGCGAGCATCTTCGCGAGCGCGTCCTCCCCTACCCGCGGCCGCTGCCAGAGCTGCGCGAGGTCGTGCCACACGTACTCGGGGTCGAACACGCCGACGATGTCGGAACACCAGGTACGCAGCAGCTCGGGACGGGTCATCGCCACGTTGACGACGTGGCCGCCGCCCCAGTCGTGCCCCACCAGATCCACTGGAGCGCTGAACTCCGCCAGCTCGGCCGCGAGCCAGGCGCGGTACTCCTCGACCGTCGCCCCCCACCCGTCGGGCACGGGCGCGCCGAACCCGGGAGGCGAGAGCCGCACCGGCTCGTCGTGGCCCGCCGCGACCAGTGCCTCCACCAACGGATCCCACACCGCTTCGGTCTCCGGGTTGCCGTGCACGAGAACCACCGTCATGGGTCCGACCCTAGTGTCGTCCGGCCGCGGTTTGGCGCCTTCCGCCGGTGCGGGCTCGCGTCGACGGCGGGGGGCGCGAAGGATAGGCCAGTGAGCGTCATTTTCACCAGCCTCGCCCTGGTCGTGCTGTTCGTCATGATCGGCGGGTTCTTCTCGGGGTCTGAGCTCGCCGTGCTCACACTGCGCGACAGCCAGGTCGACCGGCTGCCCGGTCGCCGCGGACAGCGCGTTCGGCGACTGCGGGTCGACGCGAGCCGGTTCCTCGCCTCCGTCCAGATCGGCGTCACCTTCGCGGGCTTCTTCGCCTCCGCCTACGGTGGCGCGACGCTCTCGGAACCGTTGGCGGACCTGCTCACCGCGTGGGGGATGCCGCCGGGGATCGCAGGCTCCGTGGCGTTCGTCGGCGTGACGGCGTTCATCTCCTACCTGTCGCTGGTTCTCGGCGAGCTGGTGCCCAAGCGGCTCGCCCTGCAACGCTCCGAGGGCATCGCGCTGTTCGTGTCACCGGTGCTCGAGGTCGTCGCCAGGATCAGCCGCCCGATCGTCTGGCTGCTGTCGGTGTCGACCAACCTGATCGTGCGGATCCTCGGGCTCAACCCCGACCAGGGTCGGGAGGACGTCTCGGAAGAGGAGCTGCGCGACCTCGTCAGCACCCACCGCGATCTGGACGTCGAAGAACGCCGCGTGCTCAGCGACGTGTTCGGCGCCGCCGACCGCCTGCTCGCGGGCGTGATGGTGCCGCGAACGGAGGTCGAGTTCCTTGCTGCGGCCACGCCACTGCGCGAGGCGGCCCGGAAGGTGCTCGACAAGCCGCATTCGCGCTATCCGGTGATCGGGGAGACCGTCGACGACATCGTCGGGGTCGTCCACCTCCGCGATCTGCTCACGAACGCGTTCACCCACGGGGACGACGTCGACGAACGCACCGTCGGCGACATCGCCCGGCCCGCGCCGCTGCTGCCGGGCAGCAAGCCGGTGCTGTCCGCGCTCGCGGAGATGCGAGCAAGCCGGACACACCTGGCCGTCGTGGTCGACGAGTACGGCGGCACGGACGGCATCGTGACGATGGAGGACATCATCGAGGAGCTGGTCGGCGAAATCGAAGACGAGTTCGACCCCGCTGCCCTCCCGCCGAGCACCACCGAGTTCGACGGCCTCGTGCACCGCGAGGAGCTCGAAGGCCGCACCGGCATCGTCCTGCCGGACGGCCCCTACGAGACCCTCGCGGGTTTCGTGCTGCGCACACTCGGGCGGATCCCGCAGCCGGGCGACGCGTTCGAAGCGGAGGGTCACCTGTTCACCGTCGCCGCCATGGAGGGCAGGCGGGTGGCTCGCATCCGCGTCGCACCGACGGCCCCCGCAGCCGACGACGCCGCGTCCGCCGCAACCGGCCCGCGGTGACAGCGCTATGGTGATGTCACAAGCTGACATCGCTTTCGCTCAGAGGATGACAACCATGGGAAGTACCACCGTGGTCGAGGTGGCTCGCCGCGCGTTGGGGCCGGTCGGGGCGTTCCTGCCCGTCTCGGGCGGCAGCGCGCCGTCCATCGACACGCAACGTGCCGCCGCCCGCAGGCTGGAGCACGCAGGCTACCCCGCGGCGTGGACCAACGAGGTGATCGGCAAGGACGCCCTCGTCCAACTGGCCCTGCTGCTCGAAGCCACCGACCGCATGGCGTTCGGCACCGGCATCGCCAACATCTGGGCCAGGTCGCCGCAGACCGCGCACGGCGCCGCGGCCCTGCTGGCGCAGGCGTATCCCGACCGGTTCGTGCTCGGCCTCGGCGTCGGCTACGTGCAGCAGGCGCAGAGCGTCGGCAGGGAGTTCGGCAAGCCTCTGGCCACCATGCGCGAGTACGTGAACAGGATGTCCGAACCGCCCCAGATGCCCGCGCCCGACGTGGCCTACCCCTTGATCATCGGCGCGATGGGCCCGAAGATGCTCGCCCTCGCCGCCGAGATCGCGGACGGGGCCATGCCCGCCATGGTTTCACCGGAGTTCACCGCCACGGCCCGGCAGGTGCTCGGGCCCGACAAGCTCCTGGTCGTCCTCATCGACGGGAGCGTCGAGCAGGGCGACGCAGCGGCGATAGCCGCCACGGCGAACGCGCATGCGGCCGCAGGCGCGGACCACGTGATCGTGGGCTTGGGCATGGGCGGCGACTACGCCGAGGGCGTCGACCGGCTCGAACAGCTCGCCCCGGAGCTCCTGAAGGGCTAGTTGCGCCACCGCGCCCGTTCCTCCGGCGTGCCGCACACTGTCCAATATGGTCGACGTCTCCCGCACGCTCACGGTCCGCACGCCGCCGCCGACGGTGCTGGACTACTTGAAGGACTTCGCCAACGCCGAGTCGTGGGACCCCGGGACGGTCTCCTGCACCCAGTCCACCGAAGGGCCGGTGGCCGTGGGGACCGAGTGGCGCAACGTGTCGCAGTTCCGCGGCCGGGAAACCACTCTGACCTACCGGCTGGAGCGCATTGAGGACGACCGGCTCGTGTTCGTCGGGCGCAACAAGACCGCGACGTCGACCGACACCATTTCGTTGGCCGCTCTCGACGGCGGCGGCACGTCCGTCACCTACCGTGCCCACGTGGTGTTCCACGGCATCGCCAGACTGGCCGATCCCTTCATGAAAAAGGAGTTCGACCGGCTCGGCGACGAGTTGATCGGCACGATGACCGTCGCGCTCGAGAAGCTCGACGGCGGCGGTGGCTGATCCACTCTCTCGTGCGACGAGCATCTCCCGACGACCGCAGCGGTTCGGGATATCGTGGTCGGGCCAGACAGGCACCACGGCAATTCCGCCGCCTGTCCGCACTGGACGGAGGCCGGGCCGGTGATGTTTCCAGCCCCGG
This sequence comes from Pseudonocardia sp., assembly GCA_036401495.1. GTDB lineage: Bacteria > Actinomycetota > Actinomycetes > Mycobacteriales > Pseudonocardiaceae > Pseudonocardia. The sequence continues at coordinate 22,558 of DASWUV010000169.1, read as the reverse complement.
CAGCCTGGCCGCTCCCTTTTCGGGAGGCGTGCGAGCTCGTCGTCGAGCACCTCAAACGTGAGGTTCCGCTGGCGTCCTGGTCGGTCACCCGTTACGAGGGCGAACGTCAAGTGCACCTATATGTGCAGGACGACGCTTACGGCCAGTCGGACGGCGACTCCTACGCCTGGTCGGACTCCTTCTGCCAGCACATGGTCGCGGGGGTGGCGCCGCAGATCGCGCCCGACGCCATGGCCGTTCCCGTCTATGCGGCCGTCGGAGCCGGGCAGGCGATGCGGATCGGCGCCTATATCGGCGTCCCCATCCGCGGCGCGAACGGCGAGCTGTTCGGGACGCTCTGTGGTCTGGACCCGGAGCGGCAGCCCGGATCGCTCCACGACCACGCCCCGCTGCTCAACCTCTGCGCGACGCTGCTCAGCCAGATCCTGCATGCCGACCACCTGCGGCTCGAGGCGATCGGCCGGGAGGCCGAGCTGCATTGGATCGCCTTCCACGACCCGGTGACCGGCCTGCCGAACCGCGCCATGTTCCTCGACGTGCTCGGCAGGGCTCTGGCCGAGGTCGGCCGCCGCCACGCCCTGTCGTTGATGCTGATCGACCTCGACGACTTCACGTCGGTGAACGACGTCTTCGGACACACGACAGGAGACGGCCTCCTGGCCGCGCTGTCGCGTCGACTGCGCACGGGGCTGACGCTTGCCGACACGCTGGCGCGGCTCGGCGGCGACCAGTTCGCGTTGCTCACCGACGCGCCGGACCACGTCGCGAAAGCCGAAACGATACGAAAAGCGTTCGACGAGCCGTTCCTGGTCGCGGGCATCCCGGTCGTGCTCTCGGCGAGCGTCGGAGTCACGGTGGTCAGCCGCGACGCGGCCGCCGAGAGCGTGGACGCGCTTCTCGCGCGAGCAGGCATCGCGCTGTACCGCGCCAAACGCACCGGCAAAGCGCGGTCACTGCACTACGAACCCGCCATGACGATGCGCGGAACCCGTGACGTCCTGCTGCGTGAGCCATTGCGGGCGGCACTCGAGTCGGGCGCTGTCGAGGCCTACTACCAGGCGATCACCGACCTACGGACCGGACGGCCCGTCGGATTCGAGGCACTGGCCAGATGGCACCACAACGGCGAGCCCATCAGTCCGGACGTCTTCATCCCCATCGCGGCCCGCAGTGGCCTCCTGCCTGCCCTCACCGAGCGGATGTTCGACCTCGCCTGCGCGCAGACGGCTGCGTGGTCGCGCGAGCTCGGCCACCACGACCTGCGGGTCGGCGTGAACGTGCCCGCGGAGTGCGTCGGCGACCCCGACCTGCCTGACCGGGTCGCCGAGCACCTGAAGCGGCACGCGCTGCGACCGCACCAACTCACCCTCGAGGTGACGGAAGAGGCGCTGCTCGCGGACCTGGAGGCCGCTGCCGCCGTGACCCACAAGCTCCGCGAGCTCGACGTCCGCATCGTCCTCGACGACTTCGGCCGCGGCTTCTCCTCCCTGTTGCACCTCCAGACGCTGCCGCTCCAGTCGATCAAGATCGACCGCGGGTTCATCCTCGACGTCGACACCAATCCGGAGACCCGACAGTTCATGCGCGCGCTGCGCAATCTGAGCCGCGATCTCGAACTCGTCATGGTCGTCGAGGGGGTGGAAAGACAAGAACAGGCCGATACGCTGCGAGAGTTGGGATGCACATACGTGCAGGGGCACTTGTACGGCCTGCCCGCGCCTCCCGGCGACATCGACGTGCATGGCGGCTGAGGGGCGATCATGAACTGGTATCTGAAGGTGCTCAGACAGTACGTCGACTTCTCGGGTCGCGCACGACGTACCGAGTACTGGATGTTCACCCTGGTCAACGTGATCGTCGAGATCGTCCTCGGGTTCGTCGACAGAGCGCTCGGCTTCGGCAGCTTCACCGGCAACACGAGCGGCGGCGTCTCGGTCGCGGCGAGCGTGGGGCTGCTCGGCGGCCTCTACTCGTTGGCCGTGCTGCTGCCCAGCCTGGGCGTCGGGGTGCGCAGGCTGCACGACACGAACCGCTCCGGCTGGTGGCTGCTGATCGGCCTGATCCCGTTCGTCGGGGCGATCGTGCTGCTGGTGTTCTTCGTCCTACACGGAACCCGCGGCCCCAACCGGTACGGCGAAGACCCGAAATTCGTGGCCGCGGGCCCCGTTTACTAGCCGCTGTGCCTGCTGCTCGTCCTACTGGTTGCGGGCCGCGAAGGCGGCCAGCGTGTCGAGCGATCGCAGGGTGTCGGCCTCGGGGAGGGTTTCGAGGCTGAGCGTGACTTCGTCGACGCCTGCCTCGACGAACCCGGCCAGCCGCCCCTCGTCCGCGTCGGCGCCGAACACGGTGAACGGGAGCCCTTCGCGGCCCTGCTCGGCCAACCACTGCCGCACCCTGCGGATCTCCTGGGGCGCAGTGGGCGCGCGGGGCAGCCACGCGTCCCCGTAGGTCGCCAGCCGCCGCAGGGCCGCCGGACTCTCCCCGCCGAGGTAGATCGGCGGATGCGGCTGCTGCACCGGCTTCGGCCAGAGGTACACGGGGTCGAAGTCGACGTACTCGCCGTGGAACTCGGCCTTCTCGGTGGTCCAGATCTGCTTCAGCGCGGCCAACTGCTCGTCGACCAGCGCACCGCGGGTGGCGGGATCGGTGCCGTGGTTGCGCATCTCCTCGCGGTTCCACCCGACCCCGACCCCGAACGCGACGCGGCCGTCGGACACGAGGTCGAGGCTGGCGACCTGCTTCGCCGTGTGGATGACATCGCGTTGGGGCAGCAGCACGATCCCCGTGCCGAGCACCAGGCGGGAGGTCACGGCGGCGGCCGCGGTCAGCGCGACGAACGGATCCAGCGTCCGGTAGTACTTGCGCGGCAGCTCGCTACCGCCCGGATACGGGCTCTCCCGGCTGGCCGGAATGTGGGAGTGCTCGGCGATGAACAGCGAGCTGAAGCCGCGCTCCTCCAGAGCGCGCCCCAGCGCGTCGGGCCGAATGCCCTCGTCGGTGATGAACGTGGAGATCCCGAACTTCATGGTCCGTTCCTACCCGACGACACCGACACTCACGCCCGCGGCCGTGCCGAGCCCCAGCACGCACTGAGGCGGCTGACCCCTACGCCGTCTCCGCGCGCGCCAGCTCGGACTTCCAGGCGCGGAAGCCCTCCTCCGAGCGACCACGGCGCCAGTAGCCGGACACCGACACCTGCTCGCGCGACAGACCGCGCTCGCGGAACAGGTAGGGCCGTACGCCGTGCATGATCTCCTGCGCCTCGCCGTGCGCGAACACCTGCACGCGGCCCGGCAGCCAGTCCAGCACCCGCAGGGCCGCGACGAGCTGGTCGGCGTCCGCGGACGGTCCGCGGTGCAGGAAGGAGACCTCCCCCTTGGGGGGCAGCGGGAGATCGACCTCGTGGTCCGCGGAGTCGACGAGCGCAACGACCCGCACGACCGCATCCTCCGGCATCCCGATCAGCGCGGCGGTGATCGCAGGCAGCGCGGACTCGTCGCCGACGAGGAGGTGCCAGTCGGCGGCCGGATCCGGCCGGTAAGCGCCGCCTGGGCCGTTGACCATGAGCCGGGTCCCGGCGACGGCCTTCATCGCCCACGGGCCCGCGACGCCCTCGGCGCCATGCACGACGAAGTCGATGGCCACGGTGCCCGCCTCGACATCCGGGAAGAGCGCCGTGTACGTCCGGATGGCGGGCATGTCCTCAGCGGGAATCACCCCACGCAGGGCGCGGACGTCGAGCGGCTCCGGGTAGGTGACGCCGTCCTTGGGGAACACGAGCTTGACGTACCGGTCGGTGTCGGAGCTCGCCGCGAAGGCCGAAAGGTCATCGCTGTGAAACCACACGCGGCGTAGGCGCGGCGTCAACATCTGGGTGCTCGTCACCGTCAGGTGGGTGGCCACTGTTGCTCCTTCTGTCTACATCTCGTCACTCCAGTAGTACCCGACGAGCACGACGACCGCCCACGTGTTCCGATACGGTGAGAAGGTCGTCGCGAGTCCGCGGCGCGTGCTCGCCTCAGACCCCGGTGCGCCACCGGCGTAACGACGGGATGAACAATGGTTCCAGAAACTGCTCAGCGGGCGTCCAGCGACTTTGCCGACCTCACGCGCGAGGTCCGGGACGCGGGGCTGCTGCAGCGGCGACCGACCACCTACGCCGTGCGGATCGGGCTGACGCTCCTCGCCTTCGCAGGCACCTGGACGGTGTTCGCCCTCGTCGGTGACAGCTGGTGGCAGTTGGTCACCGCTGCCGTGCTGGCCTTCGTCTGGACGAACATGTCGTTCATCGGCCACGACGCCGGGCACAAACAGATCTTCGAGGGGCGCCGGGCCAACGACGGGATCGGCCTTGCGCACGCGGGCCTGGTCGGCATGAGCTACGGCTGGTGGATCGCCAAGCACAGCCGCCACCACGCCAACCCCAACCACGAGGCCGACGACCCCGACATCGACATCACCGTGTTGGCCTTCACCGCCAAACAAAGCGCGGCGAAGCGCGGCGTCCTGCGCTGGGTAGCGCGCTACCAGGCGTTCCTGTTCCTCCCGCTGCTGCTGCTGGAAGGCTGGAGCCTGCACTGGTTGAGCATCTCGGCGGTGTGGCGCGGCGAGACGAAACGCCGTGGCCTCGAGCTGTCGCTGCTGATCGCCCACTTCTGTTGCTACCTGGCCGCCGTCTTCCTGGTGCTCTCACCGGCGAAGGCGGTCGTGTTCATCGTGCTGCACCAGGGCCTGTGGGGCCTGCATATGGGCCTGTCGTTCGCGCCCAACCACAAGGGGATGGCCGTCCCGTCCGAAGGGCAGCGGTGGGACTTCCTGCGCAAGCAGGTGCTGACCTCCCGCAACGTGCGGGGCGGCCGATGGGTCGACCTGGCGCTGGGCGGGCTCAACTACCAGATCGAGCACCACCTGTTCCCCAGCATGCCGCGACCGCATCTGCGGCGGGCCCAGCCGCTCGTGCGCGACTTCTGCGTCGGCCGCGGCATCCCGTACCACGAATGCGGACTGCTCCGGTCCTACGGCGAGGTGTTCGCCCACCTGCACGCCGTCAGCGCGCCGCTGCGCGCTGCGACGCGCTGAGCACGCCCACCTCAAATCATTCCCAGCAAACCGCCCCACTACCTGCTCAGCGTTTAACCTGTGCTCGTCGACGAACGAAACGGCGTAACGTCGGCGAAGATCGGGTTTTTTCGTTCCCGGAGGGGGGCGAAGCATGGACGTGTGGTTGATCTGGCTGATTCTCGCGGTGGTGCTCGGGATCGCCGAGATCCTCACCCTGACGGCCGCATTGGGGATCCTGGGCGTGGCCGCCCTGGTCGCCGCGGTCGCCGCAGCCGTCGGGGTGCCGGTTCCGATCCAGCTCGTCGTCTTCGCGGCGACCTCCGCCGCAGGCATCGTGTTCCTCCGACCGGTGGTCCGCAGGCACATCGCCCAACCGTCGATCCACGTCTTCGGCCCCGCGGCCCATGCGGGGAAGACCGCGCGCGTGGTCCGCGAAATCCACGGAGCGACCGGACAGATCCGGATCGAAGGTGAGGACTGGAGCGCCCGCACCTACGACGAATCCCTCGTCATCCCGGTCGGCGCCGTGGTCGACGTACTCGAGATCAAAGGCGCCATCGCGCTCGTCTACCCCCAGGAACAGTCATGAATGCATTGCTCGTCATCAGCCTGGTCGTCGTGCTCTTCTTCGTCTTCACGATCACGCGGTCGATTCGCGTCGTACCGCAGGGACGCGCCCGGAACGTCGAGCGGCTCGGCCGCTACCACCGGACCTTGAGTCCTGGCATGAGTTTCGTCGTGCCCTACGTCGACCGCGTCCTCCCGATGTTGGAGCTGCGCGAGCAGGTGGTGTCGTTCCCGCCGCAACCGGTGATCACCGAGGACAACCTCGTCGTCGAGATCGACACCGTCTTGTACTTCCAGGTCACCGACCCACGTTCTGCCGCCTACGAGATCTCGAACTACCTGCAGGCCGTCGAGCAGCTCACCGTCACCACCCTGCGCAATGTCGTCGGGTCGATGGACCTTGAGGTAACACTCACCTCCCGGGACGACATCAACAGCAGGTTGCGCGGTGTGCTCGACGACGCCACGGGCCGGTGGGGGCTGCGCGTCAACCGGGTGGAGATCAAGGCCATCGACCCGCCCAAGAGCATCAAAGACGCCATGGAAAAGCAGATGCGCGCGGAGCGGGACAAGCGCGCCACGGTGTTGACGGCCGAGGGGAATCGACAGTCTCAGATCCTGACGGCCGAAGGGGACAAGCAGGGTGCGATCCTGCGGGCCGAAGGACAGCGGGCTGCGGCCATACTTGAAGCCGAAGGCCGGGCGAGCGCCATCGACCAGGTCTTCCAGGCCGTCCACCGCAACGATCCCGACCCGAAGGTGCTCGCCTACCAGTACCTGCAGATGCTGCCCCAGCTCGCGCAGGGCGACAGCAACACGTTCTGGGTGATTCCGAGCGAGTTCACCGCGGCGCTCGACGGCGTCACCCGCGCCTTCAGCCAATCGCTGCCCCAACCGCCCGCGGCAGGCTTCGTCCCGGCGGTAGTTCCGCCGGCGAACGGCACCAACGGCGCCCCGCCCAGCCCGACACCGCACCAACGGTAGATCACGCCGATTACTGCGTCCTCGCTTCGCAGTCTGACGTTGTATGACTTTCGAGGTCGTATGACCGAGGCGCGGAAGCAGGAGCTCGACGTCGTCCGCGATCACCACGTTCGAGCCGGAGCTCTTCCGGCACTTCGGGCTCCCGGCAATCTGGCCCACACCCACCGATGAGTTTCCGTGGCGTCCCTCGTCTTGACCGGTATGACCCCAGCAATGGACCGCGCTACCGCGCGGCTGCGGCCACTCCGGCTCGCCCTCTTCGTTTCCGGGATCGCACCGTGGCTGCCGGTGGAAAAGGTCTTCATGACCGAGCTGGGGTTCACGCCGGCGCTGGTCGCCGTCATGGCGACGGCCTACGCGGCGGTCGTACCGCTGCTCGAGATCCCCGCAGGCATCCTTGCGGACCGCTGGAGCCGTCGCGGTGTACTGATGCTCGCCCACACAGCGGCGCTGGCCGGCGTCGTGGTGGGCGCACTCAGCCACGGCGTGGTCTCCTACATCGTCAGCGCGATGATCCTCGGCGTCTTCTTCGCTTTCCAGTCGGGCACCGTCGACGCGATCGTCTACGACACCCTCCTGGAAGAGACCGGCACGGCCGAGGGCTACGAAGCGGTGTACGGGCGTTTCCAGATGTGGAGCAGTGCGGCGCTCACCGGCAGTGCGCTGGCAGGCGGCGCCATCGCCGCATTCACCTCCAGCCGCGACGCGTACCTGCTCACGATTCCCTTCGCGCTCGCCGGAATAGTCCTGCTGCTGCGTCTGCGGGAACCGACATTGCACCGGCGCGTCGAACTCCCCGGCATTCGCGCCCACCTGCTCGAGACCGGCCGGGCCGTGCGGACACCCCGGGTCGCGCTGATCGTGTGCGGAAGCGTTCTCGGCGCCGCGGCGCTCCAGATGACCTTCGAGTTCGGGCCGCTCTGGCTGCTCGCCATCGGCACCGCCACGCTCGTCTTCGGGCCTTATACCGCGGGCATGACGGCGACCCTCGGCCTCGGCGGCCGGCTCGCTGCCTGGCTGCGACTCGACCGGAGGGCGCCTTCGATCGCCACGACGATCCTGCTCGTCGCGGCAGGCCTCAGCCTGACGGCCGCCTCGTCGACCGGCGTCGTCATCGCCGGGCAGGTCACCCTCGCCGCGATCTTGGCCGCCATCGGCATCCATCTCCCGCGGCTGCTGCACGACGCAGTGCCCTCGCAGGTGCGCACCGGGGTCTCCTCGGGCGCCGCCACACTGTCGTGGCTCACGTTCCTGCCCTGCTCGATGATCTTCGGCGCGCTCAGCCAAGCCGCGGGCATCCACACCGCGGGTTGGGTTGTCGCAGCGCTCACGGCAGGCACCGGCGCCATCGTCATTGCGCTGGCCCGACGCTCTGCGGTCCCGGCAAGCGGTGACGGCAGGTCGTCGGTCGCGCGGCGGACGGCGCCCGCGGAAGATCAGGGCGCAGTCGTGCAGGCGGCCTGCCCCTAGCGCTATCCGATCGCGTCGTGGCCGTCGTCCTCGGCGGGGTCGAGGCCGAGAATGGACAACAACAGGCTGCAGTCGCCGAAGTTGCGGGCATTGCCTGCGACCGTCCGGGCGGCCATTGCACGTTCCCGCTGGGCGTGGTCGTCTTCCGCGGCGCGAGCGCGCACGTATTCGCCGTGCCGATGCGTGGACGTCTGCCCATCGGCTTGTACGGGCAGTACCGCCGCAGGCCCGGAGATGACGTCGTCGGATTGGGGGGCGTAGCTCGGGCGCGATCTCACGTCGGCACTCCCGTCCTCGACCGCGGACGGCCGATTGGGTCGTCCGGAACGATCCCGCCTGACGCGGTCATCGAGGTGCTCCTGGACCAGGATGAACCTACACCCCTGTGGTAACGATCCGGGTCTGCGCACCGGGGCCGACTTCGCGGCGGTGTCGGGGCACCGAGCGCCGTCCTTCTGTGAAGACACCAGAAGGTATGCGGAGTCGAGCAGAGGCACAGGCTGAATATGAACGACTACGAACGGTCCATGATGGTCACTGCCGACAAGCCCCTAGCCGCAACTCGAACGGGCGACTCCCGGTTTGACATTCTTGAATAAAGGTGGAAGATCAGTACACCCCTCCATGTAAGTGCACATGAACGGAAGTGAGATATGGCTCAGGTCACAGAAGTCCGGCTCGTCGATGATCTGGACGGCGGCACAGCGGACGAGTCGGTGGAATTTGCCATCGACAACAAGCACTACGAGATGGACCTGAGCGAGAAGCACGCGGCCCAACTGCGGGACGTCTTGGCGCCGTTCATCGCGGCCGCACGCCGCGCAGGCGGTTCCGCGGTTACCCGTACCCGCCGCAGCACCACCTCGGTTGCGCGCCCGCCTGCCGCCAGGGAAGAGACAGCGGCTATCCGCGAATGGGCAAGCGCCAACGGCTTCGAGGTGTCCTCGCGCGGCCGGATCGCGGCGTCGGTGCGTGAGGCGTACGAGAACCGTGAGAAGGCCGCGAGCGCTGCGCTGGCTGTCGAAACCCCGACGGTCGAAGCCGAGGCGAAGCCGAAGCGCCGGACACGCAAGAAGGTCGCGGACCCGTTCACCGCCGAGTGAAACCTGTCCGACCCAGACGCAGGATGAAGGGCCAGAGCTGCTGCTCTGGCCCTTTCTGTTGTCCGCGCAGCCTGGTCCCGCCACTCCCAGGATGATTGGACCGATCCCTACGCGGCATTCTGAACGCGCTCGCCGCTCGGCGGCCGAGTAGGAAGGACGCCATGACCCACCACGACCTGCCAGGCGGCACCTACCGCGTTGCCGATCTCGAACTGACCCGCGTTGGTTACGGCGCCATGCAACTCGCAGGCCCTCACGTCTTCGGACCGCCCAAGGACCGCGACGCCGCGATCGCCGTGTTGCGGACGGCCGTGGAGATCGGCATCAACCACATCGACACCTCCGATTACTACGGGCCCTACGTCACCAACGAGATCATTCGGGAGGCGCTGTCGCCGTATCCGGAGGACTTGCACATCGTCACGAAGGTCGGCGCCCGCCGCGACGAGAAAGGCGGATGGCCGCCTGCGCGCACACCCGCACAGTTGCAGCAACAGGTCCACGACAACCTGGAGCGTCTCGGGCTCGATGCGCTCGACGTCGTGAACCTGCGCGTCGGCGGCGTCGCAGCACCCGAGCCGGGCTCGATCGCCGTGCAGTTCGAGGCGCTCGCGCAGTTGCAGCAGGAGGGGCTGATCCGACACCTCGGCCTCAGCACAGTTACCGCCGACCAGCTCGCCGAGGCACAGACCATCGCCCCGGTCGTCTGCGTACAGAACCTGTACAACGTCGCCCGCCGTGGCGACGACGCCCTCGTGGACCACACAGCCGAACAAGGCATCGCGTTTGTGCCCTACTTCCCGCTCGGGGGGTTCTCGCCGCTGCAGTCCGACGCACTGGATGCGGTCGCGAAGCGGCTCGACGCCACCCCGCTGGCGGTCGCCCTCGCCTGGCTGCTGCAGCGATCGCCGAACATCCTGCTCATTCCCGGTACGTCGTCGGTCGACCACCTGCGGGAGAATGTCGCCGCAGCCGCGCTCCAACTGCCCGCCGACGCGCTGGCCGAGCTCGACACGATCGGCACCTGATCGCCGACGCTTGATCACCGACTCCGGCGGATTCCGTGGATAGGCCCACGGAATTCGCCGGATGCGGCGATCACGACCTCAGGGGATGTCCGGCCGCCCAAGCTCGCGCCCGCTCCACCAACCGCTCGGCGGCGGCCCCGCGCGCGACCGGGCCTTCCTGCTCCCCCGCCCACCGTTGCCCGGCCATCTCGGTGCGGTGCTGGTCGCGGCGGCGGCGCAGGGCGTCGCGGTCGCGGGGCAGCAGGGGGCGGGGCGCGATCAGGTCGTCCGCATGCCGCGCGCAGGCGAACCCCAGCCACACGGTTCGGCTGTGTCGGGCGAACCAGAGACCAGCCACGGTCGGCTCGTCGAGGCAGCGGGCGGGACCCAGCAGGTCGCGCTCGACAATGCCACCGCACCCACTCGCCATTACGTGAAACGCAGGCATCGCAATCCCCCAGACAAGCGAAGACGATCGCCCGGGGGAAGCGGGCAGGCAGGTCACTGTAATGCCGTGTCGGCCCGCGCGTCTTCAGCGCGCGAAGGCGACGTCGCGGTCGAGGTCGACACCAGCGGGATTTGGGCGCGCGCAGACCCGCTGACGTCGACTTCGGCTGTCGCCGGGGCATCCCTGCCACACATGGCTGTCCAGCCCGCGTGACGAGGCAGCAGCGGCTCTGGTTAACGGCGGTCAGAGGATGGACTCGCTCGGGCCACCCGCCCAGCCCTGCTCGGTCATGCGCCGGTTCAGCTCCACGAGGTCGTCGCTCGTCATCGGGCGCGGGTCGGTCAGCACGCCCGCGTGTCGATCGCAGGTGAACGCCCACGCCACGGCGCCGGTGTCGAGGAAGGGGAGGATGCCGCTGGTGGTGGGCTCGGACACGCACGTGCTGTAGCCCGAGCGGCTTGACCCGATGAGTCCTACGCAGCAACCGGGGGCGTCGGGCTCCACGGGAGTGCCGTTGAATATCCGCACCCTGCATACCTTGCCTCCCGCGCCGTCAGGCCGCTGGGCGGGTGGGCGGCGCCGACGCACGGCGTAGGACGCGCAGTTAAAACTGAACAGTCCCACCTTGACAGTCTAGACTGTTGATTCTAGCGTGGAGACATGCCCGAGAACGTGCAGGATGTCGCCCCGTCGGCCGTACTCGCGGCGCGGGAAATTCGCGTCGTGGTGGGCAGGCTGCGACGCAGGCTCAACGAGACCTACGACACCGGCGACCTCACGCCGTCGCAGACCTCACTGCTCAGCCGCCTCGACAAGGACGGGGCGGCAACGGCCAGCGCGCTCGCCGCGGCCGAACGGGTCCGTCCGCAGTCCGTGGCCGCGACACTGTCCGTACTGGAAGAACGCGGGCTGATCGAGCGTCGTCCCGATCCCGACGACGGGCGCCGCCAACTGGTCTCGGTGAGCGCGGCAGGCCGCGAGTTCCTCGGCGACCGACGCCGCGCAGGCGAGGAATGGCTGGCCCGCGCACTGCACGAACGCTTCACCGAACCGCAGCGCCACGCCGTCATCGAGGCAATGGCCCTGCTCGACCAGCTCACGCACTCATGACTTCGCCCTTTACGCGGCTGCGCGGGCGATGGCATTCGGCGGAGTCGGACGACTCGTTCAACCGCAGGCTGATCCCCCCGATGATCTTGGGGTCGGTCCTCAACCCGGTCAACTCGTCGATGATCGCCGTCGCGTTGATCCCGATCGGGATCGCGCTCGGTGCGCCCCCTTCGGAGACCGCGTGGCTGGTCTCGGGCCTGTACCTGGCCACCGCCATCGGCCAGCCCGTCGTCGGGCGGCTGGTCGACGTCTACGGACCGCGGCGGCTCTACCTGATGGGGACCGCGCTGGTGGGGCTGGCCGGGATTCTCGGCGTGGTCGCGCCGAACGTCGGCGTCCTGGTCGCGGCGCGGGTCCTGCTCGGGTTCGGCACGTGCGCGGGCTACCCGGCTGCCATGTCGCTGATCCGCAGCGAGTCCACCCGAACCGGCCGCGACAGCCCGAACGCCATCTTGACCCTGCTCACGATCGCCGCTCAGACGATCGCGGTCGTCGGACCCACCCTCGGCGGTCTGCTCATCGGCCTCGGCGGCTGGCGCGCCACCTTCACCATCAACATCCCGCTGGCCATCGCCTGCCTCGTGCTCGGCGCACGGCGCCTCCCCCGTGCCCCGGCCGCCGCGCGCCCGGAGACCAGCCTGACCAGCCGAATCGACCTGGCGGGCATCGTCTTGTTCGCGGTGACGCTGGTGTCGCTGCTGCTGTTCCTGACCACGCCCCAGCTGTCGCACGCCTACCTGCTCGCGATCGCCGTCGTCGCGGCCGCCTGCCTCGGCTGGTGGGAGCTGCGCGCGGCCACTCCGTTCATCGACCTGCGCGTACTCGGCGGCAACCTGCCGCTGCTGGCCACCTTCGCCAGGACGCTGCTGACCGCGATCGTGTCCTACACCTACCTGTATGGCTACACGCAGTGGCTCGAGCAGGGACGCGGGCTGTCCCCGACCGCGGCCGGACTGGCCCTCACGCCGACCTTCATCGTCGGGATCCTGGTCGCCGCGGTCAGCGGACGCCGCACCGAGGTGCGCGGCAAGCTGATCGTCGGCTCCATCGCGCAGATCGTCGCCGCAGCGGCGCTGCTGCTGCTCGGTTCCCAGTCGCCGATCCTCCTGCTGCTCGCCGTCGCCGTGGTACTGGGCATCCCGCAGGGGCTGAACAACCTCGCCAACCAGAACGCCATGTACCACCAGGCCGACCCGACCCGCACCGGTTCGACGGCCGGACTCTCCCGCACCTTCTTCTACCTCGGCGCGATCACCGCGGCCGCCGCCAACGGCGCCTTCCTCGCCCACGGCGCCGACACGTCCGGCCTGCATCACCTCGTGTGGTTCATCGGCCCGTGCGCGGTCGTGTTCCTGGTCCTGACGCTCGCCGACCGGTCGCTGCGCCGGATCGGCGGCTCGCACACACCGTAGGGGGCTCGCACACATGGTGGGACGTGTGTGTGGACCCCACGGGGTGTGTGGGAGCGACGTGTTAGGACTTACGGCATGGCTTTGCACTGGAAGCTCGTCGTCGACAGCACGGACGCGCCCGCCCTCGCGGACTTCTGGGCCGCGGCCCTGGAGTACGAGGTGGAAGACCCCAGCGCGCTGATCGAGCAACTGCTGACCACAGGCCGCATCGGCGAGGACGCCCTCGTCGAGCACCGCGGCCGCAAGACCTTCCGCGGGTACGCCGCGATCCGCCATCCCGACGACCCGTTCGACCCCACGAGCGGCATCGGCCACGGGCGGCGGCTGCTGTTCCAGAGCGTGCCCGAGAGCAAGTCCGGCAAGAACCGCCTCCACGTCGACGTCCATGCTGCGCCCGGCGGTCGCGACAAGCTGGTGGCCCGGTTGGAAGAGCTGGGCGCGACCCGGGTCCGCGAGGTCGACGAGGGACCTGTCGGGCACTGGTGGATCATGCAGGACCCTGAGGGCAACGAGTTCTGCGCGACGTGACGACGCTGTCTGACCCGACGGAGGGGACATGGCCACACTGATCTACTCGTCGATTGCGTCCCTCGACGGCTACATCGCCGACGAGGACGGGAAGTTCGACTGGAGCATGCCCGATCCCGAGGTGCATGCCGCCGTCAACGACGTCATGCGGTCGATCGGCACGCATCTGTACGGCAGACGCCTCTACGAAACGATGTCCGCGTGGGAAACCCTCGACCTCACGGACGAGTCGGCCGTCGCCCGCGACTTCGCCGAGGTCTGGCGCGCCGCCGACAAGATCGTGTATTCCACGACGCTCACGACGGCGGCCACCGCGCACACCCGGATCGAACCGCGCTTCGCAGCCGACGACGTCGCCGCGCTCAAGGCGAACGCCCACCGTGATCTGCTGATCGGGGGCGCCGACCTCGCGGGCCAGGCGCTTGCCGCCGGGCTGGTGGACGAGATCCAGCTGTTCCTCTGCCCCGTCGTCGTCGGGGGCGGGACCGCGGCGTTGCCCCGCGGCGTCCGGCTGGATCTCGAACTGCTCGACGAGCGGCGGTTTGCCAGCGGGTTCGTCAACCTGCACTACCGGTGCGTCAACTCCCGACACTGACGTGGGCCCCACGGATCCGCGTGCGCCACGATGGCGCCGTGGCGGAGCCGAGCAGCGAGACGTGGAGCAGCGAGCAGTGCGCCGAGGCGTGGGGTGTGAAGATCACGACCTGGCTCGGGTACGTCTCGCGGGGGCAGGCGCCTGCCGCGCTCGCCGGGGACGGCCCGCGGCGCTGGGACGCCGCTGAGGTCCGCGCCTTCCCCCGCCCCGGCGCGGGACGCTCCCGCGCCGCGGCAGGCACTGAGGTGGTGCAGCTGCTCGACCAGATGACCGAGGTCTCCGCCCAGATCGACGCGCTGCACGCCCGGCAGCGCGAGCTGGCCCGCGCGGCGAAGGCGGCGGGCGCCGAGGTGCGGGCGATGGCCAGAGCGCTGGGCGTCTCGCCCCAGACCGTTTACGGGTGGCTGGAGTCCTAGTGCGAGAGGCGCGTCCATGACGGGAGCCGGCAGGATCGCCCGCATGGAAGCGGCGGATCTTCTGGTCGACGCGTTCGACCGCGTGCGCTCGACCGTCCATGCGGTCGTGGACGGACTCAGCGTCGAAGAGCTGCACGCGCACCTCGATCCCGACGCCAACACGATCGCGTGGCTCGTCTGGCACCTCACCCGGGTGCAGGACGACCACGTCGCCGACGTCGCGGGCCTCGAGCAGGTCTACACCGCCCAGGGCTGGGCCGAGCGGTTCGCGCTGCCGTTCTCGAAGGCGGAGATCGGGTACGGCCACAGCAGCGAAGAGGCTGCCGCCGTCCGCGTGGAGGACCCCGCGTTGCTCGTCGGCTACTACGACGACGTCCACAACCAGACCCTGCGGTACCTGCGCGGACTGACCGGGCCGGACCTCGACCGCGTCGTGGACGAGGCGTACGACCCGCCGGTCACGCTGGCGGTCCGTCTCGTTTCGGTCGTCGACGACGACCTGGAGCACGCCGGGCAAGCCGCGTTCGTCCGCGGCGTGCTCAAGCGCAGACCCGCCTGACACGCCGATCTGTGGACGTCGACGAGCTGCGGGGCCGCCGTCTGCGCGCCCAGGGGCTCGGCACGTCGCGGTTCCGCGACGGGATCGAAGCTGTGCGGCGCCTGGCGGCCGTCCAGGCCCAGGAACTGCCCGGTGCGCTGTGGGGCGTCGCGCTTCGGACCAGTGCGCCGTCGCGCAGTGACCTGGTGGCGGCGCTGGATCGCGGCGACCTGCTCCGCGCCCACGTGCTGCGCCCGACCTGGCACATCACCTTGGGCGAGGACCTCGGGTGGCTCCAACGGCTGACCGGGCCGAGGGTCGAGCGCGCGGTCGGCAGCAACTACCGGGCACACGGGCTCGACGCGGCCGAGCTGCGCCGCGCGGGCGCGGCGATCGAGCACGCACTCCGCGGCGGCCGCGCGATGACTCGGCCCCAACTCGTTGCGGTGCTCGACACCGCGGGCGTCGACACGGCGGACCCCGTCCGGCTTGCGCACATCACGATCCACGCGGAGGCGACCGGACTGATCTGCAGCGGCCCGAGCTTTGCCGGTCGGGCCACCTATGCGCTCCTGCGCGAACGTGTCCGGGAACCCAGAACACTCACGGACGACGCCGCGCGCGATGAGCTCGTCCTCCGGTACTTGGCCACCAGGAGCCCTGCCACCGACCGCGATGTCGCGTGGTGGTCGGGCATGACGTTGGGGACCGTCCGCGCCGCCCTGGCCGCGCTCGGCGATCAGCTGACCCGGCATGCCTGCGCCGACGTCGAGTACTGGTCCGGGGGCGCCCACCCTGGGTCGACCGTTTCCGCGCCGGACGAGATCCTGCTGTTACCCGCCTACGACGAGTACCTGGTCTCCTACGCCGACCGGAGCGCGCTCATCGACCAGGCCGCGTCCCGGCCGTCGGAAGGCCGCCGGAACCCGCTGTTCGACAAGGCAATCGTGGAGCGCGGCGTCGTCGTGGGAACCTGGTCGCTCGACCGCAGGAGCGGGCGTGTCGAACCCCATTTCTTTGGGGTCTGCGACGCCGGAAGACGGCGAACGTTCGCCGCGGCCGCCGATCGCTACCAGGACTTCATGCGATCCTGAGTGAGCCGATCCGCCACGGCGAGCGGCGCTGAGTCGACTACCGCTGGGAGACGGGCCGCTGGAACCCGGCCGCCTCGGCCGCCTCGGGGCTGGCGAACCACACCTCGGCGATCGTGCGGGTGTAGAACGGCGACACGGGCACGTGGTAGAGCTTCGACCCCTTGTTGGCCTTGATCGTGAACCCGGTGGGCACTTCGGAGCGGTCAGCCAGCGGAGCGTGGCTGCCTTCGCCGTAAGGAGCCTCAGCGACCGTGGCCTTCTCGGCCTCGGCGACCGCCTCAGCGGCCGCTTCCTCGGTCTCGATGCGGATCTCGGGGGTCTTGGTGGCCTTGACGGCCTTGGCCTTCTTCGGCTTCTCGGCGGAAGGTTCGGCCTCGGCGGCGGAGGCCTCGGCCGTCTCGGCGGGAGCGTCAGCGGTCTCGGCCGTCTCGGCGGGGGCTCCGGCCGTGTCGATCGGGGCCTCAGCGGCCTCGGCCGTCTCGGCGGCGGTCTCCAGGACCTCCGCGGCGTCCGCGAACGCCGTCTCGACGGCCGCCTTCTCGGTCGCGGCGGCCGTCTCGGCGACCTCGGCGCCTGCCTCTGCGAGGGCGACGCCTGCTGCTGAGGTCGCCTCGGCGGGCGCAGCGACGGCGGACCGTCCGTTGGTGCCTGCGAGCACGGCGGAGAGCAGCGCGCGCTGGTTGTCGAGCACCTGGTTGGCGAAGCCGAACATGAGGCCTGCGACGCGACGACCGTCGAGCAGCTCGGTCCCACTCGCAGTGATCACCTTGACAGAGGCCTGGGTCATCTCGGTCCAGATGCGGATCGCAGCGCCGACCGAGTCCTGGCCGACCTTGGCCAACTCGGTCAACGAACGGACGGGCGCCGTCATCGAAGGGTTCCTTCCAATCGGAAATCTCGCGGGCCCGGCGGCCCAGCGGCCCGCGGGCGAAGCCACGATGTGTCGCAGCCCAAGCTAGGCGCCGTTGATAAGTATTTCAAGCAGAGCCGCGCTGTGGTGAGCCGGCTCACGGGGGCTCGTTGCCATGCGACCGCGCACCACTCCGCGACGGGGCCGAGGCAGGCCGGGGCGGGGTTATAGGCTGCTCGCGGCGATTCGGCAGCCCTCCCGCTGGTTGCGCATCGCCAGAGAGCGAGCGCCGCGTGCCAGCATCCGTCGAGGTCGACCCGGGTTCTCGCCTGACCCTGTGGCCTCCCCCTTCGCCCCTCGCGCCGCCGCTGGTGGGCAGGCTCGTCCGCGGCCTGATGTTCGCGATTCCCGCGGCGGACATCGTCGTGGTCGGCCGGATGTCCGGCTTGCTCGAGGGCACGGCGGGAGTGCTCGTCGCGATCGTGCTGATCCTGCTCGTCCCGACCTCACGCGACGTCAACCGGCGCATTCTGCTGGCGGGCTGTCTCCTGCTGGGCTGGACGCAGGTGTTCTGGTGGTGGCCCCTTCCCGTCGGTTCCCTCGGTCGCGTGACGATCGGGCTCGCGCTCCTCGCGGGCGGGCTGGGCGCCTGGGTCGGCGTGGCCGAACAACCCGAGCAGCGAGCGCGGCGCCTGCTGCCCAAGCTGCGGGCCGCCGACGCGGTGGTGCCAGCTACGGCCGTAATGGGCCTGGCCGTGCTGCAGCCGTGGCTGCAGGCCAAGACCTCGACCCAGACCCTCGGCATGCTCATGGGCGGCTGGGACAACGTCGCCCACTTCAGCATGGTGCACATGATCAGGCGCTTCGGCGTCACCGTGGACGCGCTTCCCCCGCCCGCATCCGGCGGGACATGGCAGTTCGCCAGCTACCCGCAGGGCTTCCACGCCGCGGCGGCCGCCGTGGTCGAGCTGCTCATCGGCCCTGGCGACGTCGACCTCGGGTCGGAGCTGCTCGCCTACACCCGCACGCTGGCGCTGCTGGTGATCGCGGCCACGGTGGTGCTGGTGGCGGGCTTCTGCGCGCTGCCCGCCCTGCGCAGACGGCCCGGCTTCGCGGCTCCCGTCGCCGCATTCGTCGCGGCCGTGATCCTCCTGGGGCCGGGCGCCCAGGCTGTCGAAGGCGGCATCGGGAACTTCGCCGTCGCCTGCTGTCTGGTCGTGGCGGTCGTGCTGCTGACGGTGCCCGCGGAGCGGGTGGTCATGCCCCTGACGCTGGGGGCGATCGGCGGTGCGGTCGTCGGCATTGCGACGAGCTGGGCGTTGCTGCTCGTCCTCGCCCTGCCCGCGTTGCTGGTGATCCTGCTGCCACTGCGCCGCCGACGCTGGAGGGCGACCGCGGCGCAGGCGGCGACATCGATCGTCCTGGTGCTCATCGTGGTGGGCTGCCTGCTGCGGACCGCGGTCGTGCTGTCCCGGGTGCAGGCCGCCGACCCGCTGACCATCAACGGCGGGCGCGTGCCCGTGGACGTCGGGCTGCTGGTCATCACGACGCTGGCGATCGCGGCCGCTTGCGTGCTGCTGCTCAAGGGGGCGCTGCGCAAGGGCGCGCCCCGTGGGGGCTCGCGGATGCGGGTCGGTGCGGTCATGGCCGTGCCTGCCTGCGGAATCGTGGCGGCGGGCGTGCTCATCGCGATCCAGGTCGAGGCCAACGGCCAGGTCACCTACTACGGGCTCAAGTTCATGCTCGGCATGGAGATCGTGCTGCTGCCGCTGTTGGTCGTGCCGCTGCTCTACCTGCTGGACCGCTACCTGCCCCGCAGAGTGCCGCGGCGGCGGGCCACGGTCGCAGGCGTCACCTCGTCCCTGCTGATGGCGGTGGCGCTCACGCAGGTCTTCGGTCTCAGCGTGTCGGACTACGCAGGCATCGGGCTCGGAGCCGAGGCGCTCGGGATCACGAATGACGTGAAGCAGATGCAGGTGCTGGCCCAGCCGCCCTCGGCCGCCGATCTCGTGGACCGCTTGACCCGAACGGACGTGCAGATTCCGCCCGCGGGGGCGTTCTACATCGGCTTCCCCTCGGACGGGAAGGTGAGCACCGTCCTCATCTCGCAGTGGTTCCTGGCCTTCACCGACACCTGGACGCTCGATGCCAACTCGGTGGCCTCGGGCACCGCCGTGCGGGACCTACCCCGGGCCGCCGCGGTCGCCGAGCGGATACTGGACACCCGTCCCGGTGCCGTGGTCGTGGTGCCGCGCGAGGAGGTCAGGTCGCTGCGGGTCCAGATCGGGCAGCCGTCCCTGTACTCCCGCATCGTCGGCCTGTGAGCAGCGTTTCGGCACCGGACGCAAGGACCACCGAGCCGCGGGTGGGGCGACGCCCGTGGCGGCGGCGGTGGCTCGTCGCCCTCGTCGGCGGCGCACTCGCCGCGCTGCTGGTGGTGGTATCCCTCGGCTTGCTCTGGGCGCCCGCCGGGATCGCCGACAACGGCGACGGCCAACGGCTCTACTGCGGAGCGGGCCTGACGCCGCTCACCGCGGACGGCCGGTCGAACTGGAAGGGCGGGGTCGTCCTCCAGTTCGCCACGGGCGCCCCGGCCTGCCCCGACCCCATCGTCTCCTCGGCCCTGCCGATGCTCGAACTGGCCGCCAAGGGCAGCGGCGGGACGTGGTCGCTCGTGCGGCTCGGACTCCTCTACTCCCTGGTTCTCGGGGCGGTCACCGCGCTTGCGGTGTGGGCGCTGCGGCCGGGAGCGCGCCTGGTTGTCCTCGTGCCTGCGCTGGTGCCGCTGGCCGGTCTGACGTTCTCGCGGTTCTTCGTCTCGACCTTCAGCGAGCCTGCGGGTCTGCTGGGCACCTCCACGTTGCTTCTCGGAGCGGGTGTCGTGGCGGTGACCGGCCGCCGCGAGCGAGCCGAGCGCGGCGTCGGGCTGTTCCTGATCGCCGCCGGAGGGCTCTTCGCCGCGACCGCGAAGACCTCCTACCTGCCGCTGCTGGTCGTGGCCGTCGTCCTCTGCGCCGCCACGGCCGTGCAGGTCGGCACGCGGCCCCGGCGTCGCGATCGCCTCGTCGGCGGGGCCGTAGCCGTTGTGGTGACCCTGCTGGCGATCGCCCCGGTGTCGGCGAGCCTGCGGTGGCAGGAACGGCGCTACGCCGCCGTCAACGCGCACAACCTGATCTTCACGACGGTCCTGCCCGGCGTCGGCGACGCCGCTGCGGCCCCGCTCGGACTGCCCGCCGCGGCGATGCCCTTCGCAGGCCGGGCCTACTACCCGGCAGGCACGAAGGGAGTCCCGGGCGCCGCGACGATCGCCGCGGACCCTGGGCAGGCGCGCGTGGCTGCGTACGGCGTGCTGCTGGCCCATCCGCAGGCCGCCGCGAAGGCGGTCGGCGTCGGCCTCACGTCGACCCTCGGAGCGGAGCTGACCTACCTCCCGTCCGCCCCGTTGACGTCGGCATCGGTGGCGCAGGCCCTTGGCACGACGGTCGGCGAGCAGGGCGCCTATGGCGACCAACTGCAGAGGTGGCTGGATGGCCTCGCGGTACCGTGGCTGCCCGCGCTGGTGGCCGCCGTCGGCGTCGCACTGGGGCTGTCGACGATCCGGCGTGGCGACCCGGCGGCCAGAGCCCCGCTGGTCAGAGCCCTCTCGCGGATCGCCGCGCTCGCCGCCGTGGCCGCGCTCGGCCTCGTCGCCGCCGCGGTGCTCGGCGACGGCTTCTTCGAGATCGCCAAGCACGTGTGGCTCGCGGCGTACCTCCTCGAGGTGACGGCGGCGGCCGCGCTGGCTGCCGCCGTGGTGGCGTGCGTGAACCGCGTAAAGGCGCGAGGAGTGCGGTCCGCCCGCGAGGGAGGCCGGAGCGCGGGGCACTAGCCCGTCACCAGCGGCCTGCGCCGCGATGTGGCCACGGGCAAGCGGGGGTCGAGGTATTCGACGAGGGAGAGGTCGGCCGCCTTGAGCGCAACCCGGACCGCCGTCGCCAACACCTCGCGGCGCACACGGTCGACGAGCTCGGCTGCGCGCGCGGGCTCGGCGATGTCGCCCACCACGAGATAGACGTCGGCGTCGAGGTCCTGGGGCCGCCGGTGGTACTTGTGCCGGAAGCCGTAGCGCTCACACCGCCGCCGGATCTCACCGAGGCGAGCCGAGGGGCCGGGTGCCATGGGCCAGCCGACCAGCACCAGCGCGGTTCCCTGCAGCACGAGGCTGCGCCGGTACAGGGTCTCCCCGCCGCTGCGCATGCGCCGGTCGGTGTCGGCGAAGCCGCCGAACTGGACGTCGAGGGGTTCGCGTTCGAGCTCGGCCGCGAGGTAGCGCACAAGGCCGTCGAGGTCGGGCGCTGCCCCTTCGACGCCTGTTTCGAGGCCGATGATCGTCGCGTGCAGATCCGTCGGGGGCCGCGGGGTGAAGCCGTGACCCACGACCGTGCCCACCGCTTGCTGCACGGCGCTCAGCAGGTCGGCGAGGCCGCCGGGCTTGATGCCGTACCAGCCGACGACCGTCGCTCGGTCCACCTCAGCCCTTCCGCCGCGGCCCGCGGACGCCGCCGTCGCCGACCGTACCGGCCGCTCCGGATTCCGCGGCCCACCCGGGCCCAGGCAGACTGCCCGGGATGAACGACGCTGGGACGAACGCGGGGACGGACGACGCAGGCAAGGCCACGGCGGAGCACGTGGCGCGGGCGATGGCCCACCACGACGCGGCGAGTCGCGGGGCCGGTATCCGACTGGTCGATGTCGGGCCCGGTTCGGCGCGAACCGCCCTGACCATCCAGGACCGGCACGTCAACGGGCACGGGATCGTGCACGGTGGCTACCTGTTCTTCCTCGCCGACGCCGCCTTCGGCTACGCCTGCAACAGCCGTGGCGTCTCGACCGTGGCGGCGGGCGCGGACATCACGTTCCTGCGGGCGGCGATGCTCGGCGACGAGTTGGTGGCCGAAGCCGTCGAACGCGCCGTCGCGGGGAAGTCCGGGCTCTACGACGTGACGGTCCGCACCGCGGCCGGGGAGACCGTCGCGGAGTTCCGCGGGCGGTCCCGAGCCGTGCCGCACCTGCCCGCGCCGACCCTCGGCGACACCGACAGCCCGCTCTAGACGAGCCATAGCGCGGTGTGACGCTACGACTCCCCCGCCATCACTACGTGACGCGATGCCGTACCCCACTCGGGTCAACCAGCTGACGCGGTGCGGCCGTCTGGGTTAATTTCAGCAAAGATCTGTATCTCAGACGGGTGATCGCCCATCATCTGCACGGGGGTCGTCCACGTCGTCTACCGCGGAGATTGCGATGATGGTGATCGTCGTGCTCGGTACCGTCGTGATGGACTCTGGCATTTTGCTGCTGGCCTGGGACCGCTGGAAGGGCACGCGACGGCCCAC
>DASWUV010000168.1:0-4212 GCA_036401495.1 Pseudonocardia sp. | reverse complement strand
GGCCATCCGCTACGTCACGCCGCTGCGCGAGGGCGGATCGCTGCCCGGCCTGATGGAGGCCGACGACCTCGGCACCTACGCGGTCAAGTACACCGGTGCCGGGCAAGGCCCCGCGGTGCTGGTGGCCGAGGTCGTCGCAGGCGAGCTGGCCAGAGCGTTAGACCTGCCCGTTCCGGAGCTGGTCGTGGTGGAGCTGGATCCGGCGCTCGGGGCGTCTGAGCCCGACCAGGAGGTGCAAGAGCTGCTGCGGGCCAGCCCGGGCGCCAACCTCGGCATCGACTTCCTGCCCGGAGCGCTCGATCTCGACCCCGGCGCGTTCGCGGTGGATCCGGACTTCGCCGGACGGGTGCTGTGGTTCGACGCGCTCATCGGCAACGTCGACCGGACGTGGCGCAACACGAACATGCTGTTCTGGCACCGCCGCCCGTACCTGATCGATCACGGTGCCGCGTTGACCTTCCACCACCACTGGCCCGGCGCCGACGCCTGGGTGCGCCGACCGTTCGCGGCCGCCGAGCACGTCCTGCTCCCCGCCCGGCCCGATGTCGAGGCGGCCGATGCCGCCCTCGCCCCACGGGTGACCCCCGAGCTGCTGAGCGACGTCGTCGCGCTCGTTCCGGACGCGTGGCTGGTAGCGGGGCCCGACGCGCCCGCGGACCTGCGGAGCGCCTACGCCGGGTTGCTGCACCGGCGCGTCGAGGCGCGCGCCGCCTGGCTGCCCGGTCTGCTGGCCGCCGCGGCCGAGGCCGCCGCGCATCCGCCGCAGCGGACCGGCGATCCGCTCGCACGCCTGCGCCGTGCGCGAGAGGGGCAGGCATGAGGCACGCCTTCGAGTACGCACTGCTGCGCGTCGTGCCCCGCGTCGAGCGCGGCGAACGCCTCAACGCAGGCGTGATCCTCTACTGCCGGGCGCTCGACCACCTCGGCGCCGCCGTGCACCTCGACCCCGCCCGGCTCGCCGCCCTCGACCCGGGCGCCGACCTGATCGCCGTCGGATGCGTGCTCGACGCGATCGTGGCCCAATGCGCGGCAGGTACCGGCGGCGCCCGCTACGCAGGCCCGGCAGGCGCGGAGGACCGCGGCAGGCGCTTCCGGCGGCTCACCGCGCCGCGCAGCACCATCGTGCAACCCGGGCCGGTCCACACCGGGCTGACAGCCGACCCCGACGCCGACCTCTCCCGGCTCCTCGACCGCTTGGTGCGGTGACAGCCCCGTAAGCCGAGCCGGGCGGCACAGCCGAGCACTACTAACCTCGTGCCATGCTGCTCGACGGCCTCAACCACGTCGCAATCCTCACCGGCGACACCGATCGCCTGCATGCCTTCTACACAGAGGTCTTCGACGCCACCGTCGCGCTCGACCAGAACCAGGAAGAGCTCCGGTTCTCCGTTGTCGATGTCGGACCGCACGCCGAGCTCAACGTCTTCGAACTCCACGGGGACCGCGCAGCACCTCCCCAGGTCCCCATGTTCGGTCGCGGCAGGCTGGACCACATCGGGCTGCAGGCCGCTTCCCTGAATGCCTTCGAGGAAATTCGCCGCCGCCTGCTCGTCCGCGGAGCCTGCGACGAGTTCGTCACCGACTTCGGACCTGTCCTCAGCCTGTTCTTCCGCGATCCCGACGGACTTGAAGCCGAAGTCTGCGTCACCAATCCCGACGCCACGCCCGGCACCTTCAATCCGCCTGGCACCCCGGCAGCCCGATACGTCACCTGAGTCGCAGGATCGGGCAGGAATTTCGCCCGTTTCGACTGTGGCTGGTCCGCCCGCCGGACACACGGGTCAACCGACTGACGGACCCCCAGGTCGTCCGGCACAACGTTCAACAGGCCGACCGTGGCGCCGACCCCGACCAGGCACTGTGGATCTGTCCAGAGAACAAGATCCCAAGGAGCGACGACATGACCGCCACGACCACCTCGACCCGCACCTCGACCCCCACCTCGACCGCCCGACCCGCCGTCGCGCCTGCGGCCACCCGCACGCCGGACCGCAAGATCTTCTTCGGTACCACGGCCGTTCTGCTCACCATGACCGCCGTCGGACTCGCCATGGGACTGGGCGGCGGCACGGCCGATGCGCCGACGACCGGCACCACGAGCCACGTGACACCCGATCACATCCTGCAGCCACGCTGATCGAGCGGGTGGCGACCCGGAAGCGCGCTCCCCGTCCTGGGCCAAGAGCTCGTCGGCGCTCCCGCAACGTCAACGCCGCCCGAGGACGAGGACTGCAGATGGTGAGAGCGCAGGCCTGCCGTTGGAGCTGGACCGCTCACCAGCCGTGGACCTCCTGGCCTACGCACTGATGGTCGCGGAGGATGCCAGGATGGGTCGGTGGACGTGCGCGCCAGGAACAACGTGATCGTCACCGGGAACGCCGCGGGCCCATTGGTGATGCTTGCGCACGGTTTCGGGTGCGACCAGAACCTCTGGCGCCTGCTGGTTCCCGTCCTGGCCGAGGACCACCGTCTGGTGCTTTTCGACCACGTCGGCGCGGGCCGCTCCGATGTCGCCGCCTGGCGACCCGACCGACACGACACCTTGCACGGGTACGCGCACGACGTGCTGGAGATCTGCCACGAGCTGGACCTGCACGACGTGGTGTTCGTCGGACACTCGGTCAGCGCGATGATCGGCGTGCTCGCCGTGATCGAGGAACCCACGCGGTTCGCCAAGCTCATTCTGCTCACCCCGTCCCCGTGCTACCTCAACGACGGCGACTATCAGGGCGGGTTCAGCCGAGCTGACATCGCCGAACTACTCGAATCGCTCGACAGCAACTACCTCGGCTGGTCGGCAGCGATAGCTCCGGTGATCATGGGCAATCCGGAGCGGCCCGAGTTGGGAAACGAGCTGACCGACAGCTTCTGCCGCACTGATCCAACCATCGCGAAGGTGTTCGCCCGTGCCACCTTCTTGTCTGACAACCGCGCCGATCTTCCGCACGTCCGAGTGCCGACCCTGGTGATCGAGTGCTCGCAGGACGCCATCGCCCCACGCGGGGTCGGGACCTTCGTCCAGGCCCAGATCCCGAACAGTCAGCTGGTCACCCTCAATGCCACGGGCCACTGCCCCCAGCTGAGCGATCCACAGGCCACCGCAGCCGCGATCGCCGCGTTCACAGCCCCCACCTGATGACGCACGAGGCCGAGCCGAACGCAGGCCGCGGCGACGGCGTGTTCCACACGGCGGGCGGCGAGGGCAGCGAGCAGGCGGCGTTCTCCGAACTACTCGAGGACAGCGCCGAGGACCTCTACGAGAACGCTCCGTGCGGCTACCTGTCCACTCTGCTCGACGGCCGGATCGCCAAGGTCAACACCACACTGCTGCGTTGGTTGGGCCACGAGCGCGAGGACCTCGTGGGACGCCGTCGCTTCGCCGACCTGCTCACCATCGGCGGCAAGATCTATCATGAGACACACTTCGCTCCGCTGCTGCACATGCATGGAGCGGTGGGCGGGATCGCCCTGGACATGGTCACCAGCAGCGGGGCCCGACTGCCGGTGTTGGTCACCTCCACGGTCAAGAACGGCCTGGACGGGCAACCGCTGCTCATCCGCACGACGGTGTTCGACGCGCGCGACCGTCGCGCCTACGAACAGGAGTTGCTGCGGGCGCGCCGGGACGCTGACCGCGAACGGGATCGAGCCCAGGCCCTGGCCACCACCCTGCAACGCACCTTGCTGCCCCCGACCCTGCCTGCCATACCCGGACTGCAGGTCGCCGCCTACTACCACCCCGCCTCCCCCGACGAGATCGGGGGCGACTTCTACGACCTGTTCCCGATGACGGGGAACCGCTGGGGCATGTTCCTGGGCGATGTCTGCGGCAAGGGCGCCGACGCGGCAGCTCTGACGTCGTTGGCCCGCTACACCCTGCGCGCTGCCGCGGTGCACGACCCGGCCCCGGTCGCGGTCCTGGACACCCTCAACACCGTGCTCAACCAGGAATACCGCGGCGGCCCACACTTCTGCACGGTGCTGTTCGGGGTTCTCAGCCCCACTCACAGCGGCTACACCCTGGTATTGGCCGGCGGCGGACATCCCCCCGCCCTGCTGCTCGCGGCGAACGGCGCGGTGGCCTACCAGCCCACCCCCGGCGGGATGCTGGTCGGCGCGTTCCGCAATGCCACGTTCATCGACACCACGGTGAGGCTGTCCGCGGGCGACACCCTGCTGCTCTACACCGACGGACTTACCGAGGCCCGCACC
>DASWUV010000167.1:0-23097 GCA_036401495.1 Pseudonocardia sp. | reverse complement strand
TTACCCGGCTCTGCGCGCGTTGAGCACGGCGGACGGGGCGTCCGACGCGACGCGGAGGGCACTCGAGCACGTACACGCCGAGTGGCAGGCCGCGGTGGCCAGATCAAGGGTCAGCGTGGCGACGAACGTGCCCGTCGCCGTCCGGGTCGATCTCGGGGCCGAGCCGGTCGAGCTGATCGGTGACCGCGCCGCACAACAGACCCTCGACCTCCTCACCGGCGACGAGCTGGCGCGGGTCCGCGAGTGTCCCCTCGATGCGGGCGGCTGCGGCTGGCTGTTCCTCGACCACAGCCGCAACGGCTCCCGGCGCTGGTGCCGGATGGCCGACTGCGGCAACAAGGTGAAGGCCACGAGACTGACCGCCCGTCGCCGCGCGGCTCGCATCGACAACGGACAGGGGGTGACCCGGTGAGCGACGACGTCGTGGCCGTGATCGAACGCCGCCGGGCTGCGGAGCCGCGTTCCGGTTCCGGCGGGCGGGTCGCTGCCCTGGTGGGGCTGTCGCTGGGCGCCTTTGCCTTCGTCACGCTGGAGACCCTCCCCATCGGGCTGCTCGAGCCCATCCGCGCCGACCTGGGCGTGAGCGAAGCGGCGATCGGGTCCCTCGTGAGCGTCTACGCGGGCGTCGTCGTGGTCAGCGGGCTGCCGTTGACGTACCTGCTCAGAACCGCGCCCCGGCGTCGGGTCATCGCGATCGTGCTGCTCGGCCTCATCGGCTGCACCGTCGGATCCGCGGCCGCGCCGACGTACGGCGTGTTGGTCGCGTCCAGAATCGGCGCTGCGCTGAGCCAGTCGTTGTTCTGGTCGCTCGTGGTGCCGACGGCAGGCGGGATCTTCCCGCCGTCTCGGCGGGGTCGTGCGGTCGCCATGGTGTTCGCGGGGGCCTCGATCGCGGCCATCGCCGGACTGCCCGCGGGCACCTGGTTGGGGCAGCTGGCGGGATGGCGGGCCGCCTTCGTCGGAGTCGCCGTCGTCGGGATCGTCGCGCTGGGGCTCGTTGTTGCCTACCTGCCCGACCGGTCCGACACGCAGAGCCGCGGCGAGGTCGCGGAGCGTCGCCCAGCGGGCCCCTACCTGCTGGTGGTGGCCGCTCTGGCGCTGCTCGTGACGGGCAGCTTCACGTTCTTCACCTACCTGTCGCCCTACCTCACCGATGTCGCCATGCTCTCCGCGGGCACGATCGCTGCGGTGCTGTTCGTTCGCGGGGCGTTCGGTGTGGTCGGGGTCTGGCTGGGTGGCCTGCTGGTGGACCGCGTGCCCGGATGGGCCTCGCTCCTGCCCGCCGCCGCGCAGGCGGTGGCTCTGCTCGGGCTCTTCGCGATCCCGACCTGCCCGCCGCTGGTCGTCGTCTTGACCGGGGTCACCGGCCTCGTGTTCTCGATGGTGAGCACCGTCGGAGCCAGTCGGATCCCGCAGGTCGCGCCCGGTGACCTGGATCTCGCTTCGTCGGGGGCCTCGACCGCCGTCAACATCGGCATCGGGTTGGGAGCACTGCTGGGCAGCCTCGCCGTCATCCACGGAGGCCCGGCGACACCCCCGGCTGTGGCGGCCGTCATCACCGCGCTCGGCGTCGCATTGGTACTCGTCGAACAACGTCGGGCAACGTCCGGCAGATCACCATTACGCGACATGGGCGTCCGGTAACCGCCGAGGTGGCGACCGCGGTGGCCAGCGGGTACCGGTTGCGGCAGGTGGGCGTCACCCACCCGGAGATGCTGGACGACGCCTGATCGATCACAGGGGCCCGGCTATCATGACAGCTGTCATGACGGAGAGAGCCCCGCGGGAACGGATGGTGCGCAGCGCTGCGCTGCTGTTCCGCGAGCGTGGCGTCGGCGGCACCGGCATGCGCGACGTCGTCGAGCACGCGAACGCCCCGCGCGGGTCGTTGCAGTACTACTTCCCCGGCGGCAAGCAGCAGTTGCTCACCGAGGCGATGGTCTGGATGGCCGAGCGGTCGGCGCGCCCACTGCGCGACGTCCTCGGTGCGGCCGAGCCGGTGCCGCCCGCACGGGTTGTGAACATCGTGTTGGGGCGATTCCGCGAGCTGCTGACGATCACCGACTTCCGCAGTGGCTGCCCGATCGTGGCCGGGGTCGCGGATGCGTCGTGGGACCAGCCCGCCGTGGCCGACGCGGCCAAAGAGGCGTTCGCGATGTGGCTGGTGCCGCTGCAGGACGCCCTCGTGCGCGGCGGCCTGACGCCGGAGCGGGCCGGGCGGGTGGCGTTGCTCGTGGTCAGTGCCGCGGAGGGCGCGCTGGTCCTCGGCCGCGCCCGTCGTGACTTCAGCGCCCTCGACGCGGTGCAGGAAGAGCTGGAACTCCTGCTGGACTGACCGGCGCCTTATGACGGCCGTCATAGTGCTTCGACGGCCGCGATGCCGTAGACCTCTCTCTATGACAGTGGTCATAGACGTTCGGGCGGACGAGCTGGTGTCGGCGGTTCCGGCGACGGAGTCGGCCGTCCGCCTGCTGGTGCTGTCCTGTTCGCCCGAGTCGTTGCGGCGGCGCTTCCACACCAGCCGCCTCACGCCCGACGTCGCATGGGGCAGGCATCGGGAGTACCTGCTCGCGGGGCCGCCCGACGGGGCTGCGGTCGTCGCGATGTCCGGCGACGTGCCGGTCGGGCTGCTCAACCTGGTGGTCGTCGGAACCGCGCTCGTCGATGTGAGCCTGCTCGTCGTGGACGCCTGGCAGCGCAGGGGCGTGGCGACGCGGCTGCTCGCCGGTGAGCTCGGTCGTCCGCGCTGGGCGGGCTGGACCGTGCAGGCGACGGTGCAGCCGGACAACCACCCGGTTCGCACGTTCCTGGGGAGCCTGGGGTGGGGCGAGTGGCGCGTCGTCTCCCGCGACCCGTCGGCGTGGGACTACGCCACGACGCTGCTCGGGTAGGGACTCCGCTTCTGCGGCGTCCGCGGCGGCACGCCAAGATGCGGGCCGTGCCCCGGCTGCGTCGCGTCCTCGTGCTCCTCCTGTGCGTCCTCGTCGTCGCGGTGTTGGCGGGGCTGTCGGTGGTCGATCCGTTCCACCTCCGGCAGGCGCGCTGGTTCACGTCCGGATTCATCGCGCTGGGGCTCGTGCTGCTCACCGCGGCGCTCGCGGTTGCCGTGCCCCGTGGGGGGCTGCGCTGGTTCGCGATGATCATCGGAGTGGCCGCGGTGCTCGGGTGGGGGGCGCTCGTGTTCGGGGCGAGCACGCTGGCCGCGCCCGGCAAGGACGTCGGGGAGATCAACAGCGGGGGCCTGCGGCTGGTGACCATCCAGGCCGACCGCGACCCGGCCTACGCCGTCGTGCTGCGGTCGGGCGGCGGCCCGTTCGAGCAGGAGTCGCTGGTGTACCAGGGCCCGAAGGGGGCACCGCAGCCCGCGGCCCGCTTCGTCGACAAGGGGGACGTCGAGGTCGCCGTCGGCACCTGCCGCTACCAGTCCAAAGTAGAGGGCGGGACGATGGCGGTCGAGCCGGTCCACCGGCCGCTGGTGCTCGGCTGCTGATCAGCCCGCGGGTTCGGGGCCTGCTGCCTCCGCGATGGCCGTCGGCGGCACCAGGCCCGCGTCGCCGGGCTGGAGCACCACCATGATGAACCGCACGGGCTCGGCGCCCACACAGCCGTACCGGTGCGGGGCATGGGCCTGGAACAGCACCGTGTCGCCGGTGTCGAGCGCCTGGTCGGCGCCGCCCACCCGCAGCGCAAGCCGCCCCGCCAGCACCGAGAGCACCTCCTGGGTGCCGATCGGGTGCGCCTCGCCGCCGAAGCCGTCGCCGGGCTGCAGCGTCCAGTCCCACAGCTCGACGACGTCGGGCGGGTCGGTGCCGATGCGGAACACGGCGCTGCTGCCCGCCGCGCTCGTCCACAGTTCGGCCGCCTCGGCGCCGCGCCGCACGACCACCCGCGGCTCGGCGTCCCCGTCGACCAGCGACGCCACCCCCACACGCAACGCCGCGGCCAGGTTGCACAGCGTGCCGATGGACGGGTTGCCGCGCGCGGTCTCCACCTGGATCACCGTGCCGCGGCTGACCCCGGAGGCGGCGGCCAGCGCGTCGATGGTCATGCGTCGCTGACGGCGCAACGCGCGGACGTTGCGGCCGACCGCCGTGGCGACGGCTTCAGGTGACTGCATGCCGACCAGTTTGCCGTACCTGACCGACAAGTCTGTTGAACTGAGTCGTGGGGTGCCGTATCGTCCAGTGCGCTGTCCTCAAGAGTCTAGTTTGTTGAACGGAAGGCCACGATGTCGTTGCTGTTCGCCCTCCCGGGCGCGTTCGCGTACGGGCTCGCCGACTTCTCCGGTGGCCTGGCGACGCGGCGTGCGCCGGTGCTGCTGGTGACGGCCATGGTCCAGCTGGCGGGCCTCCTGGTGCTCCTGCCGGTGGTGCCGCTCGCGGGCGGCACCCCTTCGGCGGCGGCGTTCGGGTGGGGAGCGCTGGGCGCGGTCGGCGGGACGAGCGGACTGCTGCTCTACCTGCGCGCACTCGCGGTCGGCCCGATGGGGGTGGTGGCGCCGCTGTCGGCCGTCGTCGGCGCGGGTCTGCCGCTCGTCGTCGGGCTCGTGACGGGGGAGCGGCTGAGCGCGGTGACGGTCGTGGCGATCGTGGTCGCGCTGTCGGCGATCGTCCTGGCCACCACGGGCAGCTCGGCCGGAACGGGCGCGCGCACGGGCACCCTGCTCGCGCTGGGCGCAGGGGCGGGGTTCGCGCTGTTCTTCGTCGGGATCAACGCCAGCCCGGCAGGTTCGGGGCTGTGGCCGCTGCTGGCGGGCAGGCTGACGTCGGTGCCGGTGTTGTTCCTCGCGGTGCTGTTCACGCGGGCATGGCGGGGCTGCGGACCGTTCCCGTGGCGGCTCGCGGTGCTGTCCGGAGTGTTCGACACGCTCGCGAACGTCTTCTTCCTGCTCTCGGCGCGGACGGGCGAGCTGGGCGTGAGCGCGGTCGTCGTCTCGCTCTACCCGGTGGTGGTGGCGATCTTGGCGACGGTCTTCCTGCGGGAGCGGCTCACCGGCATGCAGCTGGGCAGCGCGGGGCTGGCGGTGGGCGCGAGCGTGCTGCTGGCCGTCGGGGGGTAGGTCAGGCGCGCCAGCTCGGCAGCCACAGCTGCGCGTCCCACATGGCCTGGGTGATCGGCGCGCCGGTGAGGATCGGCCACAGCCAGATGAAGTTGGCCACGACCAGCCCCACCCACAGCCCGACGACCAGCAGCCCCGTCTGCCGCCGCTCCCTGCCGACGTCCGCGCGGCCGAGGATCTCGCCCATGGCCAGCACCGTGGCGAGCACGAGGAACGGCACGACCGGCGTCATGTAGAAGAAGAACATCTGCCGGTCGATGACCATGAACCACGGGACGATGCCCGCGCCGTAGCCGACGAGGACCGCGCCGTACCGCCAGTCCAGGCGCGTGACCAGCCGCCACAGCGCGAAGCCCAACACCGGCAGCGCGGGCCACCACAGCGCGGGCGTGCCGACGAGCATCACCGCGCTGACGCACTGGCTCTGCCCGCAGCCGGTGACGCCGTCGCCCGCGTAGTAGTAGAGCATCGGGCGCAGCCCCATCGGCCACGACCACGGCTTCGACTCCCACGGGTGCACGCCCGCCGACTGCGTCGTGAGGCCCTGGTGGAACGCGAGCACCTTGCTCTCGAAGTGCAGCATGCTCGACAGCGCGTTCGAGCCCGCGTAGCGGTCGGTGGCGGTCTCGCTGGAGAACCAGAAGGCCCAGTCCGCGAAGTACACGAGCACGGGGACGAGCGCGAGCGCCCACACCGACGGCAGCACGTCGCGGACGAGCGTGCCCCGCCACGGCCGCGCGACCCCCGCCGAGCGCCGCGCCGTCAGGTCCCACAGCACCGACAACACCGCGAACGCCAGCACCCAGTAGATGCCCGACCACTTCACCGCGACGCCGAGCCCGAGCAGCACCCCGGTGGCCAGCCGCCACCAGCGCACGCCCATCCGCGGCCCGAACGGCGAGTCGAGCACCCTGCCCTCGGCGACGACGCGCGCCATGCGGGCGCGCACGTCGTCGCGATCGCGGACGAGCGTGGTGAACCCGGCCACCACGAACAGCGCCGAGAAGACGTCGAGCATCCCCATCCGGCCTTGGACGTGGGACAGGCCGTCGCAGATGAGCAGCACGCCCGCGATGCCGCCCAGGAGCGTCGAGCGGGTGAGCCGCCGCCCGACCCGGACGATCAGCAGGACGCACAGCACGCTCGACAGCGCCGCGACGACCCGCCAGCCGACGGCGTCGTAGCCGAACAGCGCCTCGCCGACCGCGATCAGCTGTTTGCCCAGCGGCGGGTGGACCACGAGCTCGAACCCGGGGTTGTCCTCCACGCCGCCGTTGCGCAGGATCTGCCAGGCCTGCGGGACGTAGTGCTTCTCGTCGAAGACGGGGGTGCCGCCGTCGGTGGGGGCACCCAGCCCGGCGAACCGCACGACCGCGGCGACAGCGGTGAGAACGGCCGTGACCACCCAGCCGCGCAGCCGGTCGGTGGGCGGCGGTGGCCCGAGCAGGCCCGCGGGGCTTGCGGGAGCGCGGAGGGGCGGTTCGCCGATCGGCACGACGCCGATGGTCGCGTCGTCGTCGGTCGCCGGGCGGCTGGGTCGGCCGGAGCGCGAGTGCTCGACGGTCGGGGTGGCCACGGCGGACAATCGTAGGCTCACGGGCGTGTCGTCTCCGTCAGCCGGTCGCCTCGTGCTCGCCGCCACTCCGTTGGGCCAGGCCGCCGACGCCTCCGCGCGGCTCGTGGAGGCGCTGGGCACCGCCGACGTCATCGCCGCCGAGGACACCCGGCGCCTGCGCACGCTCGCCGCGGCCCTCGGCGTGACGGTGCGGGGCAGGGTGCTCTCGCACTACGACGCCGTGGAGGTCGCCCGGCTCCCCGGCCTGCTCGACGAGGTGCGGGCAGGCCGGACCGTGCTCGTCGTCAGCGACGCGGGGATGCCCGTGGTGTCCGATCCCGGCTTCCGGATCGTCGCGGCGGCCGCAGCCGAGGGGCTGCCGGTGACCTGCCTGCCCGGTCCTTCGGCGGTCACGACGGCGCTGGTGCTGTCGGGGCTGCCCGCCGAGCGGTTCTGCTTCGAGGGCTTCGCGCCGCGGCGGTCGGGGGAACGGCGACGCTGGCTGACGACGCTGCGCACCGAGCCGCGCGCCGTCGTGTTCTTCGAGTCGCCGCACCGGCTGGCGGAGACGCTCGCCGACGCCGTCGCCGTGCTCGGTGGGGAGCGCGCCGCGGCGGTGTGCCGGGAGCTGACGAAGACGTACGAGGAGGTCCGGCGCGGCCCGCTGACGGAACTGGCGGCGTGGGCGGGGGCGGAGCAGGTGCGCGGCGAGATCACCGTCGTGCTCGCCGGGGCCGCGCCCTCCGCGTCGCCGAGCGTCGAGTCGTTGGTGGAGGCCGTGCGCGAGCGCGTCGAGGACGGGGAGCGGCTGAAGGACGCCGTGAGCGTGGTCGCGACCGCGGCAGGCGTCCCCAAGCGCGACCTCTACGCCGCGACGCTGGCCGCCACCGACTGACGCCTGCCACCGACTGGCCGCCACCGACTGCCCGCCGCAGCCGGGCACCCGCCGCCGGACGGCCGGACTTCGCAGAGCTTCATGCGTCCTCGCCGAGGGTCGGCCGGCTGCGAAGACCCCACAAGTACGCGAAGTGGGCGGGCGGCTACCGCCCTGAGCCGTTGCGGGGTGGCGGGATCGCGCGTCCGCCTGCCTCGGTTGCGAGGCGGTAGAGGCCGCACGGCCACCGTACGTGCGCAGTCCCCACCCCCGGCCGCGTGCAGCCGACGCATCGGCCGTGCGGATCGGGAAGGTGCGCTTCCGCGAGCCGTTCTGCGAGGTCAGGCATCTGTGCGAGCTCGTGGACGGCCATATTCCAGCGAGCGTCAGGAGACCCCATGTGAGCACTGTAGCGACTTTAGCATTAATGGGCGACTCTGGCGTCAAGGGGGGCTTGATACGTCGCGAAGTAACTTAGGGTGACTGTGTGCCGAAGCCGACCCTGGTAACCACGCCCGAAGCGGCTCGTCAGCTAGGCCTTTCGGCGCGCACTCTGCAGCGCTATGTCGTCGCCGGCTGGATCACGCCTGATCTGCGGCTTCCGTCCGGTCGGTACCGCTGGGACGTGGACCGGCTGCGGGACCAGATCAACGCGTTGCCCGTCGAGCGCGGAGAGTAATTCCGGCCGTTGCGGGCGTCTCCACAACCGGGCGACGCATCAACCCGGGCTTGATGAAACGGCAGCGAAACGGCAGCGCACGGCACCGCGGATATCGATTTCGGACGGGGCCTAGGCTGGTGACCATGAGTACCCGCGTGCTGACCGCCGTGGCCTGGCCTTACGCCAACGGCCCCCGGCACATCGGCCACGTCTCCGGTTTCGGCGTGCCCTCCGACGTCTTCTCCCGCTTCCGGCGGATGTCGGGCGACCAGGTGCTCATGGTCAGCGGCACCGACGAGCACGGCACCCCGATCCAGGTGCAGGCCGACGCCGAGGGCCTCACGCCCCGCGCGCTCGCCGACAAGTACAACCGGGTGATCACGGGCGACCTGCAGGGCCTCGGCCTGGCCTACGACCTGTTCACCCGCACCACCACGAGCGTGCATTACGAGGTCGTCCAGGATCTGTTCCTCGCGCTGTACAAGAACGGCTACGTGGTGGCGAAGTCGGCGATGGGCGCGATCAGCCCCTCGACCGGGCGCACGCTGCCCGACCGCTACGTCGAGGGCACCTGCCCCATCTGCGGCTACGACGCGGCCCGCGGCGACCAGTGCGACAACTGCGGCAACCAGCTCGATCCCGCCGACCTCATCAACCCGCGGTCCAAGATCAACGGCGAGACGCCGAAGTTCATCGAGACCGAGCACTTCTTCCTCGACCTGCCCGCGTTCGCGGAGTCGCTGGGGCAGTGGCTGGCCACGCGCACCGACTGGCGGCCCAACGTGCTCAAGTTCTCGGCCAACCTCGTCGCGGACCTCAAGCCCAGGGCGATCACCCGCGACCTCGACTGGGGCGTCCCCATCCCGCTCGACGGCTGGCGCGACCAGCCGATGAAGCGGCTCTACGTGTGGTTCGACGCCGTGATCGGCTACCTGTCCGCGTCCGTGGAGTGGGCGCGGCGCGGGCCTGATCCCGACGCGTGGAAGCAGTGGTGGACCGATCCCGCCGCCCAGGCCTACTACTTCATGGGCAAGGACAACATCGTCTTCCACTCCGTCATCTGGCCTGCGCTCCTGCTGGGGCAGAACGGGGCGGGGGACCGCGGCGGCTCACCGGGCGTCTTCGGCACGCTGAACCTGCCCAGCGAGATCGTCTCGTCGGAGTACCTCACGATGAGCGGCTCGAAGTTCTCGACGAGCCGCGGCACCGTCATCTACGTCGGGGACTTCCTGCGCGAGTTCGGCCCCGACGCACTGCGCTACTTCATCGCGGTCGCGGGCCCCGAGAACCAGGACACCGACTTCACCTGGGACGAGTTCGTGCGCCGGACGAACTTCGAGCTGGCCAACGAGTGGGGCAACCTGGTCAACCGGTCCATCTCGATGGCGCACCGGAATGTCGGCGCGGTCCCGAAGCCGACCGTCCCCGCCGACGCCGACGCCGAGCTGCTCGCCGTCTCCCGCGCCGGGTTCGACACCGTCGGTGGGCTGCTCGCGCGCAACCGGTTCAAGCAGGCCGTCGGCGAGGCCATGCGCGTCGTGACCGCGGCCAACCGCTACCTGTCGGACCAGGAGCCGTGGAAGCGGGGCGACGACCCCGACCGGCGCGACACGATCCTGCACACCGCGCTGCAGGTCGTCCAGGACGCGAACACCCTGCTCACACCGTTCCTCCCGCACGCGGCTCAGCAGGTGCACAAGGCGCTCGGCGGGGAGGGGGTCTGGGCGGCGCAGCCGGAGATCCGCCAGGTCGACGACCTCGGCGACGGACCCGCCTACCCGATTCTGACCGGCGACTACACCGTCGAGCAGGCCAGGTGGGCGTCGTCGCCGATCGAGGTCGGGCGCCCGCTCGCCAAGCCGACGCCGATCTTCACCAAGCTCGACCCGACGCTGGGCGAGACCGGGCCGGAGTGGGCCCCGATTGGGGGCTGACGAGCCCGTGCGCGGAAACCGTGGCCAGGGCAACGTTTTCCGCGCACGAGCGCCGAAGGCGCCCGACGCGTGAAGCCCCCGCCCGAGCCACCCGAGCCGCTGCCGTCACCGACGGTCGACGCCCACACCCACCTCGACGCGTGCGGAGCGACCACGCCGGAGCTGCTCGTGGCGGCCATGGACCGGGCGGCGGCCGTCGGGGTCACCCGAGCGATCACCGTGGCCGACGACCTGCCGTCGGCGCGCTGGGTCACCGCCGCCGCCACCTGGGACGAGCGCGTCGCCGCCGCCGTCGCCCTGCATCCGACGCGCACGGCCGCCGCAGGCGACGACGACCTCGCCGAGATCGAGCGGCTCGCCGCCCACCCCCGCGTCGTCGCGGTCGGGGAGACCGGTCTGGACTACTACTGGGACTACTCCCCGCCCGCGGCCCAGCAGCGCGTGTTCCGCTGGCACATCGCGCTCGCCAAACGGCTCGGCAAGCCCCTCATGATCCACGACCGCGACGCGCACGCCGACATCCTGCGCATCCTCACGGAGGAGGGTCCGCCCACGACGGTGGTGTTCCACTGCTTCTCCGGCGACGCCGCCATGGCCAGGACGTGCGTCGACGCCGGGTACGTGCTGTCCTTCGCCGGGCCCGTCACGTTCAAGAACGCGCCCGCATTGCGTGCGGCCGCCGCGCTCGTCCCCGACGACCAGCTCCTCGTCGAGACCGACGCCCCGTTCCTGACCCCGCAGCCGCACCGGGGCCGGGCCAACGAGCCCTACTGCCTGCCGTGGACGGTCCGGGCGCTGGCGGCTGTGCGGAACGTGTCCGACGAGTGGCTCGCATCATGCGCTCGGCGTAACGCCGAGCGGGTGTTTCGCCTCGACGAGCTGCCATCCGTCCCCGCAGAGGATGCATCGGGCGCAACAGGGTCTCGTTCGGCGTAGCGGGCGGCCCGTTGGGCGCTCGCGGTGTGTCACGTGTCGCCCCTTTTGCTCACGCCCCGTTACGGTTCCGTGATCGCTAAAGCCGGGGTGGGGACGCTCCCCAGCACCGCGGTCACGACGGTTCCGGGGCGCTCCCCTGAACTACCTGCCTCCGGGCCGTCGTGACCGCGACTTGCTCCCCTGCCCGGTCCGACGAGGGTCAGGATGGCTGTGGTCGACGTCTCTGCGGGTGCGCGCCGCCGTGCCGCGCGCGTCCGTGTCGATGCGACAACCAAGGCGACCACCGGGGCTTCACCGGAGGCCGACGCCTACGCCGACTGGTACGGCGGCCGCGAGGTCGACGACCCGTTCGACTTCCCGTCGCCGTCGGCGCGTCCCGCCGTCGAGACGGTCGTGTCGGTCACGCAGGGCGTGGTCGCCCACCCCGGCCGCGGGGCGCTGATCGAGGACGCGTCGGCCGACCCCGCGACCGGCAGGCTGACCGCCGTCGAACCTGCTTCTGGACAGGCCCACGCCACCAGCCGGATCCCGTTGATCGACAGCGCCGACCTGACCGGGCCCATCCAGCGCGTCGCGGGGGAGCTGTTCTCGCCCGATGTCGACGCGACGTGGTCAGACCAGCCCTCGGGCTCCTGGCCAGGCACGGCGGCGCAACCGGCGCGCCCGTCGCCCCGGCGGCGCCCCGCCGCGTCCGCGCCCTCGTTCGCGCCGCCCGCCGCGCCCACGCCGCACCCCGCTGCGTCAACGACGGGCTGGTGGACGACCGCGCCACCGGCCCGGCCCGGTGAGCCGACCGCCGAGCGCACGGCAGGCCACCCGCTCGCCGACGCGGGCGCAGTCGGGCTCCCGACGGCTACGGCGCCCGTCGTCGGCGCGCCGGAGACGATCTCGGCGCCGCAGCGCCCGACCGAGGTCGAAGCGCCCCGCCGGTCCACGCCCAGCCCCTCGCCCAAGCCCAAACCCCGCCCCGCGCCCGCGTCGACCGACGGAGGGGACACGGCGCCGCACCTCAACCGTTGGTCCGCCCCGGCCGCCCGGTCGGCGCGGGAGACCGGGCGGGTCGCGGTGGCCGACGCCGGGCCCGTCACGGCGCCCATCACAGTCGTCACGGCGGACAGCGGCGTCATCACGGCGGGCAACGTTGCTGACCCGGCAAGCAGTGCGCTCGATCCGGCGGGGAGCGAGCTCGAAGGGCTGCTCACCGGCCCGATCCGCACTGTCGACGCCGAGCCGCTCACCCATCCTTTCGGCGCGGTCACCGCCCCGGCGTCCGCCACCCCCGACACGGCTGTGGCCGCCGAGGCTGCGGTGGCCACTGCTCGGCCCCTCCACCCCACGCGCGCCGGACGCCGCCGCTCCACCCGGGCCGCCCCGTCCCGCGTCGCCGTCCGCGCGACCGTCCTTGCCGTGCTGATCGCCCTCACCGGCGGCGGGGCCAGCGCCCTCGCCATGGATAAGACGATCACCATCACCGCCGACGGCACCGACCGCACGGTGCACACGTTCGGCCACGACGTCGCGTCGGCGCTGCGGGCCGCGGGCATCGTCCCGGCTGCGCAGGACCGGGTCGAGCCCGCGCTGCCGACGTTGATCGACAGCGGTGACCACGTGATCTACAGCCGGGCCCGCAGGCTGACCCTCGACGAGGGACCCGACCAGCGCGAGATCTGGACCACCGCGGCCACGGTCGGCCAGGCGCTCGACGGGCTCGGCGTACAGGCGAAGCCGATCCAGATGTCCACCTCGCCGAACCAGTCGATCCCGTTGTCGG
Source organism: Pseudonocardia sp. (assembly GCA_036401495.1). Taxonomy (GTDB): domain Bacteria; phylum Actinomycetota; class Actinomycetes; order Mycobacteriales; family Pseudonocardiaceae; genus Pseudonocardia. The sequence continues at coordinate 10,307 of DASWUV010000167.1, read as the reverse complement.
GGCTGGCGCTGGAGCTGCGCGTGCCGCGCTCGGTCACCCTCACCGACGGCACCGGCGCGAAGCAGGCCTATCAGACGACCGCAGGCACGGTGTCGGGCCTGTTGGCCGAGCACCACATCGTGCTGGGCGTCGACGACGTGTCGATCCCCAGCGGCGACACCCCGCTCATCGACGGCATCGACGTCCAGATCGTCCGCAACGGCGTGGGCCAGGTCGTCGAGACCCACGCCGCGCCGCCGCCCGTGCAGAAGATCGACGACCCGACGCTGCCGCGCGGCAAGCAGGTCATCGTCAACCCCGGCAGGCCCGGTGAGGCCACCGCGATCATGAAGATCTTCGTGCAGAACGGCGAAGAGGTCCGGCGCGAGCAGATCGGGGCAGGTGAGATGACCGCCGCCGTGCCGCGGGTCGTCAAGGTGGGCACGAACGCCGACGTCCCCGCCGCGCCCGCCGTCGACGACGGCAGCGTCTGGGACCGCATCGCCCAGTGCGAAGCGACCGGCAACTGGGGGATCAGCACCGGCAACGGCTACTACGGCGGCCTGCAGTTCGACGCGGGCACCTGGCGGGCCTACGGCGGTACGGCCTACGCGGCCCTGCCCAGCGGAGCCAGTCGCGAAGGCCAGATCGCGATCGCCGAGAAGGTGCGCGACGACCGTGGCGGCGGCTACGGGGCATGGCCCGCCTGCTCACGCAAGCTCGGCCTGCCCCAGTAGCTCGTCAACCCCGGTGGTCACTGTGTCGACGAAGGAGTGCACGCTTCCGGCGTGACGGTGGGCGAGGCGCGGCTGCTGGGCCCCGCGGAGGTGCGGGCGCTGGCCGCCGAGCTGGGCATCCGGCCGACGAAACGGCTGGGCCAAAACTTCGTGCACGACCCCAACACGGTGCGCCGCATCGTCCGCGCGGCGGCGCTGTCGGCCGACGATGTCGCGGTGGAGGTAGGGCCGGGCCTCGGCTCGTTGACGTTGGCGTTGCTGCCCGAGGTGGCTGCCGTGCACGCCGTCGAGATCGACCCGGTGCTCGCCGCCCGCCTCCCCGTGACCGTCGCCGAGCGGGCGCCCGCGCTGGCCGGTCGCCTCAGCGTGCTGACGGCGGACGCGTTGCGGGTGCGCGCGGCCGACTTTCCCCCGCCCGCCCCGACGGCGCTCGTCGCGAACCTGCCCTACAACGTCGGCGTGCCCGTCGTTCTGCACCTGCTGGCCGTGCTCCCCGGCATCCGGCGGGGCCTGGTCATGGTGCAGGCCGAGGTGGCCGAGCGGCTGGCGGCACCGCCGGGGAGCCGCGCGTACGGGGTGCCGAGCGCGAAGCTCGCGTGGTTCGCCTCCGCGCGCCGGGCCGGCCCGGTGCCCCGTGCGGTGTTCTGGCCGGTGCCCAACGTCGACTCCGGACTGCTCGCGTTCGACCGCCGCGACCCGCCGCCGGGCGACCGCGCCGCGGTGTTCGCCGTGATCGATGCCGCGTTCGCCCAGCGGCGCAAGGTGCTGCGCTCGGCCCTGGCGGGCTGGGCGGGGTCGGCTGCGGAGGCGGAGGCGATCCTGCGCACCGCAGGCGTCGACCCCGGGGCGCGCGCGGAGACCCTGGCGGTCGAGGACTTCGCCCGGGTGGCCGCGGCTCGCGGGTGAGCGGCGCTCACCCACCCCGCGGGTCCGGCCACCCCCGGCGGGGCCCGGCGCACCCGCCGCGGGGCCCGACGGCGCGGCGGTGAGCGGCGTGGGCCTGCGGGCCGGCAGGACCGGGCGGAGGGCGCAAACACGGGGCGGAGGGCGCACACGGGGCGGGCTGGCGCACATCGGGCGGGGCTCGGGGGCCGCAACACCGGGGTTGGGCTCGCACACACCGGGTGGGGCTCGCACACACGGGTGGGGCTCGCACACACCGGGTGGGGCTCGTACACATTGCGCGCAATGGGGGTGAGCCACACGTGATGTGTGCGAGCTAACTGGCCCCCAGGGACCACACCCCGCGGGCCCGCACCTTCGCTGGGCTCGCACCGCCGCTGGGCTCGCACCCCGCGGGGCAGGCACACCGCGGGGCAGGCACACCGTCCGCTGGGCGCGCCCGCCCATGGGCTCGCGCACACCCCGCGGGGTTCGCACACACCGTGCGGGGTCCGCACACATTGCGGGCAGTGTGTGCGAGCCACAGGCGGTGTGTGCGAGCGGCCTGGAGTCGCCCGCGGGCTCCACGCCGGGCCCGCACCCTTTCGGCCCCCGCCCGCCAGCTCGCACCCTGCGGGCTCGCTCGCCCACGGGGCTCGCGCACACCCCGCGAGATCCGCACGCCCGCGGGGCTCGCGCACACCCCGCCGGGTTCGCACACACCGTGCGGGGTCCACACACATTGCGGGCAGTGTGTGCAAGCCACACGCGGTGTGTGTGAGCCGCATCAGGCCGCCCCGCCGCCCGCCGCCCCGCCGCCCCGCCGCCGCCGTTGCCCCGCCGCCGCCGTTCCCCCGCGACGCTGTTGCCGCCGTTGCCCCGCGACGCTGTTGCCCCGCCGCCCCTGTTGTCGTGCGCCGCTGTTGCCCGCTGCGGTGCTCTGATCGGCCCGGTCGCGGCCCCGCATTTTCGCCACGCCGCGCCAGCTTCTCGTGTCGGTGGCGACGCCGTGATCGAGGCCATGGTCACGGCGCCGTAGGGTTGCGGCCGTGTTGTCCGCCGTCCCGCCGCCCGTCACGGTGCGGGTGCCCGCCAAGATCAATCTACATCTGGCCGTCGGTGGGCTGCGGGCAGACGGTTTTCACGACCTCGTCACGGTGTTCCACGCGGTGAGCCTGTTCGACGAGGTCTCGGTGGCGGTCAGCCCGGAACCCGCGATCGCGGTCCACGGCGAGGGCGTCGCCGAGGTGCCCGCCGACGAGACGAACCTGGCGTGGCGCGCCATCCAGCTGCTCGCCGAACGGGCCGACCGCGAACCCGACGTCTCACTGGTCCTGCGCAAGGGCATCCCCGTTGCGGGCGGCATGGCCGGGGGCAGCGCCGACGCCGCCGCCGCGCTGGTGGGCCTCGCAGCGCTGTGGAAGCTCGACCTGTCCCGCGACGAGCTGTCGGGCCTGGCCGCCGAGCTGGGCAGTGACGTGCCGTTCGCGCTGCACGGCGGCACTGCGCTGGGCGCCGGACGCGGGGAGAAGATCGTCCCGGTGTTGTCCCGGCACCCGCTGCACTGGGTGATCGCGCTGCACCGCGGCGGGCTGAGCACCCCGGCCGTCTTCCAGGAGCTGGACCGCCTCCGCGACGGTGCGGAGCCGGTCGAGCGGCCCGTCGAGTCGGTGTTGGCGGCCATTGCAGGTGGCGACCCCCGCCAGCTCGCCCTGTCCCTCGGCAACGACCTGCAGGCCGCCGCCGTCAGCCTCGCACCCGAGCTGCGCCGGACGTTGCGGGCGGGCGTCGAGGCGGGCGCGCTCGCCGGACTCGTCTCCGGATCCGGCCCGACGTGCGCGTTCCTGTGCGCAGGCGCGGACGCCGCGCTGGACGTCGCCACGGAGCTGGCGGGCGTGGGGGTCTGCCGCACGGTCCGCGTCGCGCACGGCCCTGTGCCGGGGGCCCGGATCGTCGACGCTCACGAACAGCCCGGCCCCTTCGCCCCTCCGCCGTCCACCCCCTGGCCACCGGTGCGTGCCTGATGCCCAACCTCGTCAACCTCGAAACGGTCACCGCGCACGTGCCGGGCGACGCCTCCCGGGTGCTGCTCGACGGCGTGTCGCTCGGTGTGGAGTCGGGCGACCGCGTCGGCGTCGTCGGGCTCAACGGCGGCGGGAAGACCACCCTGCTGGACATCCTCACCGGGGTGCGCGCCCCGGACGCAGGCCGGGTCAGCCGGGTCGGCGGTCTGAACCTCGCGCATCTGGCGCAGGGTGACGACCTGCCCGCAGGCGCGCGCGTCCGCGACGTCGTGTTGGGGTCCTATGGGGCCGAGCACGAGTGGGCCGCCGATCCCAAGGTGCGCGACGTGTTGGACGGCCTGGGGTTGCGCGACCTCGACCGCACCGTCGACGGGCTCTCCGGCGGGGAGAAGCGCCGGGTCGCGCTGGCCGCGGTGCTGGTCGGCGACCCCGACCTCGTCGTGCTGGACGAGCCGACCAACCACCTCGACGTCGAGGGGATCGGCTGGCTCGCCGGGCACCTCTTGGCCAGGCGCTGCGCGGTCGTCGTCGTCACGCACGACCGCTGGTTCCTCGACGCCGTGTGCACCCGGACCTGGGAGGTCGCGGGCGGGCGCGTCGAGAGCTACCTCGGCGGCTATGCCGACTGGATCTTCGCGCGGGCCGAGCGGGCGCGTCAGGCCGACTCCGCGGAGGCCCGTCGGCAGAACCTCGCCCGCAAGGAGCTGGCCTGGCTGCGGCGTGGGCCGCCCGCGCGGACGTCCAAGCCGCGGTTCCGGATCGAGGCAGCCGAGGCGTTGATCGCCGACGTGCCGCCGCCGCGCGACGTCGTCGAGCTCCTCGGGTTTGCCACCAACCGGCTCGGCCGCACCGTCCTCGAACTGGAGGACGCCACCGCCGTCGTCGGCGAGCGGAAGCTGCTTGACCGCGTCACGTGGCGGCTCGGGCCGGGCGACCGCGTCGCGATCGTCGGGATCAACGGCTCGGGGAAGACGACGCTGCTGCGCACGTTGGCGGGCGAGCGACCGCTTGACGGGGGCAGGCTGATCCAGGGCACGACCGTGCAGCTGGCCCAGCTGTCCCAGGAGCTGGTGGACCTGCCGCGGGGCATGCGGGTTCTGGAGGCCACGGAGGCGGTGGCGAAGTATGTGCGGCTCGGGAAGCTGGAGCTGACGGCGTCGTCGGTGCTGGAGCGGCTGGGGTTCCCGGCCGCGCGGCAGTGGACGCCGGTCGGGCAGCTTTCCGGCGGGGAGAAGCGGCGGTTGCAGCTCACCAGGCTGCTGATGGCCGAGCCCAACGTGCTGCTGTTGGACGAGCCGACGAACGACCTTGACGTCGACACGCTCGCCCGGCTCGAGGACCTGCTCGACGGCTGGGCGGGCACGCTCATCGTCGTCAGCCATGACCGGTATCTGGTCGAGCGGGCGTGCGACATCGTCGTCGGGCTGATGGGCGACGGGAAGATCACGCACCTGCCGGGCGGGATCGAGGAGTACCTGCAGCGGCGAGCGGCAAGCGGGGCGGGCGGCCCCGGCGGGTTGGCGTTGACGCCCTCAGCGGCGCCCGGCGCTCGGCAGGGTGCATCGAGGGCCCGGTCGAGCGCGGACCATCGGGCCCTGCGCAAGGAGGCGTCGCGGCTCGAGCGGCGGATGGAGACGTTGGCGTCGCGGGAGAAGGCGCTGCACGAGCAGATGGTCGAGGCCGCCACCGAGCCCGACCGGCTGTTGGCGCTGGACCGCGAGCTCGCGTCCGTCGTCGCCGAGCGCGAGATTGTCGAACTTGAGTGGCTGGAGGCGGCGGAGGCGGCGGAGTAGGCGCCCGCGCACCCCCCGCCAAGGTGAGTCGTGCACCTGAGCACGGCGAGTCCGGCGAACTGCAAGGGTGAGTCGTGCATCTGAGCACGGTGAGTCGGGCGAACTGCGAAGGTGAGTCGTGCATCTCGGCACGGTGAGTCGGGCGTTTCGGCACAGGGAGATTGCCCCGGTGGCTGTGGTTCAGCTCGCGACCTGGCCCGCGAGTGCCTCGGCCAGGTCCGCTGTGCGGCCGACGAGCGCGGCGAGGGCGATCGGATCCATGTAGTCGTCGTAGCTGACGATGTCGCCGTCACGAACCCGGATGACCCCCAGCGCCCGGAAGCGGTAGGGCCCGTCCAGTGCGCGCGAATGGCCGTAGTGCTCGATCTCGGTGACGACGACCTCGGGATCGTCGGTCTCGCGCACCACCAGATCGACGCCGTCCATGGCTAATAGGTCCCGGTGGCCCGCGTCGCCCTGCCGGGACGCCTGGATCGCCTCCCGCCCGTGGATCTCCCGCGGCATGCCGGGAGGGGCGAACGGAAAGCGCAGCACACCGTCGACGGCGAAGAGATCGGCGAACGCGACGTTTTCACCGGCCACCATTCGACGCACGAGTTCGGCGACTTCGCGCGGACTCCTACCCATGATTCCTCCGTATAATCGGAACACTTGCCCCGCTTCAACGATACGGAACGAGCGCCCCGCTTGTCTACGCCTGACCGCCCTCCACGCGCCGACGCCCGGCGAAACCGCGATCGCGTGCTGGCTGCGGCCCGGGAGGCATTCGCGGAGTCGGGCTTCGCGGTGCCGCTCGACGTGATCGCGGCACGGGCCGGTGTCGGACCCGGCACGGTCTACCGGCACTTTCCGACGAAGGAGGCGCTGTTCGAGGCGGTCACCCTCGCGCGGGTGCAAGATCTCGTCGAGGTGGCGCGAAAGGGCGCTGAGTCCGCCGACCCCGGAGCGTCACTCGACGCCTTCCTCGCCCGGCTGGCGGCCGAGGCGACAGCCAAGAGGGATCTCCCCGAAGCGCTCGGCGGGGTGGGGGCGGAGGCGGTCGCGCTGGCCCGGACCGAGCTGCACAGCGCGCTCGACGTCCTGTTGGCTCACGCGCGGACGGCGGGCGCGGTCCGCGCCGGTATTGGCGCATCCGAGCTGCTCGTCCTCATCAAGGGACTGCTGCAGGCCGTGCAGGAGAACCCCGACCCCGGCCTGCCCGCCCGGCTGGTCGCTGTCGTGCGCGACGGCCTCCGCCCGCCACCCGACGAGACGGAACGGCAGCCGCGACGGGGCGTGTGATGGTTGCGTCGATCTCCGCACGTTCAGTGACGGCTGAGGTCGACACCAGGGGGTGGGAGCCGAGCGAAACCCGCCTCCGTCGATTTCGGTCGCGATCTGCCCGCCGATCCGCCCCATACCCACCAGGACTCGTGTGTCGGATCGTGGTGTGCGGATGGGCGCCAGGCGATGGGGTCACGCCTCTCCGCGAGAGTCGAGAAGCACGTATCCGTCGTTTCGACGACGTAATGATGACTCTCGACTGCTCCCGGCTCGGCTGCCACCGTCGGGCCGATCATGCCGCGCCAGGAGGCGCCTACACCCTCAGCCGGTCGACCGCAGTCACCCGCAAGAGAGTCAGGGGACGACCGCGCTGATCACGTCGCGTCGACTTTCGCGCCCCGATGCTGGACTCGCCGTGCTCAGATGCCGGACTCACCCGTGCCGATATGTCCGACTCGGGGTGCGCAGATGCCCGACTCACCTTGACGGGTTAGCGCTGGCCGCGGACGCCGAGGAGCACCTCGTCCCACGACGGCATCACGGGCTTGCCCTTGCGGTTGCGCTTCACCGCGGGCGCACCTGCTGCGGTCTCGGGCTCGGCTTGACGGGGGGCGGGAGCCTCCGGGGCGGGTTCGCCGGGCTGCTCGCTGTTCGCCGCGATGTCGGCGCCATCTGTCGTGGACGGGACGACGTCCGCGGGGGTGTCGGCCTCGGCGGGAACGGCGGCCTGCGCGTCGCCCCTGCCCTCGGCTTCCGGCGCCGCGGGCCAGTCGGTGGCGGGCTGGGCTTCCCGGGCGGCCCGAGTCTCCCGGTCGGGCCGAGTCGCCTGGTCGAGCTGGGTCTCCCGGTCAGGCCGGGCGGGTCCGGCCGAGCCACGGCCGGACTCCTGAGGGGCGGGCGGCTCCTCGACCCGCCCCGACCGCTGCAGCGTCTCCGCGGGCTCTTGCCGGGTCGGCGGCGCTGACCTCCGCGGCGGCTCGGGGCGGCGCGGTTCGGGGGCGGTGCGCGACCAGTCCGACACGTCGCGGCGAGCCGCGATGTCCGACGCCGCGGCGCGCAGCTCGTGGCCTTCCTCCGGTGCGGGCGCCTGCTCGTCGGGCCGGGAAATGTCGATCACCGGGCCGACCGTGCGCAGGGGGCGTGCAGGCAGTCCTTCGACCAGGTCGTGCGCGTGCTCGTCGACCGCGGTCACGGTGCCGCCGTGCGCGCCGGGCTGGAACGTCCACAGCGCGCGGTTGTCCGAGCGACCCGCCCGCCACGACAGCGCGACGACCCAGCGACCGTCCTCGCCCTTCCATGAGTCCCACTCGGTGGCGGAGTACTCCTGCCCACGCAGACCAAAGGTGTGCGCCACGACGTCGCCGAGCATGCGGCTGTCGGGCCCCTCAGCGCGCATCGGATGGGCCCGCTGGGCGACCTCGGCCGTGCGCGACCGCTCCAGCAGTACCGGATAGGCGAAGCGCTCGATCTTCTGCAACGGCACCCCGGCCGCGGCTGCGACCTGCTCCACGGACGCTCCGGCGCGGATGCGGGCCTGGATCTCACGTGGGCGCAACTGGCTCTCCAACTCGATCGCGATCTGGCCGAGCCGGGTGAGGTCCCCCCGCGCGGCGGCACGCAACTGTTCGTCGGCGGGCACGGTGAACCGCTCGCGGCGCAGGGAGTCCTCGAGCACGACGGAGAGTTCTCCGCCGCCCTCGGTGATCCCGACGACCCGCAGCGCTCGCATCCGCGGCCTCCCGCTCCGTTCACACTCCCCGTCAGGGTGACGGTAGATGCCCGACTACGACGTGCCCGGGAGGCGCGCCGGAGCTCGAGAAGCCCCTCCGACTTGGGGGAATCCCGTGCGACCACGCAGCGTGCCAGGTCGGTTGCTCTTGGTGAGATTTGGGGCCGGTGTGACTACCGCTCGTGACCAGACTCAGGCGAGACGCTCGACCACCCAGTCGACGCACGCCGTGAGCGCCGCGACGTCGTCCGGATCGACGGCGGGGAACATCCCGATGCGAAGCTGGTTGCGGCCCAGTTTCCGGTAGGGCTCGGTGTCGACGATGCCGTTGGCGCGCAGCACCTTCGCCACGGCCGCAGCGTCCACCCCGTCCTCGAAGTCGATCGTGCCCACGACCTGCGAGCGATGCGCGGGCTCGGTGACGAACGGTGTGGCGAACTCCGACTTCTCGGCCCACGCGTACAGCCGACCCGAGGAGTCGGCCGTGCGGGCCACGCAGGCGTCGAGTCCGCCGAGGCCGAGCATCCAGTCGATCTGCTCGGCCATGAGGATGAGCGTGGCGACGGCGGGGGTGTTGTAGGTCTGGTCCTTCAGGGAGTTGTCGACCGCGGTCGCCAGCGAGAGGAACGGCGGGATCCAGCGATCGGACGCCGCGATCTCGGCCACGCGCTCCAGTGCCGCAGGGCTCATCAGCGCGACGTAGAGGCCGCCGTCGGCGGCGAAGCCCTTCTGCGGGGCGAAGTAGTAGGCGTCGGCCTGCCGGATGTCGACGGGCAGGCCGCCCGCTCCCGACGTCGCATCGATCACGACGAGCTGGCCCTCGATCGATTCGCCGGGCCGGACGACCGGCACGGCCACTCCGGTCGACGTCTCGTTCTGCGCCCAGGCCAGCACGTCGCACGACGCATCGGCCTGCGGCTCCGGCGCGCTGCCCGGCTCCGCTTTGACGACGACGGGATCGGCGAGGAACGGCGCGCCGCGCGTCGACTCGGCGAACTTGGCGGAGAACTCCCCGTAGCTCAGGTGCAGGGCGCGGTCGCGGACCAGGCCGAACGCCGCGGCGTCCCAGAACGCCGTCGATCCGCCGTTGCCGAGGACGACCTGGTAGCCCTGCGGCAGGGAGAACAGGTCGGCGAGGCCTGTCCGTACGCGGGCGACCAGCGACTTCACCGGCTTCTGCCGGTGGGAGGTGCCCATGAGGGCGCTGGATGCGGCGAGCGTGGCGAGCTGCTCCGGGCGAACCTTGGAGGGTCCGCAGCCGAAGCGCCCGTCGACGGGCTTGAGGTCGGCCGGGATCGTGAGGTCGGCGGTTGAGGAAGCTGTCACGCGGTCCAGTCTCCCTCGCGGGCGCGGGCGTCTGCCGCGCGGGCAGCCTGTTGGGCGAATCAGCGGCGACTGTCGGTGTGGCCTGTCAAGATGTAACTGAAGGACGATGCGGGGGAGTTGGCAATGACCGAGACGCCGGATCGGCCCGGCGAGCGCGGGCCAAGCGAGGATGACCGGATCACACGTGACGGCCCCGCGACGGAGCCGGGCTCGGCGGCGCCGCAGCAGTCTGTGCCGCATCAGCTCGCGCCGCATCAGTTCGCGCCGCATCAGCTCGCGCCGCACCAGGTCGCGCCCGACACCGTCGCCTCCTCGGACGCGGCAGCGTCCGCAGGCAGGGCATCGGCCGCGGAAGCGGCGGATCCGCATGCCGCGGGGGCCGGGCAGGACCGTGCCCCGCGTGCCGCCGCGCCTCCGCAGGAGTCGGCGCCGACGGATGGCTCGCCGCTGCAGGATTCGCCGTCGCACGACTCGCTGCCGCCGGACCAGTCGGTGGCCGCGCGCAGCGCTGACGCCACCCCGCCGTCCGGCCAAGACCCGTCGATGGACTCGGCGGCTACCCCGCCCACCGGTT
>DASWUV010000166.1:0-8734 GCA_036401495.1 Pseudonocardia sp. | reverse complement strand
TCCGTGGCCGACCACCCGGCGTCCGGGGCTGACGGGCGCCCGGTGTCCTGGGCCGACGGCGCTTCGTCCTGGGCTGACGGGCGCGGTTCGGTGGCCGACCACCCGGCCCCCGGGGCCGGTGGGCGCGGTTCGGTGGCCGACCGTGCTGCGTCCGGGGCCGGCGGGCGCGTGCTGCCGGTCGCCGCCCCGCTGGCCCGGTTGCTGCCCGCCGGGGGGTTGCGCCGCGGCAGCACGGTGGCCGTTCCGCCCGGCCCCGCGGCCACGTCGCTGCTGTGGGCGGTGCTCGTCGAGGCGTCGGCGAACGGGGCGTGGGTGGGCGTCGTCGGGCGTCCTGACCTGGGCCTGGTCGCCGCGGCCGAGATGGGGATAGCGCTGGAGCGCCTGGCGCTGGTGCCCCGTCCCGGTGCCGAGCTGCTGGCCGTCACCACAGCGTTGCTCGACGGCCTCGACGTCGTCGTCATGGCGGGGTCGCAGCCGGTTCCCGCAGGCGAGCGGCAACGGCTCGCGGCGCGGGCCCGGCAACGGGGTGCGGTGCTCTTCTCCCTCGGGCCGTGGCCCGGCGCGGATGTCCGGCTGAGCTGCGCCGATGCGCGCTGGGGTGGGGTCGGCGCAGGCCTCGACGGCGGGAGTGGGCGGCTGGGGGAGCGGCGGGTCGAGGTGCGGGTGCTGGGCCGCGGGCTGGCCCCTGCGGGTCGGACGGAACGGCTGCTGCTGCCCGCGCGGACCGCCAGCCCGGTGGTCGCCAGCCCGGTGGTCGCGGGCTCGGTGGGTGTGGGCCCGGTGGGCGCTGACCCGGGGCCGGATCACGTGGTCGCAGCGGCGGAAGAGGCAGGCCGGGATGCCAGGTTGGCCGGATGAGCCAGACCGGTGATCGCCAAGGCCGGGACATGAGCTGCGCTGACGCACCCCATGTCCCGCAGACGGCGATCACGGGACAGGCGGGCGTGCGGGTGCTGGCGCTGTGGTCGCCCGACTGGCCGGTCACCGCCGCCGCCCGCGCCGCCCGCGTCTCGCCGCACCAGCCTGCGGCGGTGTTCGTCGCGGGCCGGGTGCTCGCGTGCTCGGCGGTGGCGCGCCGCCACGGCGTCCGCAGGGGGCTGCGCCGCCGCGAAGCCCAGGCCCGCTGCCCTGAACTGGCCGTGCTCACCCCCGATCCCGACCGGGACGCCCGCGCGTTCGAGCCCATCGTCGCCGCGGTCGAGGAGCTGGCGCCGGGCGTGGAGATCGTCCGGCCGGGCCTGGTGGCGCTGCCCGCGCAGGGGCCGGTCGGCTGGTACGGGGGTGAGCAGGCGGCGGCGGAGCGGCTGGTCGACCACGTCGCCGCCCACACCGGCGCGGAGACACAGGTCGGCTTCGCCGAGGGCCTGTTCGCCGCGGTGCTCGCCGCGCGCCGCGGGGTGGCCGTCGCGCCGGGCGGCACCCCCGTCTTCCTCGCCGCGCTCGACGTCGAGGAGCTCGACCGCGAGCCCGACATCGACCGCTCCGCCCTCGTCGACCTCCTGCGTCGCCTCGGCCTGCGCAGCCTCGGCGCGTTCGCCGCACTCGACGCCGCGGACGTGGCGTCCCGGTTCGGGTCCGACGCCGTGCTCTGCCACCGCCTCGCCCACGGGCTGGACCCCCGGCCGCCGGTGCGGCGGCGGCCGCCGGAGGACCTGGCCGTCGAGATCGAGCTCGACCCGCCCGTCGAGCGCGTCGACGCCGCCGCGTTCGCCGCACGCGGGCTGGCCGAGCGGCTGCACGCCGTACTGGCGGCGCACGGCCTGGCGTGCACGCGGCTCGGCGTCGTGGCCCGGACGGTCGCGGGGGAGGAGCTGCACCGCATCTGGCGGTGCGCCGAGCCGCTCACCCCGGCCGCCACGGTCGACAGGGTCCGCTGGCAACTCGACGCGTGGCTCACCACCCGCGCCCGGCAACAGCCCCCCGACCCCGACATCGACGCCCATCTCGACACCGGCGGCGGGGCGGTGGCGCTCCTGCGGCTGGTGCCGGAGGAGACGGTCGCGGCAGGCGTGCTGCAACGGGGGCTGTGGGGCGAGACCGGGGAGGCCGACGAGCGGGCGGGCCGCGCGCTCGTGCGGGTGCAGGCGCTGCTGGGCCCCGAGTCGGTGGTGACGGCGGTGCTGCGCGGTGGGCGTGATCCCGCGGAGCGCGTCCTCCTGGTGCCGTGGGGCGACGACCGGGGCGAATCCGAACCCGCCTGCGCCCGGTCCCCCGAACCGCCCAGCGACCAGGACGACCTGTACGCCACACCCCACCGTCCCTCCGACGGCCCGGCTGACCTGTTCCCGGACCTCACGCAGGCCGCACCCGCAGGCTGGCCGGTGGACGTGCTGCGGCGCACCGACCGCCCGTCCGCCGTCGAACTGCTCCGCCAGGACCAACCGCCCCCGCAGCGGTCCCGCAGGCGGCGGCAGCCCGCCCATCGCTCACCCCGCCCGCCGACGGTCCGCGAGCCGCCGCCGTCGTGGCCGGGGCGGCTGCCCGCGCCGTCACCCGCGACCGTGCCCCCCGAGCCGCTGCCCGCGCTCCTGCAGGACGCCGGGGGCGAGCCGGTGCGCCTCACCCGGCCCGACGCGCTCTCCGCGCCCCCCGCGCAGATCGCCGTCGACGGCCGGGCGGCCGCCGTGGTCGTCGGGTGGGCGGGCCCGTGGCCGGTGTGGGCCCACTGGTGGGCGCCGGACGCCGCGCAGGCCGCGCGGATGCAGGTTGTCCTCGACACGGGGGAGGCGCTGTTGCTGGTCCTACGCGAGCGGCGGTGGTGGGTGGTCGGGATCTACGACTGAACCGATCTACGACTGAACCGATCTACGACTGAGCGCGCCTGGCCCGTGCCTGACCGGCCTCGATGATCGCCATCAACGCGTCGGTGAAGGGCGCCGGGTCCAGATCGCCCCGGACGGCGAGCTGATCGCTGTAGCCGCTGCACAGAGCCACGAACGCCTCGGCGATCTGCGCGGCGTCGCCGGGCCGGTCGTCCGTGAGCAGGTCAGCGACCGCCGCGCGCAACCCGGCCAGCTGCTGTCGCACGACGGCCGCCAGGGCAGGGGACAGCGCCGCTTCGGCGTAGATCTGGGCGTTGAGCCGGGCGTGGCCCTTGTCCCGGGCCAAGGCGCGCACGTGCTCCAGGAACCCATTGACGGCCTCGGCGGTGAGCGCCGTCGGGAGGGCGTCGCTCGCCTGCCTGCAGACCGCGATGACGATCTCGTCCTTGCTGGTGAAGTACCGGTAGATCGAACCCGTGGACAGCCCTGACTCGTCGACGATGTCGTTCATGGAGGTCCGCGCGAAGCCGTGGCTGGCGAATCGGGCGCGGGCAGCGTCGAGAATCTGCTGCCTACGGGCGTCGAGATGCGCCTGGCCTACCTTCGGCATAAAGAATGACTCCTCACTTTTTTTGCTACCGTACGGGCAGCGTACCCCGCAACACCCTCAGGAGCTGTCATGCGCTACCAGACGTTCGGACGACTGACCGGCCTACGGGTCTCGGAGTACGCGCTCGGGACCGCCAACTTCGGCACGTCCGAGGGCAGTGCGGGCCGGAAGGGCGCCCGAGAGATCTTCGAGACCTTCGTCGCGGCCGGCGGCACCACCTTCGACGTGTCGAACATCTACCAGGACGGGCAGGCCGAGACCTTGCTCGGCGAGCTGCTCGGCCCCGACCGCGACGACTTCGTCGTGATCACCAAATACAGCGGGACCCGGCAGGGCCGGTCGCGCCCCGCGACGACCGGGAACAGCCGCAAGACGATGGTCCGCTCCCTGGAGGCGAGTCTGCGTCGACTGAACACCGACTACGTGGACGTGTTCATGCCCCACTTCCCGGACGGGACGACCCCGATCGAGGAGATCCTGGCCGGCCTCGACGACCTGCGCCGTTCCGGCAAGATCGTGCACGGCGGGCTGTCCAACTTCCCGGCCTGGCGGGTCGCCGGGGCAGCAATCCGGGCGGAGCTGCGCGGATTGGCTCCGCTGGTCGGCATCGAGACCGAGTACAGCCTGGCCGAACGGTCCGCCGAGCGGGAGTTGCTCCCGATGGCGCAGGCCCACGGCCTGGGTGTGGTGCTGTACTCCCCGCTGGCAGGGGGCCTGCTTACGGGCAAGTACCGGCAGGGCGACACGGGCCGGTTGAGCGCTCGCGGCGCGGCCGTGGAGGGCACCGCGCAGCGGACCGCCGTGGTCGACGCCGTCATGGCGATCGCCGACGAGATCGGCAGCAGCGCGGTCCAGGTCTCGCTGGCCTGGCTGCGACGCCGGGCCGCGCTGGCCCGTACGGCGCTGATCCCGATCGTGGGTCCCCGCTCCACGTCGCATCTCGACGAGTACCTCCGGTCGCTCGGACTGGAGCTCAGCGAGCAGCACTACCAGCTTCTGGACGACGTCAGCGCGGTCCGCCTCGGCGCTCCCCACGAGGACGTCGCGGCCGCTCTGAGCCACGGCATCGACGGGGACCGCGCCCTGCTCGACGCCCCCTTCCTGCCCGTGGCCTGATCACCTGACACACACCGGGTGTCGTCGGGTGCGCGTGATCGCCACGAGTGCGCGGTTCTCGGGGACGAAACCCCGAAACCCGCGCGCAGGCGCCATCACTTGACTCGGCACTAACCCTCGATGAGCCACCGCACCGCCTCCGGCCACGCGCCCCGCCCCAGCACGTGCGCGATCTGCTCGGGGTCGAGTCCGCACCGCTGCCGCAGCACGTCGGCGGCCTGCTCCGGCGGCAGAGCGGCGAACCACCGCACGCCGAGGCGGGCCCGACCCTCGGCGCTGAGCGCCCCGCGAAGTCGGAGCCTGCCGATCCCGGCCTGCGGACGCGCCGTCAGCCGCGCCCACGTCACGGGAGGACCCGCGGCGACCCGGAACCGGTGCGGGGTGTCCGGCCGCAGCGGGAACGGGGGAGCGAGCGGAACCCAGCCCGGGTCGTCCGCGTCCCCCGGCTCGGCCGGGCCCGACCAACGCTGATCCGACCAACCCCGCTGATCCGACCAACCCCACAGGGCGAGGTCGGTGCTCGCGTCGAGACAGAGGCCCGTCGTGTCCACCTCGACCGCCCTCAGGTGCGCGGTGCCCGCCAGCCGGATCAGCGCCCAGTCCGGGCCTGCGCGCCGCCCCGTCAGCCAGCGCCCGAACGGCTCGAGCAGGGCCGCGGCGCCCGCCGGGTCGCTGCCTGCGACCACGGCCGCCCCGCTCGTCGCCGCGGCCAGATCGGGGGTGAGGTCGTCGAACCAGCACGGGTCGGGCACCGCGTCCCCGACCACCCGGAGCCTTGCCACCCCGCCGTCGGGGAAGATCGAAAGCCGCACGTGGGTCCACCGTCGTGGGTCGCTGACCGGCCGCAGGTTGTGCGCGTCGCCCCGCACCGGCCCGCGCGCCAGTATCGGCGTCCACCGCTGCTCCAGGTCTTCGACGCCCGGATGCCCCTCGGCTCCTGCCCCCTCGACCATGCAGTCGACGGGCGGGTTCCCGGCGAACCCGGTGGTGTCGATGTCGACGGCCGTCACCACGCCGGGCGTCGCCAGGCGCACGACGACCCGGTCGTGGCCGGGGGTGCGGCGCCGCCGCGTCTCCCAGCCGTCGACGAGCTCGCCCTTCGGTCCGTACCGCCCGGGGACGACCCGCGCCGGGACATCGAGCAGCAGGTCTTCCTTGGCGCCGAACAGCTCGTCGTCGGCCCACACGACCCCCGCGCCCAGCGCCCGCGAGGCGAGGTTCATCCGTCGCCCCGCCGCAGCAGCCGACCGCGGGGACGGCTGCGGTCGACCGGCTCGCCGCGCAGCCACGTGCGCCGCGCTGCTCCGCGCAGCTCCCATCCGGCGTAGGGGGCGACGTCGACGCGCACGGGGTCGTCCGGCCCGAACTCGACGAGGTCCGCGTCGGCGCCGACGGCGATCACGCCCTTGTGCGGGAGGCAGGCCAGCCGCGCCGGAGTGGCCGCCATCCAGCGTGCGACGTCGACGAGCGAGTGCCCACGCGCCCGCGCCGCCGTCCAGACGAGCGCAGGCCCGAGGCCGAGCGAGGCGATGCCGGGGTGGCCCGGCCCGCACGGGCTGTGATCGGAGACGACCATGCCCAGCGCCGCGCCGACGTGCTGCCAGAGCCGCTCCGCGTTCGCCGCGCCCCGGATCGGCGGGCTGACCGTGGCGGCGCCGTCGGCAAGGCAGAGGTAGTGCGGGCAGGTCTCGGCCGTCACGCGCACGCCGTCCGACCTCGCGGCAGCCAGCAGGTCGGCGGCCTCCGCGGCGGAGACGTGCACGACGTGCGCGCGGCCGCCGGTCTCCCGTGCCGCGGCGATGACGTCGGCCACGGCGGCGACCTCGCCGGAGATGTTGAGGGCCACGGATCCGCGCGTCGGCCCGTCGTGCTCGGCGTGCACCAGCAGCGGCGCGCCCAGCGGGGCCAGGCCCGCCAGCGCCTCGCGGAGCTGACCGGGTGACACGGGCGGGAAGCCCGCCGCGCCCGAGTCGGACAGGAAGCACTTGAACCCCAGCACGCCCGCCTCGTGCAACGCGGCTCGGGCCGACCCGTTCGCAGGCACGACCCCGCCCCAGAACCCGACGTCGACGTGCACGCGCCCCCGCGCGGCGGCCCGTTTCGCCGCCAGCGCGGGCAGGTCGACCGTCGTGGGCTCGCTGTCCAGCGGCATGTCGACCAGCGTGGTGATCCCGCCCGCGGCCGCGGCGAGCGTGCCGTGCGGGAAGCTCTCCCATTCGGGATGCCCCGGATCTTGCAGGTGGACGTGGGTGTCGACGAACCCCGGCAGGAGCACGGCGTCGTCGGCGACGCGATGGTCCGCGTGCGCCGTCAGCGGCGCGTCGAGAGCGGCGACCACCGCGATCCGCCCGTCGCGCATCCCGACGGAGGCGGCCCGCTGCCCTTCGGGCAACACCGCACTGGCGGCCCGCACGACCAGGTCCAGCGTCGTCACCGCAGCGTCCGCAGCAGCGTCCGGGACGTCGTGCGGGCCGCCGCGATGGTGTCCGGGGGCACCGCGAGCAGGCGCAGGCACGCGTCGGGCACCGCCGCCGCGAGCCGCTCCAGATCGTCGCGACCCTCCGAGCGCGCCGGAATCACCGACTCCACCAGCGCGAAGACGAGATCGGCCGCGGGGGGCGCCGCCGTGGGGAAGCTGCCGTCCCGGCTGCCCCGCGCGACCGTGCGCGCGTAGGCCGCGCGCAGCTTGTTGCGCTCGTTCCAGAACGCGGCAAAGCCGCCCGTACGCACCTCGGGCAGGAGGTACAGCGCCCCCAGGTTCCACGGCCCCGAACACAGCAGCCGCACGTCGAACGTCGTGAGCGCGTGCAGCACGGCAGGAGGTGCCGTGCCCGCCCGTTCGAGGGTGTCGGCCACCGCGAGCGACGGCGTCACCGTCCCGCGCAGCAGCTCGGCGAGGATCTCCTCCTTGCTCGGGAAGTGGTAGTAGAGCGACGCCTGCTTGATCCCGACGGCCACGGCGATCGCGCGCGTGGAGGTGGCCGCGAAGCCGTGTGCGGTGAACAACTCGGCGGCCGCGTCGAGGATCTCGTCCCGGCTGCGGTCGCCGGAACGCAGCCGCACCGGGTTCATCACGGTCATCGTGGCACATTTGGTCGCCTTCGAAACGTGACGGAACGCCGACGTAACCGCGAGGACACCCGCCACGTCATCGCGCTTCCCTACCGTCTGTCAATCGACAGGTTGATGTTCGCGCGGGAGGTGGCATGCCGTTGACGACCAGCGCCGCCCCGCCGACGACGGACGCGGTCGCGAGCTCCGTGGACGCCGTCGCGGCGGTTGCGGACCTGCGCGTGACCTTCCGGCGTGCGGGTCAGGACGTGCAGGCCCTGCGCGGAGTGTCGCTGGACGTGGCGCCCGGGGAGATCCTGGGACTCGTCGGCGAGTCCGGCTCGGGCAAGAGCGTCCTGGGGCTCTCGCTGCTCGGCCTGCTGCCCGGTTCGCCTGCGACCTCGGGCGCGGCCGTCGTCTGTGGGCTCGACATGTTGACCGCGCCCGAGTCGGCGCGCCGTGAGCTGCGCCGCGCCCGGCTCGGTGCGGTCTTCCAGGACCCCATGACCTCGCTCAACCCGACCATGACGATCGGCAGGCAGGTCGCCGAAGCCGCGGGATCGGGCGACGACGCTGTCCGGCTGCTGGACGCCGTCGGCCTGCCGGACGCCCGACGACGCCAGGGCAGCTACCCGCACGAGCTCTCCGGCGGCCAACGGCAGCGGGTCATGATCGCGATGGCGGTCGCGGGCCGCCCTTCGCTGGTCGTTGCGGACGAGCCGACGACCGCACTGGACGTCACGGTGCAGGCCCAGGTGCTCGCCCTCACGCGGCGGCTGCGCGACGAGATCGGCTGCGCGTTCGTGCTGATCACCCACGACCTCGGGGTCGCGGCGCAGGTGGCCGACCGGGTCGCCGTGCTCTACGGGGGGCGGATCGCGGAGATCGGGCCGACCGCGGACGTCCTCGCCGCGGGCGCGCACCCTTACGGCGTAGCGCTGACGCGGTCCCGCCTGACGCTGAGCTCGCCGCGCGGCGGCCCGCTGCTCGCGCTGGCGGGCGAGGTGCCCAGCCCGACCCGCCCCGAGCCCGGCTGCGCCTTCGCCCCGCGCTGTGAGCTGGCGGGCGAAGACTGCCGGGCAAGCCCGCCGGACCCCCACCCCGTCGCCCCCGGCCACACCAGCGCCTGCCTGCGCCCGTGGGACGAGGTCCGCAGGCTCGCGGCCACCCCCGCTCAGGCTGACCCCTCGCAGGC
>DASWUV010000165.1:0-8855 GCA_036401495.1 Pseudonocardia sp. | reverse complement strand
GGTCCGTCCGCCTGGGTCCTCACGCCGAGGTCCCTCTGTGTCCGCATCACCTGCAGTCGAAGCAACAGCACGGCTCCTACCGGGCGCCCCGGTCGCTGACCGACTGCTCTCCGACGTCCGCGCCCGAGTTCAGACCCTCAGGGGGTGCGACGTCATCCCGCGGTTGGCCACGATTCTCGCCGGAGACGACGACGCCAGCGCCGGTTACATCCGACTCAAGCAGCGCCAGGCAGCCGGGTTGGGCTTCGAGTCCCCCCACATCCGCCTACCCGCCTCGTGCACCCAAGCCGATCTCCACGCCGCCGTCCGCGCCTTCAACACCGACCCCGCCGTACATGCGGTGCTCATCCAGTACCCCATCCCGAACCACCTCGACTACTCCGCCGCGGTGACCGAGATCAACCCCGACAAGGACGTCGACGGCATGCACCCGGTCAACATGGGCCGCCTCGCCGTCGGGCTTGCCGGTCCACAGCCCTGCACACCTGCCGGGATAGAGGCCCTTCTCGCCTACTACGCGATCCCGGTCAGCGGTCGAGAGGTCGTCATCCTCGGCCGGGGCGCCACCCTCGGGCGACCGTTGGCGCTGCTCCTGGCTCAGAAACGACCGAACGCGAATGCCGCGGTCACCGTCGTGCACACCGGGGTGAAGGACTGGAGCCGCTACACCCGACGCGCCGACATTCTCATCGCCGCTGCTGGAGTGCCGAGCATCATCCAACCCGAGCATGTCCGTCCCGGTGGTGTTGTCATCGGCGGCGGTGTCCGCTACGCCGGTCGTCGGCTCCTACCTGACGTCGACGAATCCTGCGCGCGGGTGGCAGGTGCGATCACTCCCAGAGTCGGCGGCGTCGGCCCGACGACGGTCGCCATGCTCTTCCAGAACGCCATCAGCGCCGCCGAGCTGGCAACCACTGGCGCGACGGCGTGACACCTCCGCATAGGTCAGGTGAACTCGCTGCCCCGCGGCCAGCGTGTCCGCAGCGCTTCGCTGCGATACACGACGACCGTCGCCCGTCTCGGCGTGGGGGACAATGATCGCTGTGGCCAGCCTTGCGGAGCTCATGCATCAGAACCTGTTCGATGTCTTCAACGAGCGGGACCCAGAGCGACGGCTCCAGGCCGTTGCACTGACGTACTCCGAGGGTGTCATCTTTCACGATCCCGAGGGCTCGGTCACTGGCCGGGCAGCGGTCAACGCCAAGGCTCAGGCCCTCTTGGACCGCGCTCCCGGATTCGTCTTCGCGCCGCGAGGACCCGTGTACACGAGCGCTGGTGTCCTTGGTGCGCTTGCCTGGCGGTTCGGACCAGCTGACGGCGAGCCGGTGGCTACGGGGATGGATATCGCGCTCATCGAGGACGGGCTGATCCAGACGCTGCACACCGTCGTTGACTGAACTCTCAGGCGCGCGTGGAGGCCCAAGGGATCGCCGACTAGCGCAGACAAGGCCGAAGGCGGCATCTCACCACGTTGTGCGGACCGCGATGATCCGCAGCGTCGCGGATGATCTTCGCTAGTCTCATTCGCTGCCGTTCGCGCACGTCCAGAGCGCGTCACGGGGAAGCAGAGCCACACGAAGAGCTGGGGACGGTCGTCAATGGACGAGGGTCGGCAGACCTCGAAAAAGCGTGTGACGGGCAAGCGTCGGTGGGTTCAAATCCCACCGCTACCGCCAGCTCATCAGGCAAAACGCCGGGGCTCCCACAGAGGGAGTGCCCGGCGTTCGCCGTTTGCCTGTCACATCACGCCACCAACCCGGTGGCGATGACGCGCCGAGCCAGGATCCCCACGACGGCCCGCTCCGCGGATATGGCAGCCGAGAGTCGGCCGCCGCGACGTATCACAATCGGTGCGGCATGTCTCCTCTTCACTGCCCGTCCCGGGCATTCGATGGAGGAGCTGAATCTGATGAGCGAGACGATCACCGAGCAGACGGCCGCCGAGCGTAAGGCGGACCTGCACCTCAACGCGCCGCCGAAGACCTGGCACTTCTTGAACTTCGCCACCGTGCAGGCGGCCGTCAACTTCGTGAACGCCGCACCAGCGCAGGGAGCCGGGGAGATCACCGCGACGGCGCGAAACGACGGCACTGTCGGAATGTTCTACTTCCTCTGATAGCGCCAACCCGCTGGGCGCGGCTCGACATAGGCTCGTCACCGCGCCCGGTAGCGAGGCGGCGATTGGAGATGATTAGAGTTGACGGGTCCAGAAATCCTCGGCGTGGCGTCCTTCGCGAAAGCCGTGATGCTCGACCATTGCCGCGGCCTCCGGGAAGTTGTTGGCGAGCTCGCCCGGCTGGTGGGCGTCACTACCGAAGGTGATCG
The DNA here is from genome assembly GCA_036401495.1 of Pseudonocardia sp. Lineage (GTDB taxonomy): Bacteria > Actinomycetota > Actinomycetes > Mycobacteriales > Pseudonocardiaceae > Pseudonocardia. The sequence goes on along the minus strand of DASWUV010000165.1, from coordinate 6,530 downwards.
CTCTGCCGCCTTCCTCCTTCCACCATTGTGGGATCCAGGGTCGCAGCCGCACTCCGACGTTCATCTCCAACGCTCGGCCGCTGCCCGCCACGGTGCGCATGGCATGGCGGAAACCCTCCTCGAACCGCCGTGGATCGAAGGGACCCACCTGCTCGGTCGGCCAATATCGGACGGCGTAGTCGATATGGGCCAGCACCTCGAATGCGTCCGATCCGTCGACCATGCGGACAACCTCGGCCACATACTCTGAGACAACCCGCTCGGCGGCCCACAACCGGTACAGCGACGGGGGCTCGTACCGCAGCCCTTCGACGACCAATGTGTGCAGCGAGCCGTTGACCCGGTCCAGCCCCGGCAGGTCGAGGCCGTGTGCGAGGTGTGGTTCGCCGAACTCAACCCCGGTCAGGATCCGCAGCTCGGGAAACTGTCGTCGGCAGCGCTCGACACACTCCTGGTATCCGTCCAGATCCAGCGCCGGCGGTACGAGCACGCCGTCTGGTCCGATCAGCGGCCGCATGAGCGAGAGGACGTCTCGCGCATCGATCGACCAGCCGTGCATGTCCAGGTGCTCGGTGAAGGCCAGCGCGGGCAGGCCGATTCGCATCGCCCGAGCGCAGGTCCGCTCCATCGTCCCGACCGCCGTGGACGCAGGACCGCCGGTGTCCCACGACCATTCGCTGTGGACGTGCCCATCCGCGGGAAGCGCCATGGCTGAACTATGCGCGACGTTTCCAGCGGTGGCGTTCCCAGGTCGGCTCGGGCGCATCGATGCAACGCAGCGCACCTAGCCACTCCGCCTCGTCATAGCGCCCAGACGGAGAAACGACCGCTCGTCCGTTGTCACGCTCACCGTCTGGTCGGGATCGTCGATCGGTGCGGTCCGTCGACGCGAGGTGCCTGTCGGGAACGCAAAGACGCCGGGCCCGCAGTAGCGGACCCGGCGGCTCCGGACTAGCTGGTCTTACAGTCGAGTGCCGCGGCGGCTGTACACGCCTGCCACGATCGCCACACCAATCGCGGCGACGATGACCTGGACGAGCAGCTCAAGCCAGTCGATGCCAGGCGTCTGCGTCGGGATCCCGAGAGCCTGCGCGATGAACGTCCCGATGAACGCGGCGACGATGCCGATGAGGATGGTCAGCCAGATCGGAATCGACTGACGACCCGGCACGACCAGCCGCCCGAGTGCGCCGATGATGGCACCGACGATGATCGCGGTAATGATGCCCGTGACAGTCACGGTGTCCTCCAGTAGAGCCCGGGGGCCGCTGATGACGGCCCGTTGGAGTCTGAATGCCCGATCTGCGTACGTCCCATCCGCGCGTCACCAAAACGTGATCCACGGAAGGCCATTCGGAGCACTGGACGGGGCTGGAGGGCGCTAGATCACCCGTGCCCGTCGCCCAGAAGGGTCGTGCGCAGGCAAGCGCAGGCCGTCGAGCCCAGGTTGTGGCCGTGTCAGGTGCCCAGTCGTCCTGGGAAGTCGACGCTGTGGCCGCCGACCGGCGCCTTCCGCCAACCGGCTGACCACGCCGACCATCCGACGCTCAACTGGGCGAAAGCTCGATCGATGGTCCGGCGGGGACGAGGGTGTCGGTGCCTCCGAACCGCGTCGGGCGATCGCGGCGACCAGGATCGGCGCCTCGGCAGGCTTCTCCACTGTCTTCCCGGCGCTCACGCGGGCAGGACCAGCGCTACGACCGTCAGTATGGTCCACACCAGGGCGAACAGGCCCGGGACCGCCCGGAAGAACAGCATGCTTCTGCGTTGGTCCACGTCGGCACTGCGTCCGGGCAGACCCGATACCGCCGACAGCGCAGCCGCACTCCGCAACACTTCGTTCTGGCCCGCCGTCCAGCCAAGGACGAGCCGCACGGTCGTGGCCACCCCTGGCCACGCCAACAGTGCGAGCAGCAGGCCGAGCACAGCCAGGATCGGCGACACGATGGCGGAGAACACCGCACCCCAGCGTGCACCGTTGCTCATGGCCGCGGTGTAGGCGATGGTCAGGAAGGCTTCGGCGGCGACCAGTGCGTTGACTCGGTCGTGCAGGAGACCGAGCTCGAACCGCAGCTCCCCTCGGATGAACGCCAGCCGCTCGGCGGGGTCCGGGCTTCCCCTGTCGCTGCTCATGCCGACAGCTTTCCCCACGTGCGCGCCTGCTCGTTGCTCGATCCGCCGAGGTGATCGAGATCCGTCGAGAGCGCCGCGCCAATAGTGTCGCTCCATGGACGCCACGACCGCCGAACTGCGTCAGGCACACGACGCCATCGCCGAGCTGTATGCCGACCGGCTTGCTGACGCTCTCGACCGGACGCCCGCCGATCGGGCCGTGCTCGGGCTGTTCTGCGACCTGCTCTTCGAACAGAACGACGGCACCGCGGTCGGCGACATCGGGTCCGGCTCGGGGCGCCTCGCGCGGTTCCTCGTCGAACGGGGCGTGCAGCCGCACGGGATCGACCTGTCCCCGGAGATGGTCCGCGTCGCCCGTCGGGACTACCCCGGAATCCCGTTCGACGTCGCCGACATGCGGGATCTCCCGTTCGCCGACGCCTCGTTGGCCGGTGTCGTGTGCTGGTACTCGCTCATGTACCTCGCGCCTGCGCAGCGGCCACGTGCGTTCAGCGAGCTGGCGCGGGTGGTGCGGCCCGGCGGCTACCTCGCCACCGCGTTCAAGCTCGGCGACGACCGGTTGCGGCGCGGGGGACAACGGGTCGGTGTGGCCTTCGACATCTACTGGCTCTCGCTGGCGGAGATGGAGCGCGCCGTCACGGCGGCGGGCTTGCACGTGGTGTTCTCCGCCACCCGCCCCGCCGGTCCGGACGAGGACCAGCCGCAGGGTTACGTCGTCGCTCGCCGTCCCACAGCCGAGTGACCCGACGGTGCCGTGGCGAACCGCGCCGCAGCTGGCGCGGGCGGGGAGCGCGTACAACCAGCTCGTCCAGCGCGCCAGCGCCGCGCTGGGGCTCGCCATGCTCACGGCGCTGTCGACCGCCCAGCAGGCCCAGCTGATGAGCGACCGTGGCGGCCTGCTGACGCCCGCCGACTCCGCGGCCGTCGGCCTGGCACGCAGCGGCTTCGCCGGGGCGTACGGGATGTACTCCGGCCTGCAGAACGACGTGCTGACCCAGGCCTACAGCGACGTCTTCCTGGTGGGCGGCATCGCCAGCCTCGTCGGGATGGTGCTGGCCTTCTTCCTGCCCGCGCAAGCGAGCGTGAGGACGGCGCCTTGACGTATTCCGATATGGGAATACGATAGCCGTATGGCACGCGCAGCGACGACGTCGGACGCGTTCAACGCGATCGCCGAACCGCAGCGCCGGGACATCCTGGCGCTGCTGCGATCGGGTGAGCGGCCGGTGACCGACCTGGCCCAGGAGCTGGGCATGAGCCAGCCGGGGGCGTCCAAGCACCTGCGGGTGCTCCGGGAGGTGGGGCTGGTGCGGGTCCGCGGGGCGGGCAAGCAGCGCCTCTACGGCCTGGACGCCCGCGGGCTGCGGCCGGTCCACGAGTGGGTCGGCGGGTTCGAGCGGTTCTGGAACGAGAGTTTCGACCGGCTGGACACCTACGTGCAGGACCTCAAGCAGACACGGCAGGAGGATTGACCGATGGCAGGGGCAAGGCAAGAAACGCGCACGGAGCAGCTGGCGGCCGACCGGGAGATCGTGATCTCCCGGGTGATCGACGCCCCGCGGGAGCTGGTGTTCGAGGCGTTCACCGAGGTCCGGCACCTGTCGCAGTGGTGGGGGCCGGAGGGGTTCACCACCACCACGCGGTCCTTCGAGTTCCGCGAGGGCGGAGTGTGGGACTTCGCGATGCACGCCCCGGACGGGACCGACTACCAGGAGTGGATCACCTGGACTGAGATCGTCCCACCAGAGCGGATCGCGCTGCTGCACGGTGAGTCCCGTGATGACTCCGACGCCTTCGAGTCGACCCTGGCCTTCGAGCCGAACGGCACCGCGACCCGGATCGTGATGCGCACGGTCTTTCCCACCAAGCAACTGCGCGACCAGGCCGTGGAGAAGTACCACGCCATCGAGGGCGGCGAGCAGACGCTGAGCCACCTGGCGGCCTACGTCGCCGAGTTCGCCCAGAAGGAGGACCGCTGATGGCGGGCAAGGTGTTCTTCAGCGTGTCAATGTCGCTAGACGGTTTCGTCGCGCCCGAGTCCAGCGAGGAACTGATGGGGCGGCAGTGGATGGAACTGCAGCGGTGGATCTTCCCGACGCGGTTCTTCCGGGAGAACTCCATGCTCGGCAAGGGCGGTGAGGAAGGGCGCGACAACGACATCGTGCGGGAGACGTATCTGCGCACCGGCGCGAGCGTCATGGGCAAGCGCATGTTCGACGCGGGTGAGCGGATGTGGCCGGAGGAGGCGCCGTTCCATACGCCGGTCTTCGTCGTGACGCACGAGAAGCGCGACCCCTGGGAGCGGCCGGGCGGCACCACCTTCCACTTCGTCAATGACGGGATCGAGGCCGCGCTCGACCAGGCCCGCGCGGCCGCGGCCGACCGCGACGTCCGGATCGCGGGCGGCGGCGCGACGATCCTGGAGTACGTCAACGCCTGCCTGGTCGACGAGTTCACGATCGCGCTCTCACCCGTGCTGTTCGGCTCCGGAGTGCGCCTGTTCGACGGCGTGGACGCGTCCAGGGTCGCGCTGGAGCAGGTCCGCGCGGAGCCGTCGGCGCGGGTGACGCACCTGACCTACACCGTGCACCCGCGGTAGCCGGGCACCACCACCCCGGGCGACCCGCTCACACCGTCGCGGCGCCGCCGTCGACGGGGAGCACGACACCGTGAATCTGGCGGGCATCATCGCTCGCAAGGAACAGAACGGCAGCAGCCACGTCCTCGGCGGTACTGGGTTGTCCGGACGGGAAGCCGGAGGTGAACTGTCGAAGCATCGGCCATCCGGGCTCGTTGAGTTCGGTCATCGTCGGCCCGGGCGCGACCGCGTTCACCCGGACGCCCTGGGAAGCGAGTTCCGCCGCCCATGACTTCGTCAGGGAGTGGAGTGCCGCCTTGGATGCTCCGTAAAGGGCGGCGACGGCCATCCCGACGGTCCCGTTCAGGGATCCGATGTTGACCACGCTGCCGCCCCCTCGTTCGATCATGCTCGGAACGAGAGCCGCGGTCAGCAGGAACGGGGCCCTGATGTTGAGGGCGAGCACCTGATCGATCTGGCCTTCGGTCACCTCGCGCATGGACTGCGCGGGCACCAGTGCGGCCGCGTTGTTGACGAGGATGTCGATCGATCCGCCACTGTGGGCGAAGGCGTCGGTGACGAGTTGGTCTACGCCTGCGGCGCCGCTCTCGAGGTCGGCGGCGATGAAGACACCCTTGCCGTCCGCTGCTTCGATCCGGTTGACGACGTCGAGGCCGCGCTCGCGGTTGCGGCCCGTGATGAGCACGAGCGCACCCTCCCTCGCGAATGACTCCGCGACCGCGCGGCCTATGCCGCCGGTACCGCCGGTCACGAGCACTGTCTTGTTCGCAAAGCGTCCGGTCATGGTGAGTCTCCCGCGGAGTTCGAGGTGGTTGAGATGAGTGTGCGGCCGGTTGAAACCAATGTCAACTAAAAGGTTAGTTGACATGACCTCAGGGGAGTGCCACGCTGCGAGCGACCACACAGGACCCCAGCCGCGAAGGACGAACCAATGAGCGCGCCGAACGTCGTCGAGCCTGTCGTCACCGACATCGACCCTGACTCGCTAGCCCTCCAGGCTCAGCTCAACGCCCTGCTGGCAGGCGTCCCGGCGGGTCCCGACGTGCATACGCCAGAAGGGTTGGCCGTCCTGCGCGCCAACACCTCCCCACCCCAGGGCGAGATCACGTCGGCGCGCTCGGACGTCGTCATCGCGGGTCCCGGCGGTGCGCTGCGGCTGCACATCATCAGGCCACCGGTCGCGATCCGCGCCGTCATGCTCCGTATCCACGGGGGCGGGTTCGTGGCAGGCGCTCCGGAGGACGACGACACGTTCAACGACTCCCTGGCCCGAGCGGCCGGGCTCGTCATCGTCAGCCCCGAGTACCGACTCGTGCCGGAAGCGACGATGGCCGACGGCGTCGCCGACTGTGTCGCGGCCGCGACCTGGCTCTTCGACAACGCTGCGGCAACCTTCGGCACGTCGCGGCTGCTCGTGGCCGGGAACTCCGCAGGGGCCACGCACGCTGCGCAGACCGTCATCCACCTGCGCGACCTGAACGAGCCTGCCTTCAAGACCATCGAGGGCGTCGTCCTCGACTGCGGCCTCTATGACATCGCGGGCACCCCCAGCGCCCTCGCCGCCGACGCCGACACCCTCATCCTTCCGCGTGACCTCGTCCGGGGGCTGGCTGACCTGGGTTCGGCGGACGCCGACCTCGCAACGAGGCGCACGGCTGCTTTCTCGCCGTTGTACGCGGACCTCGCCGGGCTCCCGCCCGCCTACTTCCTGGTCGGTGACCTCGATCCGCTGTCGGACGACTCCCGGTTCATGGCCGCCCGCTGGCAGGCGGCGGGCAACCGGACCGACCTGGACGTG